>NZ_JAFBBT010000001.1:2771935-3143870 GCF_016907335.1 Curtobacterium herbarum
CCAGAACACGACGTGGTCGTCCCGCGGGCCGATCACCCCACCGCGACGGCCGCCGCGGGCGTTCATACGGCGGAGCGTCAGGTCGTCGTTGCCGATGACGAAGTACTCGTACTGCGTGCCCGCGGTCGCGTAGGTCTCGGACGCGACGGCGGTGTCGCGGCGGAGGTCCTGGCCGGAGTACTCGGACCGGAAGATCGCGGTGTAGTCCGAGCCGCCCGCATCCGTGAACCGCTGCTTGCGGAACCCGTTGGCGTCGTCGATCGGTGGCACCCGACCATCTTCTCATCCAGAGAACGCAGGATCCCGAGGTTCACCCGGACTGGGGTGAGGACCGCTCAGGTGCGGATGAGCGGTGCCCAGAACGCGTCCGCGCCGTCCTGCTGCACGGCGTCGCCCTCGAAGCGCCAGCCGTAGCCGCCGACGAAGTCCTGCGCGGCCGCGAGTTCGTCGACCCCGTCGTCCTCCGCGCGGTCGAACACGTGCACGCCGTGCCCGATCGCGACGCCGCTGGCACCGAGCAGGGTGAGGTCCCACCGGCCGTCCCCGGAGCGTTCGATGCGGACGACGGCGGCCTGGTCTGCGGGGAAGTCGGACATGTGGCCGAGCCTACGGGTGGCGCGGTCGGCGCGGCTCAGACGACGGTGAAGAAGTCGGCGTAGGTGGGTTCGGCGGGCGTCGAGCCGGCCGTGCGACGGGAGACCATCGCGTCGATCTCGTCGGGGTGGCTGAGACCACGGCGGTGCCATTCGTCGGCCTGCAGCCGGAGTTCGTGGAGGGAGGGTCGGACGCGCTCGTTCACGGTGCGCTCTTCCTGCTGGTGCGCCCGACCCGAAGGGTTCGGAGGCGCAGGGACAGCATCTCCCGCGGGCCCCGCGGAGCCAAGCCCGCAGCCCCGGGAGTACGCCCGCTGGACACGGTGTCCGGTCCGCGCACCGCGGTTGCTCCGGGCTGGTCGGGGCGGCCCGTGACGTGGTCCGACGGGAGGCGCGTCACGCGCTCCGACGAGCGGTGCGTCGTGCGTTCCGTCTGGAGGGCCGTCACGCGTTCCGACGAGCGCGCGTCACGCGGTCCGTGGGAGGGCCGTCACACGCTCCGACGACGACGGAGCGTCACCGAGGGCGGCTCGCCGAACGTGGCCGCGTAGGTGCCCGAGAAGCGCCCCAGGTGCCCGACGCCCCAGCCGAGTGCGATCTGCGCCACGGTCGCCGTGTCCGGGTCGGCCGCACTGAGTTCGGCACGCACCCGGTGCAGCCGGACCTGGCGGAGGAAGTGCATCGGTGACGCGCCGGTGTGCCGACGGAACGAGGCCTGCAGCGACCGCACGGCGACACCGGCCGCGACGCTGACGTCGGTGATCGTGATCGGCCGCCGGGCGTTCGCCACCATCCACTCCTGGGCGAGCCGCATGGTCGCCGGCCCCTCGCTGAGCAGCCCGGCCGGCGGCACCGGACGGGCGTCGAAGGTCGCGGCGACCGCTTCGGCGACGGTGGTGTTGACGGCTGCGCGCCGGTCGCGGGCGGTGCCGGGATCGAGCAGTGCGCCGGCCGCGGCGGAGATCACGAGACGGAGCTGCTGGAGCGCGGCGGGATCGGGCCGCGCGGCGAACTGCAGCGGTGCCGGCAGGTCGCCCTGGCGTGCCGCGGCGACGGACTCGAGGAACGACCGGTCGAAGCGGATCAGGTGCTGCACGGTCGGCGCCGCGCTGAACGTGAAGTCCCGCCCGGCCGGGTACATCACCGGGACGCCCGGCAGCATGTCGACCGGCGCGGTGGACCCGGTGTCGATCCGGATGCCCGGGGCGGATGCCCAGGCCAGCACGTAGTCGTCCCCGGGGTCGATCGTCCCCCAGCGCCGTGCGGCCACGGACGAGGTCCCCACCGTCACGTCGTGGTCCCCGACGGCCCGGTACCGCCACGAGAACCCCTCGGTCGCTGCGTCCCCGATGTGGATGTCCTGGCTTCCGTAGACGTGCTCGTAGAACGCGACCGCTTCGTCGACGGCGATGCCGCGGCGGTCGACGTGGACGAGGGGTTGTTCGACGGAGTCCATGCACTGCCCAGTGTGCCGCCGACCACCGACAACCCGTGCCCCGCAGGATCGGAGCGCCCCGGACGCACGGAGAGCCCCGCACCAGCAGGTGCGGGGCTCTCCGAGTTCCCGACGACGTGCGCCGGGGAGGGCTGTCAGGCGCGGGCGCCGCGACGACCGGTGATCGCACCCCAGATGAGGAGGACGATGATCGCGCCGACGATGGCGATGATCCACGACTGGATGCTGAAGAAGCCGTCGTAGCCCACGTTGAAGATGAGGCCGCCGAGCCAGCCGCCGATGAGGGCGCCGATGACACCGAGGACGAGCGTGGCGATCCAGCCGCCACCCTGACGACCGGGGAGGATCAGCTTGGCGATGGCGCCGGCGATGAGGCCGAGGAGGATGAAGCCGAGGAAGCTCATGGGAGTGCCTTTCAGGACGGGCACCGCGAGGTGCCGTTGTGGTGCAGGTGTGCCACCCGGTCGGGCGGCGGAGCGGTCGAGTTCGACGCTCCCGGATGGGCGGTACCGATCAGGTGGTGACCGGCAGTGCCAATCAGATGCTGTCGAGCAGACCGTCACGCGACTGCTCGGCGAACAGAGCGGTCATGTCGATGGCTTCGGTCGGGGTGTCCCCGTCCACGGATGTGGGGCGCGTGGGCGTCGAGTGCATCTGACCGGTCCTTCCGAGGTGCTGCGTGTACCGCTCCACTCTGCTCTCGGAAAAGTAGTTAGGCACACTACACAGTCGACGTTGCGCTATGCGGACAAGAGCTGCCGAGCTCAGCCGACGAAACGCGACCAGAGGCCCGAGACGACGGGCCACACGTCGCCCGCGCGGTCCGCCGACCCGATCGCGACGGCGACGAGCGGGAAGAGCGTGACCCCGACCGTGGCGAGGAGCGCGAGCACCACCGCGGTCCAGGCGGTCGCGCTGTGCCGCCGTGTCACCGCCAGGAGCAGGAGCGCCAGGACGACGACCGCGCCGACGAGGGTCACGAGCGTCACGCGGAGGAACGGGAACGGCACGAGCCCGGCCGTGGTCCCCGTGATGCCGGCGAGGAAGCCGACGAGCGGCAGGAACGCCCCGATCCCGAGCAGGAGGACCGCGACCAGTCCGACGCCGCTCGCGACCCAGACCCCGCGCGGCCTGGGCCGGGTGGCAGCCACCTGACGGCGGATCCGCCGCTCGGCCCAGGCGCTCACGGTCGGTCCGTGGCCGTGTCGTCGACGGCGCCGGCGCGGACGGCCTGTGCCGCGCGGCGCACGTCGTCCGCAGCGTCCTCGAGGGCGTCGGCAGCAGCCTCCGGGCCGGAGCCCGCCGTGTCCGCCGGGGCCGCAGCGTCTGCCGGCGCCGCCGTGTCCGCCGGGGCCGGTACGTCTGCCGCGTCGGCCGCGTCGGCCCGGTGTCGCGCCTCCGCCATGCCGTCCGCGACGTCGTCGCCGACCTGCTCGGCCGCGGCGGTCGCCGCCTCCTGTGCGGAGTCGGCCGCATCGGCGGCGCGGTCGGCGACGTCCGAGGCGGTGCGCCGTGCCGTGTCCGCCGCGTCCGAGGTCGCCTCGCCGGCGGCGTCGGCGGCGTCCGAGACCGCGTCACGGGCGTGCCCGGCGGCGTCCCGTGCCGAGGCGGCAGCGTCCGAGGCCGTCGCGGACGCCGCCGCGAGGGCGTCGGAAGCGACGGACTTCGTCGTGTCGGCCGCCGATCGAGCGCGCTCCCCTGCGGACTTCGCCGCGTCGGAGACGGTGTCCGCCGCGTCCGAGGCCGCGCCACGCACGGACTCGACGGCCTCGTCGAGCTTCGAGGGCTCGTCGTCGAACGGGCCGTGCACGTCGAGGACGCGGACGTCGACCTCGACGTGGTCGGGCAGTTCGGCGAGCTGGGCGAGGGCGGCGCCGACCTGCGAGCGGACCTCGGCGGCGACCGCCATCACGGGGTGCGGGTAGCTGACGACGACGGCGACCGAGACGTCGAGCGTGCCGTCGGCGTCGTCGACGCGGACGCCGAGGGCGCTGCCGCTGCGTCCGAGTCGGCTGCGGACCTGGTCGGCCGCACGCTCGGCGAGCCCGCCGAGGTGGTGGACCCCGTCGACACCGAGGGCGGTGACCGCCGCGGTCCGGGCAGCGACGGTGACGGCCGCGGCGTCCTCGGGGAGCGGGGCGGTCAGGGACGCGGGCAGGTCAACGGGGGTGAGCTGCGTGTGTGCGTGCGTGTCGTGCTGCACGGGGGTGTCGTTCTGCATGGTTTCCTCCTCGGATCGAGCGGGCCGTGAGCGCACGACGGGGCACCGCGCTCGAACGCGCGCGTGCCCCGTCGTGTCAGCTGGTCGCTACTTGCGGAAGACGTCCTTGACGTCCTCGCCGGTCTGCTTCGCGCTCGCGGCGGCCTGGTCCTTCTTGCCTTCGGCGACCTTGGAGTCGTCGTTGGTCGCGTTGCCGAAGGCCTCCTTGGCCTTGCCCGCGATGTCCTGAGCAGCGTTCTTGATCTTGTCGTCGAGTCCCATGACGGGCTCCTTCCGTTCGTGCGGTCAATGGTTCGACCGCGGTGGTGTGGTGTGGGTCGTACTGGTCGTACTGGTCGTACTGGTGGTGCTGGTGGTGCCGCCGGCCGGGAGGCCCGTGGCACGTCCGTCAGGCGACGCGCTTGGCCTTCGAGAGGGCCGAGCGGGTGCCGCCGGTGAGGTGGACCAGGACCGGCACCTCGCGACCGAGGGTCCGGTCGAGGGTGGCGATCGCCGAGTCCACGGCATCGAGGACCGTGACGGCGTCCCCGCCGCGGCGGACCGCGACACGGAGCCGTGCGGCACGGTGCTTGCGCACCGTGTACATGTCGACCTTCGACGAGACGACGTCGTGCACGCCGGCCAGTTCGTGGTCGATGACGTCACGGACGAGGGCCACGTTCACGGTGACCTCGTCGTCGCCCTGGGCTTCACGGACGGCGACGGCGGTGCCGCCACGGCCACGGGTGAAGACCCAGACGAGTGCGAGGACGACCACGACGAGGCAGACCGCCGCGACGATCCACAGCGAGGTCGCGGGGACCTCGACGCGGTCGGGGAACGTCAGGTACGGCTGGAGTGCGTCACGGACGGCCGGCAGGACACCGGCGCCCATGGCGAGGCCGACCACGACGGCGACGAGGCCGAGCACGAACAGGATGATCCGGTTCAGGGTGCGGTTGCTCGAGGTCATGACAGGGTGCCCTTCTCGCTGACGCGGACGGTGACGTGGCGGCCGAACCGGTCGTCCAGGCGACCCAGGCGTTCGGCGACGGCGTGCTCGACGGCTGCCGAGTCCACCGGGACGCCGGACATCGGGACGACGTGCACCTCGGTCCGGGCGCCACGGGCGCTCGCGGTGGTGTGGGCGTCCGGCACACCGGCGGCGAGGCCGGCGGCGTTCCGGGCGGTCGAGGCGATGATCGACGAGTCGATGACCACGGCGCCGCGGTCGTGCGGCACCACGGAGCGGTGCTGCCGGCCGGGCTTCAGGGCCAGGACGACGAGGACCACACCGGCGATGACGAGCACCGCGGCGATCACCTCGACGAGGGTGACGAAGGTCGCGTCCGGCTTGAGTGCGGCGTCCACCGCGGTCTGCGGGTCGGCCAGCAGTGGCGCCGCACCGACCGCACGGAGGACCGACTCGGTGCCGATCCACGCCGCGACCAGGACGAGCACCACCAACGCCACGGACACTGCCGTGGACCGGGAACGGTGCACGCTGCGGCGACGCAGCCGGCGTTCGACGGAACTGCTGCTCATGGTGTTCTCCTCCTACCGGACCCGGGTGTCGCGCTCGCGCACGATCCCGGTCAACTCGATGCGTGCCGACCCGACACGACGCCCCGTGAGGGCGCTGACACGGCTCCGGACCTCGGCCGCCGCGGTGGTGGCCTCCTGGACCAGGTCCGTACCGGCAGCGACCGGGCCGGTGATCTCCAGGGCCAACGCCCCACGGGCGTCGCCGAGTTCCACCCGCACCCGCTTCGCGGGCGCTCCGAGCCGCTCGGCGGCGACGGCGCGCGCACACGAGGTCAGGGCGCGGGTGGTGATCTCGACACGGCCCGGAACGGTGCCCGGGCCGCCGGTCACCGGGAGCTCCGGCGTCCGGTCAGCACGTCGGTCAGGGCGTTCCGGTCGATGCGACCGGTGACGAGGGCCGCGACGAGTGCTCCGATCGCGGCGAACACGACGACCAGGACGAAGCCCCAGAAGCCGAACTGCAGTGCGACGACTGCCAGGATGGCGCCGATCAGGGCGCCGCTCAGTGTGGTGCTCATGCGACTCGCGACTCCTTCTTGTCGTCGTCCTCGTCGTCGTCACCCGGGATGAAGACGTCCTGGATGGTGACGTTGACCTCGGCGACCTCCATGCCGACGATCTGCTCGAGCGCGCGGGAGACCGACGAGCGGACGCCCTCGGCGACCTGCTGCAGCGGCACCGGGTACTCGGCGACGATCGTGATGTCGGCGGCGACCTGCTTCTCGCCGACCTCGACCTTGACGCCCTGGCCGTGGTCACGCTGGCCGATGGCGTCGCGGATCGCACCGATGGCACGCGCTGCGCCGTTGCCGAGCGAGTGCACGCCGTTGACCTCGCGGGCGGCGATGCCGGCGACCTTCGAGACGACGGTGTCGTCGATGACGGTCTTGCCCGAGGCGGCGTGGTTGCCGGTGTTCTTCGTCCCCGTCGCGCTGGTGGCGAGGGTGCTCGGGGTGGTCGTGGTGGTGTCAGCCATGGTGTCTCCTTCCGAATGGCCCGCCGGGCGTTCCCAGCGGGTGCTGTTCACGGATGAGACGGGCTGGAGAGGACGTTCGTCACGGCGTCGTCACGACTTCCAGCGGGATGCCAGGAACGCGCCCCTCCGGGGGGTCTGATCTGTACCCCGATGCCGTCCGACTGCCGATAGCGGCTCGGTCCGTGCGCGGGATCCCCGATCCGGGGTGACCCACCGATCCGCGTGGGCACGGCGATCGACCGGTGCCGCGCCTCCCGGCCGTGGGCACGCGCGGCCGACGCTCGCGCGCACGAGGGGTACAGCGGGGCTGGGGAGCCGGGCGGCTCGACCGGTAGGAACGAGTCATGACTGCGACCGCGTTCTGTCTCCACGCCCTCGGGTCGAGTTCTGAGGAGTTCGCCGCGTTGCGCGCCCGGCTCAGCGGCACGGTCGACCTGGTCGGCATCGACCTCCCCGGCTTCGGGTCCAGCTCCGCCGTCACCGGCACGACCGTCGAGGAGATGGCCGTGCACGTCGAGCGGGCCATCGGCACGAGCGGCGCCACCGAGTGGGCGCTGGTCGGCCACTCGATGGGCGGCAAGGTCGCCTCGGTCGTCGCCGGTCGCACGATGAGCGGGGCGAACGGACTGTTCGGGCTGCGGGCCGTCGTGCTCCTGGCCGCGTCTCCCCTCTCCCCCGAGCCCATGGACGAGGAGCGCCGCGCGTCGATGCTCGCCTGGGCCGCCGACCACGAGATCGGTCCCGACGAAGCCGCCGAGTTCGTCGACGCGAACACCGCCGACCGACTCGCTCCGGAGCCGTACGCGATGGCCGTCCACGACGTCCGGCGCGCCGACCCCGCAGCCTGGACCGCATGGCTGCTCCGCGGCAGCCGCGAGGACTGGTCCGACGCGATCGCACCGAGCCCGGTGCCCGCACTCGTGCTCGCCGGAGCCGAGGACGGCGACCTGGGACCGGACGCTCAGCGCGAGGTGAACCTGCCGCACTGGCCGCGCGGCGAGTTCGACGTGGTCCCGGGAGCCGCCCACCTGCTGCCGTGGGAGCAGCCCGACGCCGTCGCCGACCGGATCCGCTCCTTCTGGGAACGCCGAGTCGACCACGGCCCCGCCGTCCCCGCCGCGTCGGCCCGGATCATCGCCTCACCCCGCGTGAGCGCCAAGAACCGCGGTGTCCTGGCCGCCCGCGCGCTGCCGGACGACCCGGCCGCACGACCGCGCGCGCTCTCCGTCGCACAGCTCGACACGCTCCGCGCCGTCGCCCGCGTCGTGGTGCCGCAGCCCGCCGAGCGACAGATCGACCTGGCGATCCGCGTCGACGCGCAGCTGGCCGACGGTCTGGGTGACGGCTGGCGCGTCGACGGGCTGCCCGCCGACGCGGACGCCTACCGGGCAGCGCTCGACGTGCTCGCCCCGGAGGCCGCCGTCTCGGACGAGCGCCTGGCCGACGTCCTCGACGCGGTCGACGACGGCACGTACACCCCCGCCGGCGGCATCCTCGACGGCGGGCAGTTGCGCGCCTGGTTCGAGGACGCCGGCGTCGACCTCGTCAAGCAGTGGCTCGCCCACCCGGCGACGATGGCCGCGATCGACTACGACGGCTTCGCCAACGGCGGGGACGGCGTGCGCAAGCAGGGCTTCCAGCTGCTGGGAGCCGGACAACGCGAAGCATGGGAACCGGACGGAGCAACACCATGAGGCTCGAACACCAGCGCCACCACGGCGAGGACGAGATCGTGGACGCGGTCGTCGTCGGCACCGGAGCGGGCGGCGCACCGCTGCTCGCGAGCCTGGCGCGCGCGGGCCTCCGCGTCGTCGCGCTCGAGGCCGGCCGCAACACCGAACCGGGCGACCACCTGCCCGACGAGGTCGAGGCACCGGCGGACATCAACTGGATGGAGGAGCGGATCAGCGGCGGCGGCGCCCCGACCGCCTTCGGTCCGAACAACAGCGGCACCGGGGTCGGCGGTTCGACACTGCACTGGGGAGCCTTCACGCCCCGTCCGAGTGCGCACGACCTGCACCTGGCGACGGAGTCCGGGCAGGGGCACGACTGGCCGATCGACCACGCCGAGCTGATCCGCTACATCGAGCAGGTCGAGCACGACGTGGGGGTCGCCGGACCCGAGCACTACCCGTGGGACCCGTCCCGTCGGTACGCGATGCGCCCGCCCGGTCGGAACGCGTCGTCGGACATGATGATGCGGGGCGCCGCGGCGGTCGGCATCACCGCGACCGACGCCCCGGTCGCCCTCACCACCGAGGACCGGCACCAGGAGCACCACGGTCTCCGGCACGCCTGCGTCTCGTGCGGTTCCTGCCACCAGGGCTGCCGCAACGGCGCGAAGGTGTCGATGGACACCACCTACCTGCCCGCCGCCGTCGCGTTCGGTGCGGAGATCCGCCCCGAGGCCTTCGTGCACGGCATCGAGCTCGACGCCCGCGGCCAGGTCGAGGCGGTCGTGTACCGCCAGGGCGGCCGCGACCACCGGCAGCGGACCCGCGCGCTCGTGCTCGCCGCCGGTGGTGTCGAGACCCCACGCCTGCTGCTGCACACCGGACTGGCGAACAGCAGCGACCAGGTCGGTCGGAACTTCACCGCCCACGGCGCCACCCAGGTGTGGGCACGGTTCGACGAGTCGATGCGGTCGTACCGCGGCTACCCCTCGTCGATCATCACCGAGGACTTCATCCGCCCGAGCGACGCGGACTTCGCCGGTGGCTACCTGATCCAGAGCCTGGGCGTGCAGCCGCTGACCTTCGCGACCTCCCTGGTCCGGGGCGGCGGCCTCCGTGGCGCGGCCCTCGTGCAGGCGATGCGCGACTACCCGCACATGGCCGGCGTCGGGATCAACGCCGAGTGCCTGCCGTACGAGGACAACCGGCTCGTGCTCGGTGACGAGGTCGACGAGCACGGCATCCGCAAGGCCACGATCACCTTCACCCCGGGTGAGAACGAGGACGCCATCGGCCGGCACGCGGTGCGCACGATGACGGCCATCGTCGAGGCGGCCGGCGGGCAGGACGTCCGGGTCCTCGAACGGACCGCGCACACCATCGGCACCGCGCGCATGGGTGCCGACGCCGGCAGTTCGGTCGTCGACGCCGCGGGTCGCTCGTGGGACGTCCCGAACCTGTGGGTCTGCGACAACTCGGTGTTCCCGAGTGCGGTCATCGCCAACCCGGCCCTGACGATCATGGCGCTGTCCCTGCGGACGGCCGACCGCATGCTCCGCGGGGACGCGGCGGCAGACCGGGCGGCGGGCCAGGTGGTCGCTGCCTGACCGGCGACAGCTGGTCGGTGATAACACCTCCGTGACGAGCGCGTCAACCCCTGAACGCTTCACGGACGGCTGCGTACCGTGTCAATCAGCGAGCTCCGCTCGACGTCCAGTTCCGCGAACGTCGACGGAGTGCTGACAGGGACAGCAGCGATCCGGCCGCCTGCGCGGTGGTCGACAGGGAGACGATCATGACCAGCATGCTCGACGCCATCGCCCGGCGGGCCGAGACCACGACGCGGGGAGCCGATGCGGTCGGACCGGTGCGGATCGAGGCCGCCGGGAGCTCGAGCGACGCGGTCGTCGCCGACGTCGGTCGCCTCTACGACGGACACGACTGGGAGGCCCGGACCACCGACCACCCCTTCGCCTACCGGTACAGCGCGGTCGGCGACAGCGACGTGACGCTCCGCCGCTCCCAGATCGGCGGCACGATCCGCGGGGCGATCCCCCGGTCAGCCGACTACGTCGTGCAGTGGATCACCGCCGGGTACGGGGTCCCCGACGTCACCGAGGACCGGGTGCCGCTGCAGCTCGACGTGCCGATGCTCTTCCCGACCGCCCGCGAGTTCGTCTTCGAGTACCAGGACTACGACCAACGGCTCGTGCACATGTCCCGCCGACTCGTCCACGAGGTCGCCGACGAGCTGTTCCACACCGGACAGGTCACCGACCTCGGCATCGACCACCTGCGCACCCTCGACCCCGCCGCGATCACGCAGTGGCGGAGCAGCCTGGCCATGCTGTCCCGGGAGCTGAAGACGGGCGGCGTCGACACCCTGCTCTGGCACACCCTGACGCGCGGGACCGCGGCCGCGTTCCTCCGGATGTACCCGCCGACCGCGACGGCCCTGCCGCCCGCCGTGCTGCTGCCCCGACGGACCCGGTTGCGCGCCGCCGTCGAGTACGTCCACGAACACGTCGCCGAGCCGATGAGCGTCTCGGACATCGCCGAGGCCGCCGGGCTGAGCGTCCGCGCCACCCAGGAGGCGTTCCAGCGACACCTGGACCAGACCCCGATGACGTACCTGCTGCGGGCTCGGCTGGACCGGGTCCGCCGTGACCTCCTGCAGGCGGACGCCTCGGCGACGTCCGTGCAGGACATCGCACGGCGCTGGGGCTTCGCGCACCTCGGCCGGTTCTCGGCGGCGTACCGGAACGAGTTCGGCGAGTACCCGCGGGCGACGCTGCGCAGCTGAGCACGGCGTGCCGACGCCGCGTCCGCTCCGCTGAGCCGCGCTGTCACCCGGCTCCCTACTTGTAGGCGTTGACCGGCCCGGCGTCCATCGTCACGGACCCGTCGGCGTTCACCACGGGCCGCCGCTCGGACTTCGGCGCCGAGTACAGCTCGACCTTCTCGACGTGCACCTGCTCGCCGTTCGTGATGACGCCGGGCACGCACGAGTAGACCTTGTCGTTGCTGTCGGCGTCGCGAGCCGCGATCTCGACGACGTCGCCTGCGCCGTTGTCGATCGTCATGCCGACCTGGTACCGGCGGAACGACCCGGTGCCGTTCGACTGCGCCGAGTAGACCACCGGCACGATGCGGTCGATCTCCGGCGTCAGGGTGATCTCGACGACCTCGTCCGCCATCGTCGTCGCGCCCCGGGCACCGCGTCGCTGGTCGCCGAGGTGCACCACGGCGCCGTCGGCGGTCCGCGGTGTGAACGCCCGGTCGGTCTTCGTGCCGAACTGCGACACCGTCTCGACGTGCCCGTCCCGGTAGCGGACCAGGGCGTACACGTCGTAGTCGGTGCTGTTCGGCCAGGAGATCGTGACCGTCGTCTTCTGGGTCTTCCGGAGGCTGACGGTCTGACGCTTCTCGAGGCTGATGCGTCCGGTGGCGACGCCGAGGTCCGTGACCGGGCCGGTCGCCGGCGCGGCCGGTGCCGCAGGTGCCGCAGGTGCCGCTGCGACCTCGTCCTGCTTGTTCTTCTTGCCGATCCCGAACATGTCGTCCCCCGTCGTCGTACTGGTCGTCGTACTGGTCGTCGTACTGGTCGTCGATGACCATGGTGCCGTGGAGGCGGCCACACGGCCAGCGACCGCCCCGTTCTGTGGAGAACCGACGAGGTCACGACCACCTGTGCAGGGCCAGTCGAGGCGCCAGCTGGTGGCGAGCCTCCAGTGCGGTCGGCACCGACGGGTAGAACTGGTGTCATGACCCGACGCAGCTCCTTCCACCCCACCCCCGACATCCCCGGACCCGGTCAGGAGTCCGTGTGGGACTACCCGCGCCCGCCGCGGGTCGAGCGGACCGACGCCCGCGTCGTCGTCCGGCTCGGCGGTCAGGTCATCGCCGACACGACCGGGGCGGTCCGGGTGCTCGAGACCAGTCACCCGCCGGTCTACTACCTGCCGATCGCGGACTTCGTGCCCGACGCCCTCGTCCCCACCAGCGGGTCGAGCATGTGCGAGTTCAAGGGCAGTGCCTCGTACTTCGACGTGCACGGCGGCGACCAGGTCGTCGGGCGCGGCGCCTGGACCTACCGGACGCCGTGGGAGGGCTACGGCGAACTGCGCGACCTGGTGGCCGTGTACCCGTCGCAGATGGACTCGTGCGAGATCGCCGGCGAACGGGTCCGCGCGCAGGCCGGTGACTTCTACGGCGGCTGGATCACCGCGGACATCGTCGGTCCGTTCAAGGGCGAGCCGGGGACGCTCGGGTGGTGACGGAGGCTCCGCTGCCGTCCGGCACCACCCGTCGCCGGGTCGAGCTCCGGCTGCACGAGCCGTGGTTCGCCTGGGGCGCGCGGCCGACCGTCGTCGTGGACGGCGTCAGCCAGCCGGCGCAGTGGGGGTCCGGCACGTGGGCGCTGCCCGACGCGGGCAGCGTGGAGTTCGCCGTCTTCGGCATCAACCGCAGGTGGCGGTTCGGCGCGGCCTCGGTGCGCGTCGATGCGGCGGCAGCGGCGGGTGCGGTGATCGAGTACCGGGCCGGTGCGCTGCCGTTCGGGCCGGGGACGCTGGTCGTGCGCGGCTGAGGAACCGACCGGGCCGGCGGTCGTCGGGCCGTCGGGCCGTCGGGCCGTCGGGCCGTCAGGCCGTCAGGCCGTCAGGCCGTCAGGCCGTCAGGCCCGTTCGGACCGGCGGGCCAGGACGGTGCGGGTGCGCTCCTCGAGGTCGCCGATGAACTCCCGGTGCTCGGGCTCGAGCAGGTCGTCCGCCGCGGGCTCGGCGAGCAGGGGGACGCCGGGTCCGAGGAGCACCTCGACGGCGATCGGCACGCCCGCGATGTCGACGGCCGGGATCGCGACGAGGTCGCTGCTGCCGGCCTGTCCGAGGGCGACCGCGTACCGCATCACCGCGGAGGCGGCGGCACTGCTGGTGAGGACGGATGTCAGTCCGTAGACGACGTACTTCATGGTGAACCGGGTTCTGACCAGTTCGATGCGTGCACGGCGGAGGCCGGCGGTGTGTGCACAGGTGTGGACCCCCGGGGAGAGGCGGGGCACCCGCAACCGAGTCAGGGCAACGGTCTCGTCGGGAACGCACGCATCGGGATGGTCCGTACGGGGCTCAACCTACACCGGCGGTCCCGGTTCGACGATGGCTGTCGTCCAGCGTTCACCCGGGCCGTCGACCCTGGCCGTCGACCCGGGCCAGCAGCGGGCCGCTCGATCGTCCGCCGCCGTCCGCGCACCCCCGTACGATCGTGTCGGGGAGCGGGGGCCGGATGTCCGAGGACCGGGTGGTGTCGTGGTGACGGCCAGGGTGCTCCCCTGCGCACCGCGGAGTGCCACTGCGCTGCGGATCGGGGACCTCATCGGGGTCCAGGGGACCACCGGGCGGTGGGCGTGCCTCCAGGTCGTCGAGCTGATGCCCCGGAAGCGCACGCCGTTGATCGTCGCCCTCCTGCCGTGGCAGGGCGACGGCCCACCGACGGCCGACGCGGTCCGTGGGCTCCCGCCGATCGACCGGGCGTTGACCCGCATCGAGGTCTTCACGGAGGGCGGGCTGCAGGTCGTCGACACCGTGGAACCCGCCGACGCCGGGCAGGAGCAGTGGACCGGGCCCAGCTACGTCGGCAAGTCGACCCTGGTGTGGGGCTGGATGGCCACGATCCGGCTCGCCGGGGAGTACGCGGACACCGGCGTGTTCCGCACCCGGCGAGCGGAGAGCACGGACGGGCACGGGCCGACGCCGGACCCGTCGACGCCGGGCCCGTCGACGCCGGACCCGTCGACGCCGGACCCGTCGACGCCGGGCCCTTCGACGACGGACCGCTGAGCGTCGGACGCGCGGGAGGCCCGGGGCCCGGTCAGCGCTTCGTCGGTCCGCCGGGGGCGACGTACGCGCCCCACGGACCGGGAGCGTGCTGCTCCAGCCACGCGCAGAGCTCACGGAAACCCGCGTACACGGAGAACACCGCGAAGAGCTTCCGGCGCCGGGCGTCGCGGGCGTTGAAGCCCGACCAGCGGCTGGCCTCGGTCTCGATCGTGGCGATGTCGGACGCCGACACCGTCCGCCACTGGCCGAAGCCGGAGCGGACGCGGAGGTGGTCCGGGAACGCCTCGACGGCGGAGCGGGCGAGGCCGATCGTCAGGACGACCACCAGGGCGCAGACGACGAGGAACACCACGACGGCGATGAGGAACCCGGTCTCGGTGTCGTCACGCCCGGCCGTCGCCAGCAGCAGGAGCGCCGCGACGAGGAACCCGGCGACCGCCACGACGCGGGCGACCATGTACTGCCATCGACGCCGTCGGACACGGAAGAGCGGCCCGTCGCCGGCTGCACTGCGGCCCGCACTGCGCTCGCCCTGGGATGGTGCTGGAGTCGCCATGCAGAACACCCTACGAGAAGTCGGCTGGTCCGGTAGCATCGGGATGTTCGGCGCTGCTGTGGGGACATCGACAGTGCTCGACGACGACTCGGGGGGAACATCATGACAGATCCGCACGGCAACGAACCGGTCGAGTTCGACGACGCGACGGCAGAGGCGCTCATCAGCGCACTGTCGACGACCGCGTCGAGCGTCGAGTCGCAGAGCGGGCCCCGTTCCTCCTACAAGACCACGGGCCTGGCGGAGTTCCGCGGGCACTTCGCGGAGCTGTTCGACCAGAACGGCACCACCGCAGCGATCGGTGCACGAGACCTGGTGTCGACGATGCGCACGGTCTCGGGCTGGGTGCAGACGATGCAGGCGGCCGCGAAACGCGAGAACGACCGTCGTCGCCGTGCGCGGGAGTTCGACGAGCGGCAGGCGAACCGGAACCTGGTCGAGCGCTGGCACGACGACTGGTTCGGGGGCGAGAAGGCACCGACCGAGCAGGCCGAGCCGAAGCCGACCTTCAGCGACCCGACCGTCTCGGTCGGCAGCCGGCAGACCCCGAACCCGGGTTCCGGCGGCGGGGGCGGTGGCGGGACCTCGTCCGCGAAGCCCGAGGACCTCCGCTCCTTCGCGACCGGTTCGTCCCAGCTGAACGCCGACCTGTCCGGCAAGCCCGGCGCACTGCGGGGCAAGTTCGAGGACTTCGCCGCGAAGTGTCACTGGGGCACGATCAGCTCGTCCGGACTCGTCAGCGGGTTCGAGAAGTGGCTCAGCGACAACGACCAGGACGTCACGTGGGCGAACACCGTCGCGGACGCCTTCGCCGCCGCGGGTGGCGAGGGATCGGTGTCCACCGTCTCGGATGCCGCGCTGGGTGCCGCACTGCAGGCCGCAGGTGTCTCGGCGACCCGGTCCGCGCTCGCGTTCGAGCCGCCGACGGCGTACGGCGCGCAGCCCACGACGGGCTTCTCGATGGACCCGGTCAACACCACGACCGGCAACTTCGTCGAGCCGGAGACGGACCTGACCTTCCTGCCCGCATCGGCCAGCCTCGCGGTCACGCGGATGTACAACTCGCTCGACCGGCGGGTCGGTCTGTTCGGTCCCGGCTGGGCGTCCGTCCTCGAGACCCGACTGCTGCTCGACGACGAGGGCGCGTCCCTGGTCGAGGCCGACGGCCGTCAGATCCGGTTCCCCCGCAGCGGCGCGGGTTGGGACCGTGGTGTCGGCGAGAACCGGTGGCTCGCCGCCGAGGACGACCTGCTCGTCGTCCGCGACAACACCGGCGTCCGGATCGACTTCACCCCCGCCGGGGTCTGGGTCGGCCAGAGCGCCGGCCCCGGGACCGCCGTCCACGTCGACCGCGATGCCGACGACCTCCCGGTGCGCCTGCGCCACGAGCGCGGGCGGTCGGTGGACGTCGAGTACGTCGGCGGTCGCGTCGCCGTGCTCCGGGCCTCCGACGGCCGTCGTGTCGAGTACGGCTACGACGACCGGCTCCGTCTGGTCTCGGTGACCGCGGCGACCGGCACCCGGCGGTACGGGTGGAACGAGGACGACCTCGTCGTCACGGTGACGAACGCGGCGGGCGTGGTCGAGGCCGACAACACGTACGACGCGGACCGACGGGTCGTCGAGCAGCGCAGCCCGCACGGGCGCCGTGTCCGCTTCGCCTACCTGCCCGGACGCGTCACGGCGATCTCCGACGACGACGGGTCGCGGTCGAACGCCTGGATCGCGGACCCGAAGGGCCGACTGGTCGGCGTCATCGACTCGGACGACCAGCGCCAGTCGATGTCGTACGACCCGCACGGCAACCTGGTGTCGTCGACGGCCCGCGACGGCTCGGTGGCGGTGCACGCCTACGACGCACGCGGCCGCCGCGTCCGCACGGTGACGCCCTCGGGTGCCGACGTGACCACCGGCTACGACGAGCACGACCGCGTCACCACCGTGGTGGCCGAGTCCGGAGCCGTCACGACGTTCGCGTACCAGGGCGAGGACCGCGACCCCTCGGTGATCACCGACCCGCTCGGCGGCCGGACCGAGCTGACCTGGCAGGACGGCCTGCTCGTCCGCGCGGTCGACCCGACCGGGGTGGCGTTCACCCTGACGCACGACGCCCACGGCGAGCTGGCGTCGGTGACCAACACCGTCGGCGACACGACGCGCATCGAGCGTGACCTCCTCGGGCAGGTCACCGCCGTGGTGAGCCCGTCGGGCGCTCGGACGGAGTACCGGTACGACGCGGCCGGCAACGTCGTCGCGCGGCAGGACCCGGACGGTGCCGTCTGGCGGTCCGAGTTCGACCCGGCCGGACGCGTCACCGCGCAGGTCGACGCGACCGGCGCCCGGACGAGCATCGCGTACGGTCCCGACGGCGAGGTCGCCTCGGTGACGGACGCGCTCGGTCGCGTCACCAGCCAGACCCACGACGACCAGGGGAACACCGCATCGGTGACCCTCCCGGACGGCGCCTCGTGGTCCTTCGCACACGACGCCCTCTCACGCCTGCGTGCGGTCACCGACCCGACCGGCGCACGCTGGCTGCGGGAGTACTCGGTGGACGGCGCGCTGACGGCGACGGTCGACCCGACCGGCGTCCGGCAGGAGTCGAGCGCGGACCCGAGCACCGGCGTCCAGACCCTCCGTGACGCGTTCTCGACGTCGGCCGTGCGGTTCGACGAGTTCGGTCGTCCGGTCGAGCGGACCAGTGACGCCACCGGAGCCGAGCTCGTCACGTACGACGCCGCGGGCAACCCGGTCGAGCTCGTCGACGGCGAGGGCGGCCTGACCCGCCTGGAGCGCGACCTGGCCGGTCGGGTGGTCGCGCTGACGACGCCCACCGGCGCCCGCAGCACCTACGAGTACGACGCGTGTGGCCGTCCGGCCGCCTCGGTCGACCCCCTCGGCGCGCGGACCACCCTGGCGTACGACGCCGAGTCCCGGGTCATCGCGCGGACCCTGCCCACGGGCGAGGTCGAGCGCACCGAGTACGACGCCGTCGGACGAGTGGTCACCCGTTCGACGCCGGGTTCCGGCACGACGCGGTACCGCTGGGACACGGCCGGGAGGCTCGTCTCCGTCCAGGACGCACGCTTCGGCCGTCGTCGGTTCCGTCACGACGCCGCGGGGCAGGTCACCGAGGTCGTCGACGGGCTCGGTGGCATCACCCGCTACGGGTACGACACCCGTGGTCGCGTGGTCACGGTGACCGACCCGACCGGCGCGGTCACCCGCCGCGCGTACGACGCCGCGGACCGTCTGGTCGCCGAGACCGACCCGCTCGGCCGGACGTCGACGATCGAGTACGACGACGCCGGCCGTCCGGTGCGCCAGACCGGCCGCGACGGGCGGGTCGTCGTCTGGTCGTACGACGCGGCCGGCCGACGCCAGCGACTCGAGGTCGACGGCACCCTGCAGGGCGAGGTCTCGCACGACCCCGTCGGTCGCCGGATCATCGTCACCGACCACACCCGTGGCGCGGGCCGGACGCTCGACCACGAACTGCAGTACGACCGCCGCGGGCTGCTCGTCCGTCGCGCGCGCGGCGACCAGGCGGTGGCGTGGGAGTACGACGCCGACGGTCTCCGCGCAGCACGCACCGACCCGGACGGCACCCGCAGCGAGATGCGCCGCGACACCGCCGGCCGACTCGTGGCCGTCGAGCGGGACGGACGCCCGGCCGGGACCTTCTCGTACGACGCCGCCGGTCGGGTGGTCGAGTCGGGTTCGGGCGACCTCGTGCAGCACTGGACGTACCGCGCCGGTGCCCTCGTCGCCCACACCGCCACGACGCCCGACGGCGTGTCCGAGACCACCGTGGAGCGCGACGACGACGACCGCATCTCCGCGATCTCCGGTGCCGACGGACGCGTGACCTACCGGCACGATGCCGCCGGTCAGCTGGTCAGCGCGCTCGACGACGACGGTCGTGGGCGCACCTGGACGTACGACGCTGGCGGCCGACTCGTCGCCGAGACCGTCGACGGGGTGGAGACCCGCCACGAGTACGACGCCGCCGGCGTCCTCCTGGCGTCGACGACGGACGGCGAGCGGACCGAGTACGTCGCGGACGGCCTCGGACGTCGGGTCCGCCGCACCACGCCGGACGGCGCGACCACGGAGTACACCTGGTCCGCGCTCGGGTACCTGGGCGGAGTCGTCGAACGCGACGCCGAGTACCGCGAGACCGACCGTGTCGACCTCTGGGTGGACGTGCTCGGCGAGCTCGCCGACGCCGGCGGGGCCGAGACGTGGTGGGACACCGCCGCCCTCGTGCCGACGCTCGTCAGCGTCGCCGGGACCTCGCTGCTCGAACTCCCGGGCGGGGTCACCCTGGTCGGGGACGCCGCCGACACGAACGGCTGGCGCGGTGCCCGCGCGACCGATGCGCAGGACCCGTGGGCGGTGCTGGCGGCTGCCACGGGCCTCCAGTCCGAACTGGGTCTGCCGACCGGCGTGACGCTGTCCGCCACCGGCGGCCTCGGTGTCGGCGGTCTCGAGTGGCTCGGTGCCCGCGTCTACGACCCGGTCGCGCGGGGCTTCCTCTCGGCCGACCCGCTTGCGCCCGTCGTGGGCGCCGGCTGGGCCGGCAACCCGTACTCGTACGCGGGCAACGACCCGCTGCACGCGATCGACCCGCTGGGACTGCGCCCGGCGACGGACGAGGACCTCAAGGCGTACAACGACGCCCGGGTCGGCAACTTCGCCACGGCGGGGAACTGGATCGCCGACCACAAGGAGGCGATCGCCGCCTACGCCGCGATCGGAGTCGGGGTCGCCCTGATGTTCGTGCCCGGGGGCGCGCTCGTCACCCTGGCGATGGCCGCGACGTCCGGTGGTCTGCTCGCGGGTGGCTTCTCGGTCCTGAAGCAGGGGCCGGACAGCGGCAACGTGAACTGGGGCGAAGTCGGACGGCAGTCGCTCATCGGGTTCGGCACCGGCCTGCTCGGCGGCGGTGTCGCGTCCGGGATGAAGGCCGCGGCCGGCGCCTCGACCGTCGTGGGCAGCACGGGCACCGGTGTGGCGTCGACGGTGGGCCGCGGGATCATGAGCCAGACCGGTCGTGCTGCGACCGCCGCGAGTGTCGAGGGCGGCGCGTCCAACGGCGTCGACTACATGACGGACCCGGCACTCGAAGGCAAGCGCAACGTGTCGGACTTCCTGCAGACCACCGGAGCCGGTGTGGTGAGCGGGGCGGGTAGCAGCGTGGCGTCGTCTGCGATGCAGAAGGGGCTCGACCTCAACGACCTCCTGCCGGCCGGGACCGGACGGCACGCGGCACCGCTGTCCGGCGATCACGGCGCCTCGTCGCGGGGCTTCGCGTTCGCCAATGGTGCCGTCGGTCTCGGTGCGGACAGCGTGGCCGGCGCTGGAGGCTCCGTGCTCAACGAAACGCTGAAGCCGCAGGGCGACACCGGCGAAGACCTCAGGCGCGACGCCTGGAACGGCTTCCTCGGCGGCGGCGAGGGACCGCTGCCCGTCGGGAGCCGTGTTCGCTGACCGGGCAGGATGACGGATGACACCGAAGGAATGGCAGACGTGGGCAGTCGAAGCGCGAGCACGGCAGACGACCGATCGGCGTCACGGTCGGTCCGCCCCGGACAGCGGCGCGCCTGGTTCCGCTTCGGCGCCGCTGTCGTTGCGGTCCTCGTGATCGTCGGAGTGGTCTTCGTCGGCCCCGCCGTGGTCCGTTCCTACGACGCTGAACACAGGACGACGATCACCTGCGACGTCACAGCAGCGGAAGGCGAGATGCAGTCGTCATCCTCTCGAGGGATCGGCGGGCCGATCCCTCAGGTCGTCATCTCCACCCGGGACTGTGGCCGGCTCCTCCTGCGCGACGGGGTGACCCGGTCCAACAACGAGCAGATCGCCGCCCGACTGTCCCCACCCGGCGAGTACCGGATCGAGGTCGGTACTGCTTCGTGGAACATCCGGGGTGTCCTGCACGCCATCCGTCGGGATCCCTCGGCCTACGGTTTCGAGCCGGCCTCCTGACCTGACAGGTCGGGCCGGGACGCCCGATGGGCGAGCGGCGGACGGGAGGCGCGGTGCGGGCCCGCCCCGCGCCTCCAGTCCGCCGTCGGCTCGCCGGTGCGGTCAGCGGCCGTCGGCCTCCAGCGCGGCGGTGAGCTTGACGAGCGCGTCCGCCGCGTGCGCGAGGGTGGAGCGCTCTCCGGGTGTGAGGGCACGCTCGGCGGCGTCGAGGACACGGGCCGAGCGGCGGAGGCGGAGGTCCTCGACGGTCTGGCGACCGGCGTCGGTCAACGCGACGAGGACACCCCGGGCGTCGGTGGGGTCGGGGCTGCGCTCGACGAGCCCCTGCGCCTCGAGGTCGGCGACCGTCACCCGCATCGACTGGTGCCGCACGCGACGGAGTCGTGCCAGCGCGGCGATGCTCTGGGCGCCGTCACGGGCCAGGAAGCCGAGGGTCTCGACCTGGCCCTCGGGTGTGGTCTCGGTGCGGCGGACGGCACGGGTGCTGTCGCCGATCGCGCGGCGCAGCGCGTTCGCGTCGTCGAGCGTGAAGTCGCGCAGGGCCATGGGCGAAAGTGTACAGGTCGGCTGTACACTTCGGGTCATGGAACTCACCAAGCACACCCACGCCACCGTGGTCCTCCGCGACGGCGACCGCAGCGTCCTCCTCGACCCGGGTGCCTACACGTCGGCGTCCGCTGACCTCGTCGCCGCAGCCGATGCCGTGCTCGTCACCCACGACCACCCCGACCACTTCGATGCCGAGGTCCTCAGCGCAGCCCTCGACGCGCAGCCCGACCTCCGCGTCTGGGCGCCGGCCTCCGTCGTGGACGCGCTCGGTGCGCACGACGGCCGTGTGGTCGCCGTCTCCCCCGGTGACACGGTCACGGCCGGCGGCTTCGAGGTCCGCGTGTTCGGCGGCGACCACGCGGTCATCCACGCCGACCTGCCGCCGATGACGAACGTCGGCTTCCTGGTGGACGGCCGCGTGTTCCACCCGGGCGACGCGTACTCGGCGCCGGGCGTGCCGGTGGAGACGCTGCTCGTGCCGACCTCCGGCCCGTGGGCGAAGCTCGGCGAGCTCGTCGACTTCGTCCGCGCCGTGCAGCCGGAGCGTGCCGTGCAGATCCACGACCTCATGCTCAGTGACGCCGGCAAGGGCTCGTTCGCACAGTTCGCGGGGCAGCTCACCGGCATCGACCTGGTGACCCTGGCCGACGGCGAGACGATCACGATCTGACGGCCCGACCGCACGACCGCCCGGCTTCCCGGGTGACAGCACGATGAACGGACCGCGGCCGACTCGATCACCTCGAGTCGGCCGCGGTCCGTTCCGGAGCTGGTGTCTCCGCGCGGGTCAGCTGATGCGGAGCTCGCTGGTCATCGGGCAGTCGAACGGGTCACGGGCGGCCAGGCCGACCCGGTTGAGGTACCGGACGACGATGCCGTACGAGCGGAGCAGGGTGGTCTCGGTGTAGGGCACGTCGAGGCTGTCGCAGTGGTCCCGGACCAGCAGCCGTGCCTGCTTCAGTGCAGGGCGGGGCATCGAGGGGAACAGGTGGTGCTCGACCTGGTAGTTCAGGCCGCCCATCAGGAACGACACCCACCAGCCACCGCGGATGTTGCGCGAGGTGCGGACCTGGCGGGAGAAGAAGTCGACCTTCGCATCGTGGGCGATCGTCGGCATGCCCTTGTGGTTCGGGGCGAACGAGGCGCCCATCATCACGCCGAACACGGCCAGCTGCACACCGAGGAACGCGCACGCCATGCCGAACGGCAGGAAGACGAAGACCACGGGCAGGTAGATCGCGAACCGCGCCGCGAGCATGAGGCCCTCGACCACACGGTCGCGGCGGTCGCTCTTGCCCTCGACGCCGCGGAGCACCGAGGTGACCGCGTGGCGGTGCAGGTTGATGCCCTCGAGCGTGAGCAGCGGGAAGAACAGCCAGCCCTGGTGCCGGACGAGCCAGCGCATCGGGCCCGTCGTCGCGGCGGCGTCCTCGGGGATGAAGACGACGCCGTCCGGGGCGATGTCGGGGTCCTTGCCGACGGTGTTCGGGTTGCCGTGGTGGCGGGTGTGCTTGTTCATCCACCACGAGTACGACAGGCCGACGACGAAGGTGCCGAGCCAGCGACCCGCACGGTCGTTCCACTTGCGGGAGTCGAAGACCTGGCGGTGCGCGGCCTCGTGCGACAGGAACGCGAACTGGGTGAAGAGCACACCGAGCGCGCCGGCCACGATCAGCTGGAACCAGGAGTCCCCGAGCAGGGCGAAGACGACCCAGCACGCGGCGGTCGCCACGACGAGGGCGGCGAACATCGACCAGTAGAAGCCACGACGGCGCTGCAGGAGCCCGGCGTCCTTGACCTGCTGCAGCAGGGAAGAGTACGTCGACGTGCCGCCGGTGCGAGGGCCGTTCGCTGTTCCGGTCTTCCGGTAGGGGCTGGTGATCACGGATTCGGTGGTCATACGGGTGCTCCTGTCGACGACGGCGCCGTCCCTCGGCAACGTCTCGCGTTCTTGACAGTCTGACCGTAGTGAGGACGCGACACCCACCGCAAACGTGCCCGTTTCTCAGATCGAGGCTCTCAGGCCTCCGGATCGGCGGTCCTGCCCGGGTCTCCGGGCAGGACCGCCGCCAACCGGTCCAGGAACTCACGGACGACCTCCAGCGTTCGGTCGTCGTAACGGCCGAGCGCGACCTCCAGGTCCTCGGCCCGCGCACCGAAGTACCCGTCGGCTCGCTGGCGGGCTGCGTCGGTGGCGCGGAGCGTCACGATCCGTCGATCCGTGCTCTCGCGGGTCCGTGTGACCAGGCCACGTTCCTCCAGTCGCTTCACGAGCGCGTTGGTCGCACCCGACGTCATCCCGATCCGCCACCGGAGGCGCGCAGCCGACAGCGGGTCGCCCTCGTTCTCCGCCCAGATCACCTCGCCGAGCGCGGAGCCGTCCGACATCGGCAGGTCCATCCAGGCCGCGAAGCGGTGTGCCGACTCCTGGTAGCGGACCGCGTAGTGGCGGAGGGCTTCGAGGGTCTGGGTCCGCAGCTCGCTCATGTGGGCCATCCTGGCCGATCCGGGCGGGCGACCGTCACACCACCTGGAGGGTCGGGTACTGCGGCAGCACCGGCACGTGCTTCTCGCTGGTCAGCAGGTTCGCCTGCGCGAACCTCCGCACCGGCGCGGACGCCGCGATCCGGAGGGCCGTCTGCACCGCCCGGACGCCGAGGCGGGAGGACGGGTGCATCAGCCGGGCACCGCCGCGCGGCAGCCCCTGCGCGCTGTCGGCGTAGCCGCGCAGGAGGCCCTCGTACTGTCCGGCGGCTCGGCTCACCGCGGTCGCGGTGAGGGTCCCGTCACCGTCCTGCACGGCTCGGGCCAGCTCGCGGGCCAGCTCGCCGGCCAGGACGTGCGCGCCGACCAGCGAGAGGGTCGTGCCCATGCCCGTCGGGCCAGACCCCCAGGCGGCGTCGCCGAGCAGGACCACCCGCCCCGTGCTCCAGCGCGACACGACGACCTGCTCCATGCGCTGGGTGTAGAACTCGTCGGACCGCGCCGCGAAGCCGTCCAGGATCCGCTCGGACTGCCAGCCCGCACCACGGAAGCGCTCACGCAGGATCGACAGCTGCACGTCGACGGGCAGGCGCTCGAACCCCATCGGCTCGGACTCGAAGGACATGCTCGCCCGGATCGTGCCCTCGTTGTCCGGGCGGACCGAGGCGACCCGGCCGCGCGTCGCCGTGTACCAGTCCCAGTGGTCGACGTCCTCGGGGGTCCGGTCGATCGTGCCGTAGGCGATGCTCACGCCGAAGTCGCGGTACTCGGTCTCGTCCGCGAACAGGATGCGCCGGGTGCGGGAGCTGCGGCCCTCGGCGACGACGACCAGGTCGAAGCGCTCGGGAGCGCCGCGGTCGTAGCGGACCCGCACGCCGGAGTCGTCCTGCTCGGCACCCACGACGAAGTCGCCGTAGCGACGCTCGATCGAGTCCGGCAGCGCGTCGACCAGGATGCCGGCGAAGGTGCCGCGGAGGATCTCGATCTCGGCCGTCGGGCCGTCCTCGCCCTCCGCCCGCGGGAACACCGCGTAGGGCGTCCCGTCCTCGCCGACGAACCGGGTGCCCTCCTCGCCGGTCAGGTGCTGCATCACGGTGTCACGGAGGCCCATGCGCCGCAGCACGTCCCGCCCGAGTCCGCGGATGTCGATGTTCTGGCCGGTGGTCCGCTGCTCCGGCGAGCGCTCGAGCAGGGTGACGTCGAACCCGGAGCGGTCGAGGCCCCAGGCGACGGTGGGGCCGGCGATGCTCGCGCCGGTGACCAGGACGCGGGGGCGGTGGTGCGGTGTGGTCGGCATGGGGTGTCCTTCGGTCCGGGGGTGACGGGCGTCACCTCCGGTCGAACAGTAGCATCACAGTGATATGACTCCACAGCAAAGCTGAATGCTTTCCTCGGCACGAGCTGCCGGATCGTTGTTGAGAACCGTTATCATCAAGCGACCCGTCCCCTCGATCCAGGAGCCCCATGTCGTCCCGACTCCCCCGTCTCGTCCCAGCACTCGTCCCCGCGCTCGTCCTGGCCGCGGTGCTCCCCCTCGCCGCAGCCGTCGCCCCCGCCGCAGCCGCCCCCAGCACGCCGGCCCACCACAGCTGGCTCGTCACCGCCGACCCGCACGCAGAGCGGATGTACGTGAACGACGCCGCCACCGGGCGACGGACCGCGACCCTGAGCGGGATCGAGTTCGGCACCCACGCCGGCACGGTCCAGCTCGGTCACGGCCGGATCGCGTTCATGGACGAGTCGAAACCGCAGCTCGACGTCCTCGCCATCGGCACCGGTGGGACGGCCAGGATCGTGCAGCACTACGCGATCCCGGACGCCGACCACCGCTGGGAGCGCGCCGGCTGGCTCGCCACCGACACCGCACGCCGGCACCTCGCGGTCGGCTCCGACTTCGACGGCTCCACGCACCAGCGCGTCACCGTCATCGACCTCCAGCGACAGGTCGCCCGCACCGCCCAGATCACCACGTCCGCCGTGACGCTCGCCACCACGGGCAAGCGCGGGACGGAGGAGGTCGAGACCTTCCTGGTCGGCAGCCCGCTCCGCCTCGTCGTCACCGCCGGCGGCCGGCTCGACGCCTACTCCGTGTCCGCGATCATGCGGGGCGAGGCGCGGCCGCACCGGATCGCGACGACGCCGCTGGGCGCGTACCCGCACGGGCCGATCGTGGACGCGACCGGCACCGTGATCGGTTCGGACCTGGCCGCCGGCGTGCAGACGGTCCGGGTCACGAAGAACGGCTTCACGGCCTCCCGCTCCGTCGCCTACCCGCAGCCGAGCGTGCAGAGCTACCGCCCCCGGATGGCACCCGACGGATCGACGGCGGTGGGGAGCCAGGCCGGCGCCACGACCGCGGGCACCAGCTGGGACCAGGTCCCCGCGTACCTGACCACGTCCTCGACAGCCTCGCGCAGCATCCGGAGCGTGCCGCTCGGCACGGGACTGTTCACCCGCGCCGCCGTCACGTCGCGGTTCGCCGCCGTGGCGCTGTCGTCGGGTTCCGGCGACGCGCTCGTCCTGGTGCGGAAGCAGGCCGACGGCATCTACGACGGCCGCCGGACCTCGATCGCGCTCCAGCCGCTGCGGCACGGTCCGGTCGCCGGGCAGTCGGCGACGGGAGCAGCGGTGCGCTTCACCGCCGCGACCGACGACGGCACGAGCGTCTTCGTGACGCGCGGCGGCGAGGGCACGATCACGCAGATCGACACGGCGGGCGCGACGCCGTCCGTGACCCGCACCATCACCGTGCCGTCGGACCTGTCGGACGGCGGGTACCTCACGACGGTCGACTCGACGGTGCGGCCGTACGACCTCAGCGGACGCTGACCGTCCCCCGGCCGTCGTCAGCCCAGGGCGTCGTCGCCCGGGTCGTCGTCGCCCCGTGCGGCGGCGGCCCGTGCGGCGGCGGCCCGGGTCGACGCCGGACCCGACCGCCACGGGCTCACCGGTCGGACACGAGCCTGACCCGGTCGTGCGGCACGGCGGCGAACCGGCGGCCGGGGTACCGCAGGCCGCCGAAGAACATGTTGGTGTGGGCGACGACCTGCTCGCCGGTGATGGCGACACCGTCGTGCTCGGCGTCCGTGGTCGTGTGCGCATCGGCGACCAGGGTGACGTCGAACCCACGCGCGGCAGCGGCCTGGGTCGTCGTGCGGACGCAGTAGTCGCTCTGCGCCCCGGCCACCACCAGGTGTCGCGCACCGAGCGCGTCGAGGACGTCCGCCAGGTCGGTCTCGACGAAGGAGTCGCGGTACTCCTTCCGCACGAGTGGCTCGCCGTCGAGCCGGACCAGCGGTGCGGCGAGCCGCCATGCCGCGGTGCCCTCGGCGAAGCTCCCGTGGTCCTGGACCCAGACCACCGCGACGCCCTCCGTCCGCGCACGGTCGACGAGCTGCGCCGTGCGACGGAGCACACCGTCGGCGTCGAAGCACCCGCGCACCACGCCCTGCTGGAGGTCGATCACGAGGAGCACGGTGGTCGATGTCTCGGTGGTGTCGCTGGTCGCGAGGGTCATGGACGACGAGTCTGTCATCGTGGTCTCGCTGCCACGCGTCCGACACCGCCACCAGGAGGCACCATGTCCCTGCTCGTCCCGCTCCTGATCGGCCTGCTGGGCACCCGGTCCGCCACGGCGATCGCCACGAGGAAGGGTGTGAGGTGGGTGCGGCCCTGGTCCTCGTGGCCGGCGGCAGCCGGGATCGCCATCGCCGCCGTGCTCCTCGCCGCCTCGGGCACGCACTTCCGGGAACCGCAGCGAACGGGCCTGGTCGCCATCGTGCCCGAGCCTCTGCCGGCCGGCGCCGTCGTGACCGCGACGGGCCTGCTGGAGCGGGTGCTCGCTGCGAGCCTCGTGTTCCCCCGGAGCCGCCGAGCCGGCGCTGCGGGTGCGGGCCTCCTGCTCGTGGCCATGTTCCCCGCGAACGTCGTCGCCGCTCGCGGGGTCTCGGAGCCGTCTGCGCCGAACACGCCCCTCGTCCGGCGGACGCTGCTGCAGCTGCTGCTCCTGGCCGTGTGCGGGCTGGCGGCGCGCAGACCGACGGCGGCCCGCCACCGTACCGGCCGTCGGACCACCTCGGCGTGAGCTGGACTCCGGCGGCCGATCGGTCGTCCTAGTAGTGGATGAACCAGCCCAGGCTGCCCTGGTCGCCGCCTCCGTGGCTGACCTCCGCGTGGACCGAGGTTGGGGCCGTGCTCGCCTGCGCGGTGAACGCGGGTGCGAGGCTGCCGGCGGCGATGACGCCCAGGCCGACGACGAGCACTCCCTTGGACAGTGTGGTCAGACGCTTCATGGTGATCTCCTCGTGGTGGGTGGCACGCCCGCAGCGATGTGGTCGACCGTCGTTCCGGAGCGTGATCGGTTTCGCAAGACGATCGTATGGCGATGACCGCGCTGAGTGGCTGAGGACGGGTTCAGCCGGCGGCGCAACGGGTCGTCTGCGACTCGGCGGCCGTGTGGTTCACGGGGCGTCGACTCCCGCCAAGCGGGGGAAGAGCTGTTCGGCGGCGGTCCGGTGCACCTCGCCCAGTCGCTCTGCACCCGGGCCGTCGTAGGTGTCGAGGTCGTGGTCGAAGCGGGCGGTCCAGTCCGGGTGCGCGTAGGGGAAGTCGCTGCCGTAGAGGACGTGGCCGGGCTCCGCGAAGGCCAGGAGTGACGGCAGCGACGTCGGCGTCGCAGACAGCGCCGTGTCGAAGTAGAACTTGCGCAGCCCCGCCTGGATGCTCTCCGGCGTGGTCCCGGGGTTGAACATCGCGGCGGCGCTGAACCGGCTCGCGGCGTAGGGCAGGAACCCGCCGGCGTGGGAGAGGATCACGCGGAGGTCCGGGTGACGGTCGAACACGCCGTGGGCCACGAGGTCGACGGCCGTGCGGGTGGTGTCGAACGGGAAGTCCAGCAGCGCGGTGGGCATGCCGGGCAGCTGCTGGATCGGCGGGGCGGTGGGATGGACGAAGACCACGGCCGAGCGTGCCGCGAGCTCGGCCCACAGCGGCTCGTACGCGAGATCGCCGAGGTACCGCCCGTGCGCGTTCGACAGCAGGAGCACACCGTCGGCGTGGAGCTCGTCGAGTGCACGCACGGCTTCGGCGACTGCGCCGTCGAAGTCCGGCAGCGGCAGCACGGCGAAGTGTCCGAAGCGGTCCGGCTGCTCCCGGACCAGTTCGGCCTGGTAGTCGTTCAGTTCGCGGGCGAGTTCGCGGGCCGCGGCGTCGTCACCGAAGTGGACACCCGGGGCGCTGATCGACAGGATCCCGGTCTCGATCCCGACCTCGTCCATCATCGCGATCGCCCCTCGGGGGCTCCACTCCGGCATCGACCAGCCGCCGATGGCCCGAGGACCGCGTCGCGGCGCCGTCCCGCCGTCCGCACCCCACGGATCCCACTGCGCGGATCCTCCGGTCGGGGCCGGCGCGTCCCCCGGCGCGCCGGACACGGCGCCGGCCCCCATCGCTCTCGATCCTGCCGCTGCCAGCGCCTCGAAGTAGCGGGGCGGGAGCAGGTGCTGGTGGACGTCGATCTTTCCGGGCATGGTGCGGTCCTCCGATCGCCCTCGGTGGTGAGGGCGGGTTGTGTCTCAGAAGTGGTGGTGGTGGTGGGCCTCCGCCGTTCGGACCGGAAACCGATCGACCGGTGGAGGACGCCCGCGTCCCGATGCGTTCAGGGCGACGGCGCCAGCGGCAGGAGCGCCGAACCGGACGCGACCGTGGCGGTCTCGGTGCCGGGAGCAGACGGCACGGACGCCTGTCCACGGCCGGCTCCGGAACGAGCCGCGGCTTCGCGCCGGTTCCGGATGAGCATCGCCGTCAGGGTGAGGAGGATGCCGGCAACCGCCCAGATGCTCAGCCGGATGATCGGGGCGGCGACCGCGGCCCCGTCGAAGTACTGGACGGACCGCAGCAGGTCGAGCGCGTCGCCCTGCGGGAAGACGGAGTAGAGCGTCTGGAAGAAGTCGTTGAGGACGTGGATCCCGAGTGGCCCGCCGGAGGACGTGTTCCCGAGGATCACCAGGGCGAGTGTCATGGCCAGGGCCGCGATGGTCCCGCCCAGTGCGGCGACGCCCGTGACCGCTCCGCCGATGGCGACTCCGGTCAGCCAGAGGATCCCGAACACCGCCCAGGGACCGACGGTCACCGCCCCGAGTGCGGCGTCGATCCACAGCGTGATCAGTCCGGCGAGGAGACCGGCGTAGAGCACGAGGACGATGCTGCGCTCGACGAACTTCGCCGCCGTGTCGACCGTGCCGAGGATGCGCCCGAACACCGTCGCACCGAGGGCAGCACCGAGCCCCGCGAAGAGGATCGCGTAGAACTCGATCGACCCGACCGGGTCCTTCTTCGGCAGGGGTGCGAGGTCCGTGGCCGTGTTGGTGGTCCGCAGCTTCGCCGCGATCGAGTCGCCGATACCGGACACTGCCTGGCCGAGACCGCGCCCACCGCCGCTGGCGATGTAGGTGGTGACGCCGGCGCCCTTCCCCGGCGCCGGCAGGACGACGGCGCCGTCGACGTCACGGTCGAGCACCGCGGAGCGCGCCTGCCGTGCAGACCCCACGACCGTGACGTCCAGTGATCCCTGCTGCTCGAGCGCGACGATCGCATCGGCGTCGCCGGTGACTGCGAGGTGGACGTTGTTCGGCGTGGGGTTGCCGAACGCGCTCGAGTAGCTCGTCAGCATCGCCATCGCCAGGAGGAGGATCGCGATCCCACCGAGGACCAGGTTCCGGTAGCGGTGGGCTGAGCCCGGCCCTTCGGAGTCCAGCGAGCCGCCGGCGACGGCCGCTTCGAACTCGGGGTGCTGCGGGACGTCGCCTCGGCGAGGTGCCGTCTCAGTCGCGTGTGTCATGACTTCCTTTACAGTTGTCCAATAGATGGCAAACGTACATCAGAGATCAGACCCTGGCAAGATGGACGCATGCCCGACCCAACGAGCACGGCGACACTCGGACTGCAGCGCGTGGACCCGCGGGTCACCCGCACCCGCGCGGCCCTCATCCGGGCACTGGCGGCCCTGGTGTCCGAGGCGCCGAAGGGCGAGACGATCTCGATGAGCGCGGTGGCGCAGCGAGCCGGCTTGAGCAGACAGGCGCTCCACAACCACTACGGCAACGTCGGCGACCTCGCCACCGACGTCTGGATCGGCCGCCTGCTCGACGACTGGGTCCCCCTCGACCAGAGCGCGGCGAACCTCCCGCAGGCCCTCACCGACGCAGTCCGGGCGCGCGGCATCGAACCGTTGCTCACCGCGGGGCGAGCGGATCGGGAGTTCTTCGACAAGCTCCGCGCCATCCCACGCGGCGAGCGCGTCGCCGAGGTGCTGGCGTCGGCGATGACGACGTGGCTGACCGAGTCGGATCACGATCACCATCGACCGGAGATCGCACTCAGCGGGGACGCACGCACGTTCACGATCGGCGGCATGATCGCGCTCGTGTCGACCTGGCAGATGGCCGACGAGCCGCCGAGCACCGCACAGCAGGTCGCCACGCTCAGGTCGTTCGCAGCGGCCGCCGCAGCCGCCGGCTGACCGGGGAAGCGCGACGGCCCGGAAGTCGGGACGGGCATCCCGCCCGGGCCGGCAGCCCGGGCGGGAGACGCGTCAGCCGTCGTACGCGACGTAGTGCAGTTCGGCGTCCCGCTTCTCGTCGTGGAGCCTCACGTAGGACTGCGCGATGACCGCCGGCTCGGCGTCCGGTCGCCCGCCTCCGATCAGTGCGGTGATGGCGACGAAGGCGACGTAGACGCCCTGCTCCGCCAGGGCCGCGTGGAGGTTGAGCGTCCAGTTGCGGAGCCCCGCCGCGGCGATGTTGACGTTCCCGCGGACCGGCGTCGGCGCGAGTGCACCGCCGCCGGTCGTCACGAGTACCGTGCCGGCACCTGCGGCGACCATGTCCGGCAGGACCGCACCGACGGCGGCGATCGCACCCCCGAGGTAGAAGTCGATCTGCGGCTGCAGGTTCTCCATCGTCACGTCCACGGCGTCGACCGACTCCAGAGCCCGGTCGGCCGGGGAGAACTCGAGGACGTCGATCGGGCCGAGCGCTTCCCGGATCGAGCGGAGTGCGTTCCTGATCGTGTCGGGCGCGCCGACGTCGGCCGTGAACCCGCGGGCCTGGATGCCCTCCGCGGTGAGCTGGGCGGCGAGGGCGTCCACTCTCGATCGGTCGCGGGCCACGAGGGCGACGTCGAAGCCCTTCTGCCCGAACGCCCGGGCGATCGCGAGCCCCAGGCCGGGTCCTGCTCCGATGATGGTGATGAGGGGCATGGTGCGTCCTTCCGTGGCCCGCGGGTGGGACCTGGTGTCGGTGCCGTATGTTGAGGTCATCCTCAAGTCCCGTTGAGCATATGTTGAGACCGCCCTCAAGATCCTCCGGAGTCGCTGTGACCACCGCACCCCGCCTGCGCCGAGACGCGCAGGCGAACGTCGAGAAGCTGCGCGCCGCCGCCATCGCGGTCTTCTCACGGCGAGGGCTGTCCGCGCCGCTGGAGGACATCGCCCGCGAGGCCGGCGTGAGCATCGGGACGCTCTACAACCGCATCGGGTCGCGCGAAGACCTCATCGACGCCGTCGTGCCCGACATCGCGGGCGCGAAGCTCCGGACCCTCCGGGAACGGACACTGGCCCAGGACACCCCGCGCGCACAGTTGGAGACCTTCATCGCCGAGATGATCGACCTGCAGCGGAGCGACCCGGCCATGAACGACGCGATGCTCCGTCGGTACCCCGACGCCGTCCTCCTCATCAACGCGTGCGAACGGTCGATGGCGCTCGGAGCGGAACTCGTCGCCAACGCCCACACTGCCGGAGTGCTCGCCGAGGACTTCACCACCGATGACCTGATGACCGTGCTCTGGATGGCGGGGATGGCCAGCCACGACCCTGGTGCGCCCGACGGATGGCGCCGGGTCGTCGACCGCAGCGTCTCCGCAGCCTGGACCGCCAGGGCATGACGTCGACCGCTGGTCACTGACCGACCACCACCGCATCCCGCGGTCGCGTCAGACCTCGGTCGCGTTACCGCTCGGCCGTGTCACCCTGGCGACGAACCATGTCGGCGTAGTCGCCCTCGGCGCACTCGGACTCCGCCGTCAGCGCGTACCCACGAGGGTCGGCGGAGAAGTCGACGGAGGTCGTCGGGCCGCCGGCGCCGCGGATCCCCACGATCGGATCGGCACCGCCGCTCTGGTACCGCTCGGTGGTCACACCCCGCTGCTTCCACAGCTGTTCGATCGCGTCGACGTCAGCGTGCGGGTCGTCCCCGGCCGGGCGGTCGACGATGAGGACCCACGAGACGCCGTCGCCCGTCGTGCACGGGCTGAGCCCGGCACCTCCCCGGGGCGTCCAGTCCCCGCCGAGCGTCGCCGTCGAGCGGTCGACGAACGCGGTGACGGACTGCTTCGCCGCATCGGGCGTGATCGAGGTCGCGCTCGTCTCGTCGGGTGGGACCGGTGTCGCTCGACAGCCCGTCACGAGGAGTGCCGTGGCTGCGAGGACCGCGCTCACGGCGAGGGTCTTCGGGATCATCGTCACCTCGTCTGCACGGAGCTCCGCCTCCAGGATTCGAACCCGGACCTAACGGCACCAAAGGCCGTCGTGCTGCCATTACACCAAGGCGGAACACCCCCGGAGGAGCCCGACCATCCTCCCATGTGCCCGACACTGGTCGTGCGCCGCCGATCCACGCCATGATGGACGGATGCCGCCAGAGGACGAGGTCGACCGGATCGTCGCGGCGTGGGGCCGGGAGCGACCGGACCTGGACTTCGCCCCACTCGACGTGCTGTCCCGGGTGGACCGACTCGCCCGGCACCTGGACCGGGCCCGGCGGCAGGCGTTCGACGCGGGCGGCATGGAGCCGTGGGAGTTCGACGTCCTGTCGGCACTGCGGCGGGCGGGCGACCCGTACGAGCTGAGCCCGAAGACCCTGCTGCAGCAGACGCTCGTGTCGAGTGGCACGATGACGAACCGGGTGGACCGGCTGGCCTCGCGCGGACTGGTGGCACGCCGGACGGACCCCCGGGACGGCCGCGGCATCCTGGTGTCCCTGACGGCCGCCGGACGTCGGGCGGTGGACGCCGCCATTGCGGACCTGCTCCGGGCGGAGCGGGACATCCTCGCCGGGGTGTCCGACGCCGACCAGGGTCAGTTGGCGGGACTGCTACGCCGACTCATCCTGGGCCTCGGCGACTAGCCCCCGTCCGGCAGGACCACGGCTGCCCGCCAGCCCGGCAGCCGGCAGGAGCCCGGCCGCCCGGCAGCAGCCCGGCAGCAGCCCAACGTCCCGCTACACCCCGAGCTGCTCCGCGACCTCGAGCCACCGCTCCTCGAGCTGCTCGACCTCGGCGTCCAACGCACCGAGCTCCGCCTGCAGCTTCCCGAGCCCCTCGTAGTCGGTCTGGTCGTGCGCGCCGAACGCCTCGAGCCGCTTCTTTCGGTCCAGGGCGAGCTTGCTGATACGGCGGTCGAGCGCCGACATCTCCTTCTCCACCACGCGACGCTCCGCGCCGGAGAGCGTCGGCGCAGCCGCCGTCCCTGCCGGACGCAGCCCCGAGGCGGCGGCGACGGCGGAGGACCCAGCCGTGTCGGGCCTCCCGGCCGATGCCGCGGCAGCAGCCGACGCCGTCCCGCCACCGGTGCCCGCGGCACGCAGCTTCATGTACTCGTCGACGCCACCGGGAAGGTGGCGGAGGTGGCCACCGAGGACCGCGTACTGCTGGTCGGTGACACGCTCGAGCAGGTACCGGTCGTGACTGACGACGAGCAGGGTGCCCGGCCAGGTGTCGAGGAGGTCCTCCATCGCGGCGAGCATGTCCGTGTCGAGGTCGTTCGTGGGCTCGTCGAGGATCAGCACGTTCGGCTCGTCGAGCAGGATGAGCATGAGCTGGAGGCGGCGCTTCTGCCCGCCGGACAGGTCCTTCACCGGGGTGGAGAGCTGCTCCGACGTGAACCCGAGGCGCTCGAGCAGCTGCGACGGCGTCATCTCCTTGCCGTCGGCGACGTAGCTGGTCTTCTTGCGTGCGACGACCTCGCGGACCCGGTCGTCGGCGAACTGGGCGAGGTCGGCGAGCTGCTGGTCGAGGACCGCGATCTGCACCGTCTTGCCCGTCTTCACCCGGCCGGTGGTGGGCTGGAGCTTGCCGGAGACCAGGTTGAGCAGCGTCGACTTGCCGGCACCGTTCGGGCCGAGGATGCCGGTCCGCTCACCGGGGGCGATGCGCCACTCGATGTCCTCGATGATCATCGTCCCGTCGAAGGACACGCCCGCGTCGATCAGGTCCACGACGTCCTTGCCGAGGCGCGCCGTCGCCATCTGGGACAGCGCGACGGTGTCGCGGATCGGCGGCACGTCGTCGATCAGGGCGTTCGCCGCGTCGATGCGGAACTTCGGCTTGCTCGTCCGGGCGGGGGCACCGCGGCGGAGCCAGGCGAGCTCCTTGCGGGCCAGGTTCTGGCGGCGCTGCTCGCTCGATGCCGCCTGCCGGTCACGCTCCACGCGCTGCAGGATGTACGCGGCGTAGCCGCCCTCGAAGGGCTCGACGACGCCGTCGTGCACCTCCCACGTGTCGGTCGACACGGCGTCGAGGAACCACCGGTCGTGGGTCACGACGACCATGCCGCCCTGGTTCGCCGACCACCGTCGGTTGATGTGCTCGGCCAGCCACTGGATGCCCTCGACGTCCAGGTGGTTGGTCGGCTCGTCGAGGAACAGCACGTCCCAGTCGCCGACCAGGAGGCGCGCCAACGCCACCCGACGCCGCTGCCCGCCCGACAGCTCGTCGACCGTGACGTCCCAGGGGATGTCCGAGACGAGGCCACCGATGACGTCGCGGATCTTCGCGTCGCCGGCCCACTCGTGCTCGGCGAGGTCACCGACGACCACCTGCCCGACGGTCATGCCCTCGGGCAGGATGTCGCGCTGGTCGAGGTACCCGATCGTCACCCCGCGCCGGTGCGTCACCCGGCCGCCGTCCGGTTCCAGACGCTGCGCGAGGAGGGAGAGCAGCGTCGACTTGCCGTCGCCGTTGCGTCCGACCACGCCGATCCGGTCGCCCTCGTCGAGGCCGATGGTGACGCTGTCGAAGACGACACGGGTGGGGAACTCGAGATGCACGTTCTCGGCGCCGAGGAGATGAGCCACCTGACCAGGGTAGGCGGTCGGCCGGCCGGTTCCGTTTGGCTGCGTCGGTTTCGGCTGCCGGCTGCGCCGGGTCCGGCTGCCGGCTGGGCCGGTTCCGACCGGCTGCGCCGGTTCCGACCGGCTGGGCACGACGAGATCCGACTCGAACCGTGGGATCCCGTGGCGCGAGGCCGATGTCGTTGTGCGGGTCCGGCCCGCGCCGCCGGTCCGGCTCGCGCCGGGTCGGGCTGCCGGTCGGGAGGCGCGGCTCAGGCCGTGCGGTCGAGGAACGCCCGCCACTGCTCCCGCTGCGTCGTCACGACGAGGAACATCGCCCCGAACACGAGCGCGAGGACACCTTCGACCCAGAGCATGAGGTCGTCGCTCGCCGCGAGTGACTGCCCTGCTGCCAACGGCACCCACCCCGCGGTGAACCAGACGGCCCACTCGCTCTGCACCAGTCGCACCTTCGCGAGACGTCGGAGGACCCGGACCCGGTGGGGCTCCGCGGGCGCGCGACCGCGGAGGACCCGCTCGACCCCACGCCGTTCCCGCATCGACAGGCCGGACAGCGGGTCGGACCACATCGCCCGCCAGGAGTGCGCGCGACCTGCCCGGACGACCCGTGCGCCCCCGATCCCCCAGACGACCAGTCCCAGCGCGAGGAGGACCGACCCGATGAGGAGCTGCGTGTCCGACGGCTCCCGGGAGGGCACCGTCGTCTGCACGGCCGACCACACGCCGACCGCACCGGCGAGCACGACCAGCGCGGCCGCCGTGACGAGCCGCACGCGGAGACGTCGGCGACCGTGGTCGGCGACGCCTGGTTCGTCGCCACCGGACAGGACGGCGGACCGCTGCTCGACGACGTCCCACCGGCGGTCGTCGAACGAGAGCGCTGGGACGTCGTCCCAGTCGTCGGGCCGGGAGGCGCGACTCACGACGCCGACGTCGCGTCGCCCTCGCCTGCGGCGTCCTTCGCCCGCTTCAGGCGCGCCTGCGCTTCCCAGTACTCGATCTCCCGCTCGAGCTCGGCGAGTTCCTGCTCGGTGCTCGAGACACGCTTGTCGCCGTGCGCGCTCTTGGCGGCGCCGAGCGTGGCGTAGCGGTCCTCGTGGCGGGTGGGTTCGAGGTAGCGCCCGTGGTTCCGGGGTCCGGCCGCCCAGTCGTGCCCGATCGCGAACCAGACGATGCTGCCGACGACGGGCAGCAGGATCACGAGGATGATCCATGCGACCTTCGGTAGCCCCCGCACCTCGCTGTCGGTGCGCGTGATGATGTCGATCAGCGCGAACACGAGCAGGACGACGCCCACGCCGGACAGCAGGATTCCCATGGCTCCGGATCCTATGGGTCCGCTGTGTCCTCCCGCTACGCCCGACTTCGCGGGCCGGGCCGGGCGGGCTGCGGTCAGGCGGCACGTGCCGGTCAGAGCGCCGCGACCCACTCGTCGGACCCGTCGGTGAAGCGCTGGTGCTTCCAGATCGGCACCTGTTCCTTCACGAGGTCGACCAGGGCGCCGCAGGCCGCGAAGGCCGCGGCCCGGTGCCCGGACGCGACGGCTGCGGCGAGCGCGACGTCCCCGATGCCGAGCGCGCCGACGCGGTGCAGCACGGCGATGCGGACTTCGGGGTGCTGTTCAGCGACGGTGCGGGCGACCGAGGCGATGACGTCGCCGGCGCTCGGGTGCCGCTCGTAGTCGAGCGCGGTGACGCCCTTGCCGCCGTCGTGGTCGCGGACGACCCCGGCGAAGGTGACGACGGCGCCGTCGTGGTCCGAGGCGACGACCGCGGACACCTCGTCGACGGTGATGTCCCGGTCGACGACGTCCGCCACGACGACCCGCTCGGCTGCGGTCGCGCTCACGAGGCACTCCGCGGTGCGTGGCCGTCGCCGTGCAGCTGGGCGAGCAGGTGGTCGAGGAGTCCGTCGAGCACGGCGAGCCCGTCGGCGACCCCGCCGCGGGACCCGGGCAGCGTGACGACGAAGGCCCGGCCACCGACGACCCCGGCGACCCCGCGGCTGAGCAGAGCGGTGGGTCCGGCGCCGGCGAGACCGCGGCGGCGGATCTCCTCGGCGATGCCGGGGAGTTCCAGGTCGAGCAGCGGCGCGACGGCTTCGGGGGTGCGGTCGGTCGGGGTGACGCCGGTGCCGCCGGTGGTGATGACGACCTGGGCACCGCCGGTGACGGCTGCGGTGAGGGTGTCGGCGACCGGTCCGCCGTCGGGGACGATCGCCGGGTCGCCGACGCTGAACCCGCGAGCGCGGAGCCACTCGGCGATGACGGGTCCGGTGCGGTCGAGCGCGGGGTCGGTGGCGGCGGAGGTCGAGACCACGAGGACGGCGGCGCGGCTGCGGCCGGTCGTGTCGAGCGTCATGATGCGCTCCAGTCGCCGGAACGGCCGCCGTGCTTCTCGAGCACGCGGATGTCCGTGATCGAGGCCGCCCGGTCGACGGCCTTGACCATGTCGTAGACGGTGAGCGCGGCGACGCTGGCGCCGGTCAGGGCCTCCATCTCCACCCCGGTGCGGGAGGTCGTGCGCACGGAGACCTGGATGACGACGCGGTCCTCGGTGCCGGTGATGTCGACCTCGACCCCGGCGATCGGCAGCGGGTGGCAGAGCGGGATGAGGTCGGCGGTCTTCTTCACCGCCATGATCGCCGCGATCCGGGCGGTGCCGATCACCTCGCCCTTGGGCAGCGAGCCGTCGAGGATCCGGGCAACGACGTCCGGCCGGGTGACAAGCGTCGCGGTCGCAGTGGCGGAGCGTGCGGTGACGTCCTTGTCGGAGACGTCGACCATGTGCGCGCTGCCGTCGGCGCGGACGTGGGACAGGTCGGTCATCGGATGCTCCAGACGGTCAGGACGTCGCCCGGGTCGACCTGACTGGTGCCGACCGGGACGTGGACGAGGTGCGTGGCTTCCGCGTAGTGCCAGAGCAGGTGTGAGCTCGGCCCGCCGACGAACTGCACGCGGCCGTCCACGATGGTGCCGCGCCGGACCTGGTGCTTCCCTGCGGGCGAGGTCGCCGTGTCGGCGCTCGGCAGGTCGTCGCTCGGACGGGCTCCCGGCAGTCCGGCGGCGCGGGCGAGGACGGGGCGCAGGAACACCTCGAACGAGACCAGTGCCGAGACGGGGTTGCCGGGGAAGGCGACGACGGGCACCGGCCGGCCGGCGATCACGACGCTGCCGAGGGCCTGGGGACCGCCGGGTTGCATCGCGACCGGGGTCACCTGGAGCCCCCGGGGCTCGAGCGCCTGTCGGACGACCTCGTACGCGCCCGCGCTGATGCCGCCCGTGGTGAGGACGACGTCGGCCCACTCCCCCACGGCCTGGTCGAGCGCGTCGACGAACCGTTCGGCGTCGTCGGGCACCCGGACGCGGCGGGTCTCGACGCCGACCTCGGCGAACGCGGCGGACAGCGCGACACCGTTCGCGTCGCCGATCGCCGCGCCGTCCCGCAGGTCACCGGCCGTGCCGACCCCACCGTCGTCGAGCAGCTCGCTGCCGGTCGACACGACGATGACCCGCGGACGGCGGACCACGTCGACCGTGGCGACACCGGCCCCGGCGAGCGCGCCGAGCACGGCGGGGGTGACGGGCTGCCCCGCACGGGCGATGGCGGCACCGGCGCGGAGGTCGGAACCGGCGACCCGGACGAAGGTCCCCGCGGCGAGGTCGTCCGGCACCGGCACGACGTCGGCGTCGAGGGCGGCGGGGAAGGCGCCGGCCGGGGTCGACTCCACCGGGAACACGGCGTCGGCGCCGTCGGGGATCCGCGCCCCGGTCATGATCGGTGCCGCGGTGCCCGGCTCGAGCGGCGGGGGCACGAGGCCGGCCGGGATCGGGGCGACGACGCGCAGGGTGGTGCCGGCGTCGGCAGCGCGGACGGCGAACCCGTCCATCTGGCTGTTGTTGAACGCCGGCAGCGGTGTCGGGGCGGGGACGGCCGTCGCGAGCACCCGGTACCCCCGCCCGGCACCGGACGCGACCGCCAGGTCGACGACGGACACGGTCTCGACCGGCGCCGACGCCGACGCCGAGGCCGACGCCGACCCGGATCCGGCTCCTCGTCCCCCGGGCAGCGCCGGCTCGACGAGCGCCTGGACTGCTTCCCGGTGCTGACCGATCGTTCGCACGCGCGCCTCCGAATGGTCCTGACGCGGCGCATCGGACGGTGCACCGCTCGCGGGCCGTTCCTGGCCTGCATCTGTAGCGTAACGACGGCGCCGACCAGCGCCGAGGACGACCGGAGGACCTGTGGAGAACGAGAAGACGGCAACGATCGGTGTGATCGGTGGATCCGGCCTGTACGAGCTGTTCGAGCCCGGGACCGCCGACGAGATCGACGTCCCGACCCCGTACGGCGCCACCTCGAGCCCGATCAGCATCGGCACGATGTCCGGCCGCCGGGTCGCGTTCCTCACCCGGCACGGTCGCGCGCACTCGGTCGCCCCGCACCGCATCGAGCACCGCGCGAACCTCTGGGCACTGCGCTCGCTCGGGGTCCGGGCCGTGGTCTCCTCGAGCGCCGTCGGCGGCCTGCACCCCGACTACGCCCCCGGCACCTTCGTGGTGACGGACCAGCTGATCGACCGCACGTGGGGCCGCGCCGACACCTACTTCGAGGACGAGGTGCAGCACCTCTCCTTCGCCGACCCGTTCGACCCGGTGCTCCGCCGCGCGGCGATCGACGCCATCGCAGCGCTGGACGTGCCGTTCCGCCCGACCGGCACGTGCGTCGTGATCCAGGGTCCGCGGTTCTCGAGCCGCGCCGAGTCGGTGTGGATGCGCGAGGCCGGCGGTCACACCATCAACATGACGATGTCGCCCGAGGTCCCCCTGGCCGCCGAGCTCGGCATCGGTACGGTGAACCTGTCGTTCGTCACGGACGCCGACGCGGGCCTCGCCCCTGCCACGGACGAGACCGCCAGCACGAGCACCGGCACCAGCACCGCCGGCACCGCCGACGCCGCGGCCCCGGTCACCCACCAGGCCGTGATGGACCGCCTGGCCCGCGCGAACGAGGTCATCGTCCGCGCCATCGGCTCGATCGTCGCCGCGGTCCCCGACGACTACACCCCGCGCGAACTCGTTCCGGCGAGCGCCTCCGCACGCGTGCTGGAGCGCCGCCCGTGACCCGCCTGCTCGTCACCGGTGGCGCCGGGTTCATCGGCTCGACCATCGTCCGCCAGGCCCTGGCCGCCGGGTACGAGGTGCGCGTCCTCGACTCCCTGCGCACCGACGTGCACGGAGACCCGGAGGCCGTGGTCACCGCCCACCGCACCGCCGGCATCGAGCTCGTGCACGGCGACGTCCGCGACCGGGTGGCGCTCGACGCGGCGCTGCACGAGGTCGACGTGGTCTGCCACCAGGCCGCGAAGGTCGGCCTCGGCGTCGACTTCCAGGACGCGCCCGACTACGTCTCGAGCAACGACGCCGGCACCGCGCACGTGCTCGCCGCGATGGACCGCCTGGACCTCGGCCGGCTCGTGGTCGCCAGCTCGATGGTCGTCTACGGCGAGGGTGCGTACACGACCGCGGACGGCGAGCCCCTGCGCCCGCCGGCCCGACGCCGCGAGGACCTGGACGCCGGGCAGTTCGACCCGATCGGCCCCGACGGCCGGCCGCTGCTGCCGGGCCTGATCGACGAGTCCGCAGCGCTCGACCCGCGGAACGTCTACGCGCAGACGAAGGTCGCGCAGGAGCAGCTCGCATCGTCGTGGACCCGCGCCACCGGTGGTCGTGCGATCGCGCTCCGCTACCACAACGTCTACGGCCCGGGCATGCCGGCGAACACCCCCTACGCAGGTGTCGCGTCCCTGTTCCGCTCGGCCCTCGCTCGCGGTGAGGCCCCGCGGGTCTTCGAGGACGGCGCGCAGCGACGCGACTTCGTGCACGTCGACGACGTCGCGGGCGCGAACCTCGCGGCCATCGCCGCGACCGAGTCCGCCCCGTCGGAGTCCTTCCGGGCGTTCAACGTCGGCTCCGGCACGGTCCACACGATCGGCGAGATGGCGGCCGCGATCGCCGGTCCGGACGGCCCGCAGCCGGTCGTCACCGGCGAGTACCGCCTGGGCGACGTCCGTCACGTGACCGCCTCCTCGGCCCGCATCGCCGAGGAGCTCGGCTGGCACGCGCAGGTCGACTTCACCGAGGGCATGCGCGACTTCGCGACGGCTCCGCTCCGCGCCGCGGTCCGCTGACCCGCGGGCCGACGGGTCCGGGCAGACAGGGCCGGGCCGACAGGTCCGGACCCGATCACGGGTCCTGTCACCCAGCCACCCACCGGACGGGAGGCACGTCCCCCACTCGGGGCGCGCCTCCCGTCCGTCCGGTGGTCGCGCCACCGCCACGGTGCGGAGAACGGCCAGCGGAGCGCGCGGACACGTACCCCGATCAGCAAGGACGTGTTGGGTTGGGTGCATGACACAACACCCCGCAGCGGACGCCGTCGGACCTGATCCGACGCGCCCGACCGGCGAGGCGACGGACCCGACCCATCGCTCCGAGGACCCGCACCGAATGGTCTCCATGAGCGTCGACGTGATCCTCCCCTGCCTCGACGAGGCGGACGCACTGCCGTCCGTCATCGGCCGCCTGCCCGAGGGGTACCGGGCCGTCGTCGTCGACAACGGCTCGACCGACGGTTCCGCCGACGTCGCCCGCGCACACGGCGCCCTCGTCGTGACCGAGCCGGTCCGTGGTTTCGGGTCCGCCTGCGCCGCCGGTGTCGCCGCAGCGACCGCCGACTACGTCGCCTTCTGTGACGCCGACGCGTCGATGGACCCCGCCGAGCTCCCCGCCCTGGTCCAGCGCGTCGCGGACGGCCGGGTCGACCTGGCCCTCGGCCGCCGCGTCCCCACCAGCCGCGGGGCCTGGGCGCCGCACGCACGCTTCGCCAACCGCGTCCTCGCCGTCCTGATGCGTCGTGCGACCGGGTACCGTCTGACCGACCTCGGCCCGATGCGCGTGATGCGCCGCGAGGACCTGGTCGCCCTGGACCTCCGCGACCGCCGCAGCGGCTACCCGCTCGAGATGGTCCTCGCCGCGCACGCCGCCGGCTGGCGCGTCGACGAGTCCGACATCGGGTACGCGCAGCGCATCGGTGACAGCAAGGTCACCGGCACGCTCCGTGGCACGGTGAACGCCGTCAAGGACATGTCGCGCCTCCTCCGTGCCTACCGACGGGAGGCCCGCACCCGGACCGTCGCGCCCGTGTCGGTCCGCCAGCGGGTCGCCTCCACCTCCGCGGCTGCGGAACCCACGACCGCCGAGGTCCGCTCGTGACCGGCATCACGGTAGCCGTCGTGGCGAAGGAGTGCCTGCCCGGCAAGGTCAAGACACGCCTGACCCCGGCCCTGACGCCTGAGGGTGCTGCCAGGGTCGCCGCGGCCAGCCTCGCGGACACGCTCGCCACGGTGTCGGCCCTGCCGGCGGCTCGCCGGGTCCTCTTCTACGACGGCGACGTCCTGCCCGAGGGCGCGGACGGTTTCGACGTCCTGCACCAGCCGGGCGGCGGACTCGACGAGCGCCTGGGCTTCCTGTTCGACACCGTGCAGGAGCCGCTCCTGCTGGTCGGCATGGACACCCCGCAGGTCTCGGTCGATGCCCTGGCCCCCGTGTTCGACGGCGCCGAGCGCGACGCCTGGTTCGGTCCGGCCGAGGACGGCGGCTTCTGGTCCCTGTTCATGCGTGAGCCGACCGGTGACCTGATCCGCGGCGTCCCGATGTCGCAGGACGACACCGGCGCCGTGCAGCTCGAACGGTTGCGGTCCGCCGGGCTGGACACGGGCCTCCTGGCCGAACTGCTCGACGTCGACACGCTGCCGGACGCCGAGCGCGTCGCCGCCCTCGCTCCCACCACGCGGTTCGCGGCGGCCCTGGCCGACGAGTCCACGACGACCACCGGAGGTGTCCGATGACCGACACGACGAGCACCCTGCAGGCCTTCGGGGCCGGCGGCGACGAGCCGTACGCACGGGCCCTCCGCTCCGACGGCCGACTGCGCCTCACCGACCCCGACCGTCCGGGCGAGGTCGTCACGATGGACGTCGGCCGCTGGAGCGCCGCGGCGGACCGGGTCGACCGGTCCCTGCTCGAGGGTGCCGACGGTCCGGTCATCGACCTCGGCTGCGGGCCGGGCCGGATGCTCGTGGCTGCGCTGCGGATGGGGCTGCCGGCACTCGGCGTCGACGTCTCGGCCGAGGCGGTCGCGATCGCCACGCGGTCCGGCGGTCGCGCGGTCCAGGGATCGGTGTTCGAACCGGTGCCGGACGAGGGCCACTGGGACACCGCACTCATCATCGACGGCAACATCGGCATCGGCGGGGACCCGGTCGCCCTGCTCGCCCGGGCTGCCGAGATCGTCCGGGTCGGCGGCCGTGTCGTCGTCGAGACGAACCGCGACGCCGATGCCGACCGCACCTACGTCGCCACCGTGACGGACGCCGACGGCCACGCGAGCTCCGCGTTCCCGTGGGCCGAGGTCGGCCTCGCCGCGCTGCACGCCCACGCCGCCACGGCCGGGCTGACCGCTCGGCAGAGCTGGACCGACGGCGGGCGGCACTTCTGCGAGCTCATCGCCTGAACCGTTCCCCGCGCACGGAGCGCGCTTCTTTTGCATGATGCAAGAGAAGGACGTAGTGTGGTGTCCAGCAGTCGATGGTGTCGCGGACCCGTCGGCTCGGTGGGCGCGACGCCTCGGCACGACAGCGAGGAGAGCACCATGAGCACCTTCCCCCTCGGCGGGACCTTCGTCAGCGGTCTCCGTCAGCGTGACGAGCTCGGCACGTACACCTCGACCGGGCGGGCGCTGCGGGTCGACGCGGCGGTCGGCACCTACACGGGCGTCGCGGCCGGACGGGTCGGTCGATTCGTGGACACCGCGTTCCGTCGCCCGAGCACGGTGACGGCGAGCACGCGGACCGTCACCGGGTCCGTCCGTACCGCGACCGGGTCCTTCCGGACGGCCTGACCGCCGCCGGCAGGCTGTCTCGGCCCGCCCTGGCAGGCCGTCTCGGCCCGCCCCCAGAACGGCTCGCCCCCGCGGTGAGCAGCCAGACCGCGAGCGGTCGCACTCCTCGGCTTCCCCCCAGCCCGAGGAAGGCGGCCGCTCGCGTTCGTTCCAGCAGTCCGTCGCGCGGTTCCCCGCACCGGCTCCGCACGGTTCCCCGCACACGCTCCGCACGGTTCTCCACAACCGTGGGCGCATCCACCGCGGCGATGCCAGGATGGGGTCATGAACGACCGTGCCGGAACCCCAGCGACCGCAGACGACCTCGTCGACCTCGATGCGCTCACCGCGGCGTACTACGACCGGGTCCCGGACGTCACGAACCCCGAGCAGAAGGTCGTGTTCGGCACCTCGGGCCACCGCGGCTCCTCGCTCGACAGTGCGTTCAACGACACGCACATCGCCGCCATCACGCAGGCGATCGTGGAGTACCGCACCGCGCAGGGCACCGACGGCCCGCTCTTCATCGGCCGTGACACCCACGCGCTCTCCGGCCCGGCCGAACGCACCGCGCTCGAGGTCCTGGCCGCCAACGGTGTGCACGTGCTCGCCGACGCCGACAACGGGTACGTCCCGACGCCGGCACTGAGCCACGCGATCATCGCGTACAACACCGCCGGGCACGACGACACCGCCGACGGCATCGTCATCACCCCGAGCCACAACCCGCCGCGCGACGGCGGGTTCAAGTACAACCCGCCGCACGGCGGCCCGGCGGACAGCGACGCCACGACGTGGATCGCCGACCGGGCCAACGCGATCATCGCCGGCGGCAACACCGAGGTACAGCGCGCCGAGCACGCCACGCACGACGGCTACGACTTCCTGCGCAACTACGTCGCCGACCTCGAGAACATCATCGACATCGCGGCGATCAAGCGCGCCGGGGTGAAGATCGGCGCCAACCCGCTCGGTGGCGCCTCGCTGCCGTACTGGAACCTCATCCGCGACCACTACGGGCTCGACCTGACCGTGGTGAACCCCGACGTCGACCCGACCTGGTCGTTCATGACGCTCGACTGGGACGGCAAGATCCGGATGGACCCGTCGAGCCCGTCGGCGATGGCCTCGGTGGTCGCGCGCAAGGACGACTTCGACGTCCTGACCGGCAACGACGCCGACTCCGACCGCCACGGCATCGTCACGCCCGACGGTGGCCTGATGAACCCGAACCACTACCTCGCCGTCGCGATCGAGTACCTCTACGCGCACCGTCCGCACTGGCGGGACGACGCCGCGATCGGCAAGACCCTGGTGTCGTCGAGCATCATCGACCGGGTCGCCGAGTCCCTGGGCCGTCGCCTGTGGGAGGTCCCGGTCGGCTTCAAGTGGTTCGTGCCCGGCCTGATCGACGGCTCCGTGGCCTTCGGTGGCGAAGAGTCCGCGGGCGCGTCGTTCCTCCGCATGGACGGCACCGCGTGGACGACCGACAAGGACGGCATCATCCTGGCGCTCCTGGCGTCCGAGATCGTCGCCGTCACGGGCAAGACCCCGTCGCAGCTGTACGCCGAGCTCACCGAGCGCTTCGGCGACCCGGTGTACCAGCGTGTCGACGCAGCCGCCAGCAAGGAGCAGAAGGCCCGTCTGTCGAAGCTCGACGGCGACGCCATCACCGCCGAGACCCTGGCTGGCGACCCGATCACGGCGAAGCTGTCGAAGGCGCCGGGCAACGACGCGGCCGTCGGTGGCGTCAAGGTCGTCACGGACAAGGCCTGGTTCGCGGCCCGCCCGTCCGGCACCGAGGACGTCTACAAGATCTACGCCGAGAGCTTCGTCGGGCAGGAGCACCTGGAGCAGGTGCAGCGCGAGGCCAAGGAGATCGTCGACGCGGCGCTCGGGGCCTGACAGCCGCTCGGTTCCGTGCGAGGCTGAGCCCCATGGCGTTGTTCGGACGGAAGAAGCCGGCGGCGGAGCCGCTGCCCCTCGTCGTGCTCGCGCAGCGCACCCTGGCGGAGCGCGGTGTCGAGACGACGCTGGACGGGCCTCCCGGCGATCCGATGCAGGCGCGCCTGCTCGGCGCCGACGGACAGGTGTACCTGCTCGCGAACCTGGTCGCACAGGTCCGCGGTGAGAACGAGGAGCGCCGGACGGCCATCGTCCGGGCGCACTTCGACCGGATGCTGCAGGCGCACCGCGAACCGACGCCCGAGGAACTGAGCGCCGACGAACTCCGCGACCGCGTCCGGCTCCGCCTGCTCGCCGAGGACGGCGCCGACCCGACCGACCTGAACTACGCGCGCCCGTTCGCGCCGGGCCTCGTGCTCGGGCTCTGCGTCGACTACCCGACGATGGTGAGCACCCTGGCGACGCAGACGTTGCCGAAGCTCGCGCTCGGTCCGGACGAACTCTGGGCGATGGCCCGCTTCAACACCGACGCCGAAGCGGTGGACGCGAACGCCGAGATCGCCCCGGGCGTGCACCTCGTCGAGGGCGAGTCGCTGTTCATCGCGTCGAAGGCCGTCAACCTGCCCGCCCTGTTCGGCGCTGCACCGTTCGGCACGGTGTTCGCGGTCCCGCACCGCCACCTGCTGCTCGCCGTGCCGATCCGTGACGCGGACAGTCTGCAGGCGATCCAGACGCTCGCCGGACTGCTGGTCCGGGTCCTCGGCGACGAGGACGCCGGCCTGCCCGGTGGACTGCTCAGCCCGCACCTGATGTTCTCCCGTCACGACCAGGTCACCCCCGTGTCGTCGTTCGACCACGAGACCGGCGAGCTCCGCATCGAGGTCGACGAGCGCTTCCAGGAAGCACTGGAGCAAGCGGTCGCCTGACCGGGAGTCGCCTGACCGGGGTCTCGCCGGGTACGCCGGAGGTCTGCCCCACATCCCGCTGTGGACGGCTGCCGATCTCCACAGGAACGCGTTCGCGGTGCGCACTGCCGTTGCCGGAGTTGTAACTTTGCACGCAGCGCAAAATCTTCGGGAGTCCCGCACATGACACAGACCGCGACCGCACCCGCGGCCCCCACGACGTCGTCGAACGTCGTGATGAACCACCGCCAGATCCTGCTCGTGATCTACGGCCTGATGGCCGGTATGTTCCTGGGCGCCCTCGACCAGACGATCGTGGGCACCGCGATCCGCACCATCGGCGACGACCTGCACGGTCTCGACCAGCAGGCGTGGGTCACGACCGGGTACCTGATCGCCTCGACGATCACGACGCCCATCTACGGCAAGCTCTCCGACCTTTTCGGGCGACGCCCGCTGTTCATCACGGCGATCGCGATCTTCATCCTGGGCTCGCTCGCCGCGTCCTTCTCGACCTCGATGCTCATGCTCGCCGGGTTCCGTGCCCTGCAGGGCCTCGGCGCCGGTGGCCTGATGTCGCTGCCGCTCGCGATCATGGGCGACATGCTCGCCCCGCGTGAGCGCGCCAAGTACCAGGGCTACTTCCTGGCGGTGTTCGGCATCTCGTCCGTCATCGGCCCGCTCGTCGGCGGTGTGTTCGCCGGCGCGAACGAACTCCTCTTCATCTCCGGCTGGCGCTGGGTCTTCCTGATCAACGTCCCGATCGGCATCATCGCCCTCTTCATGGTGCTGACGTTCCTGCACCTGCCGAAGTACGGCGAGCGTCGCAAGCCGCGCATCGACTGGTGGGGTGCGTCCCTCGTCATCGTGACGCTCGTCCCGCTGCTCCTGATCGCCGAGCAGGGCCGCGAGTGGGGCTGGGGCTCCCCCGGCGCCCTGGCCTGCTACGGAGTGGGCGCGCTCGGACTGATCGCGTTCGTCATCGTCGAGCGTGTGATGGGCGACGACGCGATCCTGCCGCTGAAGCTCTTCGGCTCGCGCGTGTTCTCGATGTCGGCCGTGCTGTCCGTCCTCATCGGCTTCGGCATGTTCGGTGCGATGCTGACCATCCCGCTGTACCTGCAGATCGTCAAGGGCGTGACGCCGACCGAGTCCGGGTTCGCGATGCTCCCGATGGTCCTCGGCCTGATGATCTCCTCGATCGCCTCGGGTCAGATCGTGTCCCGCACCGGCAGGTACCGGATCTTCCCGGTCACCGGGACGGCCTTCACCGCCGTCGGCTACACCGTCCTGACGTTCCTCACCGCGGACCGGCCGCTCTGGTTCCTGATGACCGGCATGTTCCTCATCGGACTCGGGCTCGGCCAGCTCATGCAGACGCTGACCCTCGCCGCGCAGAACTCCGTCTCACCGCGGGACATCGGTGTCGCGACCAGTGCCGCCACGTTCTTCCGCCAGATCGGCGGCACGATGGGCACCGCGGTGCTGCTGTCCGTGCTGTTCAGCCTGATGCCGACGAACATCACCGGTGCGCTGCAGAACGAGTCCGACCTGAAGAGCGCCCTGAACGCCGCACTGAACCCGGCCGTGGCGAACGCCGAGTCGAACAAGGGCGTGATGAACCAGATCTGGGACCCGATCGTCACCCCGATCAAGAAGAACGTGCAGGACGGTCTCGACCAGGGCGCCGTACAGGCGAAGCAGGCCGCCGACCAGGCCGTGACGAAGCAGGTCACCGCCGCCGTCCAGCAGCAGGTCGACGCGGGCACCATCCCCGCTGCGGCAGCCGACACGGTCATCGCCCAGCAGGTCGCCGACGCGAAGGGCGACGCCGAGCAGAAGGCGCTGCAGACCGCGGCGGCCAAGGTCGGTGCGGACGTCGTCGACGGCACCCTGCAGGTCGACTACTCGAACGCTGCGCAGCGGAGCAACATCGTCGACACCGTCGCACCGAAGCTCGTCGACCAGCTGCGCGACGGCAAGGGCGGTACCTCGTCGAGCACGTCGTCCACCAACGACACGTCGTTCCTGAACGGGTCCGACAAGCGCCTGAGCCGTCCGTTCCTGGTCGGGTTCAGCGACTCGGCGGTCACGGTCTACTGGGTCGGTCTGGCGGTGATCCTGGTGGCCTTCGTCCTGACCTGGTTCTTCAAGGTGCCGCCGCTGCGCAAGACCTCGGCGCTGCAGGAGCAGGCCGACGCCGCGCGGAAGACCGAGGACGACGACCGTCTCAGCGTCGACGCACAGCAGGCGGCGTCGGGCTCCGGCTCGCTCGTGTCGCCGGACACCGGGTCGATGTCGGTCGTCCCGACCTCGCCCGACGTGCCCGCGCAGCCGCGCTCGGCCCGGACGGCCGGCGGACCGCAGGTGTCGGTGCTGCCCGCCGCGACCAGCACCGCGGCCGGGACGACGACGGACGACACCCGGGCGCCCCTGCCCCACGCGTCCACCCACGGAGCGCACTCGTCGTCGACGCCGGTGGACGAGCCTCCCGCGGCGACCGGTGCGATCCGGACGCAGCACGGCGCGCACGCCGCGGGCGAGACCGAGCCGCCCGCCGACGAGCACCCGCACGGTCGCCACACGGCCGGCTAGCCCCTCGCGAAACGCAACGTGGGCGGTTGCACGCAGCGGTACTCCGCGGCGTGCAACCGCCCACGTTGCGTTCCGCGGGAGGTGTCGGGCGTAGCGTCCGGAGGATGAGTCTCGAAGTCCGCAACGACACCGACCAGAACCAGTACTCCCTCGTCGAGGACGGCACCGTCATCGGCCTCGCCGCGTACGAGATCGACGGCGACGCGATCCACTTCGTGCACACCGAGGTCGACCCGGAGCACCGTGGCGGCGGGCACGCCTCGATCCTCGTCGAGCGAGCGCTGGACGACGTGCGGGCGAACTCCGACCGCCGGCTCGTCGCCGAGTGCAGCTACGTCGCCGCGTGGCTCGAGCGGCACCCGAACCACCAGGACCTGCTCACCCGCTGACCAGCGCGGCACGGCGCAGGGCAGCCCCGAGCCGCGCAACGCAGCAACCAGACCGGGCCGGGCCGGACCGGACTGGACCGGACCGGGCCGCTCAGTACGAGCGGTCGTGCGTCCCCGCCCGGTGTGCGCCGCGACTGGCGCGAGACGCGGGCACCCGGATCAGCACGGTCCCGCTGAGCAGGTCGTGGTCGTCGCGCGACGGCGTCGGCGCTTCGCGCGGGAGGCGCGCCTGCCGTTCGTACTCGGCCTGCGTCTCGTGTCGGGTCGGCGCGAACACCTCGTCCATCATCGACACCACGCCACCGGATCCGCCCCCGCGTGTGGACTTGTTCGACAGGTCGATCCAGCCCACGCGGTCGGCGATCCACATCACGACGACCGCAGCGGCCACCGCCCCCAGGAAGATCAACCAGTTCACGGCAGCGACGTTACGTGGCCGTCCGGCGGAGGACATCCGCCGCGCGGCTGATCCTGGCGATCCGCACGGACGTCGCCGAGGCACCGAGGCTCGCCCCGGCGGACACATTGCCGCACTCGGGCGCCGCACAGTGTCCGCCAGGCCGAGGCTCGGCGCCGAGCCGGCCGGGCCGGGGCCGGCGCAGCCGGGCACCGGCAGCCGCGGGCCGCGCGCAAGCGCGGCCGCGCGCTCAGGGCACCCGCTCGATCCACTCCCGCGTCGCGAACTTCGTGTCGACGAGCTCCCGCGCCTTCTGCCGCTCGGCATCGGTCACGTGCCCCTCGGTCGCCCCGTACAGCGACGTGAAGGTGCCGACGAGCCGGTCGATGATCTCCGCGCGGCTCAGGCCGGTCTGAGACCGCAGCGGGTCGACACGCTTCGCGGCGCTCGTCGTCCCCTTGTCGCTCATCTTCTCGCGGCCGATGCGCAGGACCTGCACCATCTTCTCGCCGTCCATGTCGTAGCTCATGGTGGCGTGGTGCAGCAGCGATCCGGTGCCCAGGCGCTTCTGCGCGGCGCCGCCGATCTTGCCCTTGGTCGAGGTGATGTCGTTGAGTGGCTGGTAGTACGCCTCGATGCCCAGGGACTTCAGCGCCTCGATCACCCACTCGTCCAGGTACGCGTACGAGTCGGCGAAGGTCATCCCCTGCACGAGCTCGGTCGGTACGTACAGCGAGTACGAGATGATCGCGCCGGCGTCCATGAACATCGCGCCGCCGCCGGAGATGCGCCGGACGACCTGCACGCCGTACTTCTCGGCTCCAGCGGGGTCGACCTCGTTCTTCAGCGACTGGAACGAGCCGATCACGACGGCCGGCTGGTCCCACTCCCAGATGCGGAGCGTCGGCCCACGGCGTCCGGCGCCGACCTCCTCGGTGAGGACCTGGTCGAGCGCCAGGTGCTCGTTCGGGCTGATCGGCCCCTCGTGGACGACCTGCCACTCGTAGTCCCGCCACGACGAGGCCCGCGACAGCGCCCGGCGGACCGCGACCCCGACGGACTCGGGCGTGAAGCCGAGCAGGACGGCGTCCTCGGGCAGCGCGTGTCGGACGGCGGCGGCGATGCCGGCCGCGTCGGTGTCCGCGCGCAGGCCGTCGACCGCCTGGTCGATCAGCGGCAGCGCGTCGTCCGGCTCGAGGAAGAAGTCACCCGCCAGCCGGAACTGGTCGATCTTGCCGTCGACGACCTCCAGGTCGACGACGACGAGCTTGCCTCCGGGCACCTTGTACTCACCGTGCATGCCGCCACCCTATTCCGGGAGGCCCGTGGCGGGCCCGCCACGGGCCTCCCGTCCGACGGGCGCGACCGTGCTCAGCGCCGCGGGACGACCCGGTCGAGCCACCCGACGAGGTCGGCGACCACCTCGTCGCGGTTCGTCTCCCGGTAGACCTCGTGCCGCGCCCCGTCGTAGACCTGGACGGTGACGTCGGAGAGCCGACCGCACCGCCGGTACGTGCGGGCGAGGAGTTCGACGGAGCGGGGGCCGCCGAGGGTGTCGTCCGAGCCGACCTGCAGCAGCACCGGCAGGTCGTGCGGGATCCGTCGGCGCGGCAGGCCGAGCAGCCGCAGGGTGTCGGGCAGCCCGAACAGGCCGATGACGTCCGCCTCGACGACCAGCGGGTCGAGGCCGATCGCCTCGATGACCGCCCGGTCGCGGGTGAGCCACTCGTGCTTCGTCGGGCCCGACGCCGCGTGCCGACGGTTGAGGTCGCCGCCGTTCATCAGCCCGGGGACACGGAGCGCGCTGCCCGACTGGACCACGCCGGCGTACTGCTCCGACGAGGTGTTCACGATCCGCTGGGCCATCAGGGAGCCCCACGAGTGGCCGAGCAGCACGACGGGCAGGCCGGGGTCGTCGGCCTTCGCGACCGCGGTCATCTGCTCGACGGCCGCGATCGCCGCCCGGAGCCCGCCCGGCCCGAGACGACCGAGCTTGGTGTGGTCGCCGTCCCACTGCCCCAGCCCGGTGCGGCCGTGCCCGCGGTGGTCGTTGACGTGCACGGTCCAGCCGGCGCGGACGAGGTCCTGCGCGAGCGGCTCGTACCGCAGGCCGTGCTCGCCGACACCGTGCGCGATCTGCACGATGCCCCGCGGCTTGCCGGCACGCCAGGTCGAGTAGACGATCTCGACACCGTGGGCGTCCGTGAACGAGGAGTCGCCGCGGGCGGCGGAGAACGTGGGCACGGCAGCATCCTGGCAGACCCCGCACCTGTTCACCCCGCGTTCACCCGGGGGCGCGTCCCCGGGTAATAACGTTCCGCGCATGGACGTCCTCGTCACAGTCGTGTTGGTGATCGTGGTGGCCCTCGTGTTCGACTTCACGAACGGGTTCCACGACACCGCGAACGCCATGGCCACCTCGGTGGCCACGGGTGCCCTCAAGCCCCGCACCGCCGTCATCATCTCCGCCGTGCTCAACCTGGTGGGTGCGTTCCTGTCCACCGAGGTGGCGAAGACCGTCTCGCAGGGGATCATCCGCGAGGGTCAGGACGGCATCCACATCTCGCCGACGATGATCTTCGCGGGGTTGGTCGGTGCGGTGCTCTGGAACCTCGGGACCTGGTACTTCGGGCTGCCGTCGTCCTCCACGCACGCGCTGTTCGGCGGGCTCATCGGCGCATCGATCATCGGCGCCGGGCTGAACTCGGTCGACTGGGCCACCGTGGTCTCGAAGGTCGTGCTGCCGGCACTGCTCTCCCCGGCCATCGCGGGCGTGATCGCCCTCGTCGCGACGTTCTTCGCCTACCGCCTGACGAAGAACGCCACCACGCACGGTGCCGCGACGGGCTTCCGGCACGGGCAGACGATCTCCGCGTCGCTGGTGTCCCTGGCGCACGGCACGAACGACGCGCAGAAGACGATGGGTGTCATCACGCTGACCCTGATCGCCGCGGGCTACCAGGGCGCAGGCACCGGTCCGGAGCTCTGGGTGATCCTGGCCTGCGGTCTCGCGATCGCCCTCGGCACCTACATGGGCGGCTGGCGCATCATGCAGACCGTCGGCAAGAAGATCTCGGACGTGCAGTCCCCGCAGGGCTTCGCGGCGGAGACGAGCTCGGCCGCGACGATCCTGGTCTCCTCGCACCTGGGCTTCGCGCTGTCGACCACGCACGTGACGAGCGGGTCGGTCATCGGTTCGGGGCTCGGCAAGAAGCTGGCGGACGTGCACTGGGGCGTCGTCGGCAAGATCGTCATCGCCTGGGTCATCACGCTGCCGTCGGCCGCGGTCGTCGGCGGCCTCGCCACCTGGCTGGCCTCGACCTCGCCGATCGGCCTGATCATCGTGGCGGTGCTGGCCCTGGCCGGCGGACTCGCCTTCTACGTCCTGGCCCGGCGCAGGCCGATCAGCGCCGACGACGTCCACGAGGGCACCGCGGAGCGCGAGCCCGTGGCCGCCGGGAACTGAGGGAGGAACCGATGGACATCGACTTCACCGCCATCGGCACCGTCGCGGGCGTCGGCTTCGTCGCCGCCGTCGGCGTGGTGCTGCTCTACACGCTCGGGCTGCGACTGCTCGGGACCGGTCAGCCCGCGGACGCCGCCGGCGAGAAGACGCAGTACTCCGAGGAGACGCAGCGCTCGGGCACGACGCCGCTGGGAGCGTACCTCGGTGCGGGCGTCTGCTTCGCGCTGTGCATCGCGGCGGTCCTGTACGGCATCTGGATGACGATCCCGCAGTTCCACTGACGCCGGCGTCCGGCTCCGCACACCCGGAGCCGAGCCTGGGATGATCGGCCGGTGACCCGCCACCGCATCGAGACCACCCCCGACACCGCCGTCGACGTCCTCACCGCCGAACGTGCACCGGTGCTGACCGTCGCACCGGGCGACACCGTCACGGTCCGCACCCTCAGCGCCGCCGGGTACACCGAACGTCTGCCCGCCCCGGGCGTCGAGGCGCCGACGCTCATCGCCTCCCGCCGCGGCCACTGCCTGCTCGGCCCGATCGCCGTGACCGGTGCCCGACCCGGGCAGGTGCTCGCCGTCCGCTTCGACGAGCTCGTGCCGGACGACTGGGGCTACACCGGCTCGGGCGGCGTCGACACCCCGCTGAACCGTGACCTCGGGCTCGCCGATCCGTCCACGCGCGGCCCGCTGCTCTGGGACGTCGACGCGACCGCGGGCACGGCACACAACCAGCTCGGGCTCGGCGTCCGGACGGCCCCGTTCCTCGGCGTCGTCGGCCTGCCCCCGGAGGCGACGGGGGAGCACTCGACGATCCCGCCGCGACCCCTCGGCGGCGGCAACATCGACTGCCGCGAGCTCGTCGCCGGTGCCACCCTGTACCTGCCGGTGACCGTCCCGGAGGCGCTGCTCTCGGTCGGCGACGGCCACGCGGCCCAGGGCGACGGCGAGGTCTCCGGCACCGCCGTCGAGTGCGGCATGACGACCACGATGACCCTCACCCTGCTCGACGAGGCCCCGGTCGACGGCGTGCACGCGGACACCCCGGCCGGACGCATCACGTTCGGGTTCGATGCCGACCTCAACGCCGCGACCACGACCGCCCTCGACCGGATGGTCGACTGGATCGCCGGCACGTACGCCATCACCCGCGCCGAGGCGCTCGGCATGGCGAGCGTCGCCGTGAGCATGCGCGTCACCCAGGTCGCGAACCGCACCTGGGGCGTGCACGCGCTCCTCCCGCACGACGCGGTCCTGACGCGGACAGCGGGCTGACGGACGGGAGGCCCGGCGGACGTGAGCGGATCTGCTCACGTCCGCCGGGCCTCCCGTCCGGACCCGCGTCCCGCGGGTGCCTGCTGTGCCGCTGAGCGCGCAGTGTGCCGCCGAGTGCTCAGTGCGCCGAGTAGCCGCCGTCGACCAGGTGGTAGCTGCCGCTGATGAACGACGCCTGGTCGCTCAGCAGGAACAGGACGAGCGCGGCGACCTCGGCGTCGGTGCCGAGGCGTCCGGCGGCGTGCTGCGCCTCGAGGCCGGCGAGTTCGTCGCCGCTCAGCGACGAGCGGACGAGCGGGGTGTCGATGAAGCCCGGGCCGACGGCGTTCGTGCGGACGCCCTTCGCCGTGTACTCGAGCGCGGCGACCTTGGTCAGGCCGACGAGGGCGTGCTTCGACGCGACGTAGGCGGCGTTGTTCGCGAGGCCGACCGAGCCGAGGACCGACGACATGTTCACGATCGCGCCGCCGCCGGCTGCGAGGATCGCCGGGATCTCGTAGCGCAGGCCGTAGAAGACGCCGTCCAGGTCGACGGCGCGCACGCGGTCCCACGCCTCGACGTCGTACTCGCCGATGGGCTGCGGGGCGGCGCCGATGCCGGCGTTGTTGACGGCGAGGTGCAGCGCGCCGTAGGTGTCGACGGCGAACCGGACCGCACGCTCGTTGTCGGCGGCGATCGACGAGTTCGCGGAGACGGCGGCCGCGGTGCCACCGGCCTGCTCGATCTCGGCGACGACGCGCTCGGCGGCCTCCTGCTCGATGTCCGTGACGACGACGGAGGCGCCCGCTGCCGCGAGCTCCTTCGCGATCGACTCACCGATGCCGCTGCCACCGCCGGTGACGATGGCGACCTTGCCCTCGAACCCGTTCATCTGTCCTGCTCCTCCCGTGCCTTCCGGCCCGTGTCGTGTGGGCAACACATGTTGCTCAAAGCCGCACTCTACGCCTGCCGACCGGGGGTTCGTCGAACGGTCTGGCGTCCACTCCCGGCGTGGTCAGGCGCAACCGATTCGTTCGCTGAACTAATGAGGTAGGCTAACGGCTCGTGACCGTCACCGACCCGCTCCCCACCGCCGCGCGTCGCCGTCCGTCGCCCGACCCCTCGCTCGCCAGCGACGTCCGGATCGCCGTCAACCGGCTGTCGCGGACCCTGCGGGCGCAGAAGGCCGACACGACCGTCAGCGACGCCCAGTTCTCAGCCCTCGCCCTGCTGCACCGCGAGGGCGCGATGTCCCTCGCCGACCTCAGTCGCCGCGAAGGCGTCACCCCGCCCTCGATGACGAAGACCGTCACCGCGCTGCTCGACCGCGGCCTGCTCACGAAAGACGACCACGGCGACGACCGCCGCAAGGTCCTGCTCTGCCCGACCCCCGACGGCGACGACCTGGTCACCGAGACCCGGCAGCGGCGCGACGGCTGGCTCACCCCACGCCTGGCGGCGCTCACGCCGGCGGAGCGGAAGACGCTCACCGCCGCCACCGACATCCTCCGGAGGCTCGCCGCCCAGTGAGTGCCATGTTCCGGTCCCTCTCGGGACGCAACTACCGCATCTGGTTCGCGGGTGCCCTCGTGTCGAACATCGGCACGTGGATGCAGCGCACCGCCCAGGACTGGCTCGTCCTCACCCAGCTGACGCACGACGACGCCGTCGCCGTCGGGGTCACCATGGCGCTGCAGTTCGGACCGCAGCTGGTCCTGCTGCCCTGGACCGGCCTGGTCGCCGACCGCTTCGACCGACGCCGGATGCTCATGCTCACGCAGGGGCTGATGGGGCTGCTCGGCCTCGGGCTCGCCGTGATGGTCCTCACCGACACCGCCACGCTCTGGTCCCTCTACGGGTTCGCCCTCGCACTCGGCGTCGTCGCCGCGTTCGACACCCCGGTCCGCCAGGCCTTCGTCTCCGACGTCGTCACCGGCGAGCAGGTCTCGAACGCCGTCGCGCTGAACTCCGCGTCCTTCAACGCCGCCCGACTCATCGGCCCCGCCGTGGCCGGTGTCCTCATCGCGGCGATCGGCTCCGGCTGGGTGTTCGTCATCAACGCCGGGTCGTTCCTGGCCGTGTTGATCGCGCTGCGGTTCGTCGACCCGAAGCAGCTCGCCGACCGGGCACGGGCCCCACGCGGCAAGGGGCAGCTCATCGCGGGCTTCCGGTACGTCCGGACCCGACCGGACATCATCGTGGTGCTCTGCATGATCTTCGTCGTCGGGACCTTCGGCGTGAACTTCGCGATCTTCACGTCGACCATGGCGCGCGTGGAGTTCCACCGCGGCGCCGGTGAGTTCGGGCTGCTCAACTCGGTGATGGCGGTCGGGTCGGTCCTCGGCGCCCTCCTGTCGGCACGGCGTGAGGTCCCCCGGATGCGGACGCTGACCATCGCCGCCGGCGGGTTCGGACTCGCCTGCACCGCCGCGGCCTTCGCACCGACGTACTGGACGTTCGCGATCCTGCTCGCCTTCCTCGGGCTCGCCTCGCTGACGTTCATGACCACGGCGAACGCGCTCGTGCAGACCACCACCGCGCCGGCGATGCGCGGCCGGGTGATGGCCCTCTACATGGCGGTCTTCGCGGGCGGCACCCCGCTCGGCGCCCCGATCGTCGGTGCGGTCGCCGACGCCTGGGGGCCGCGCTGGGCGATCGGGGTGGGCGCGTTGTCGGGGTTCGTCGCCCTGGCCATCGCCCTCGTGTGGCTCGTCCGGTTCCAGCACGTCCGGCTGCGCTACGACGCGGACAACCGTCTGCACCTGGCCGTCACGCGGTCGCTGCCCGTCGTCACCCCGGCACCGGGCTCCCGGGCGGCCCGGGCAGCCGTCCGGCGGGACCTGGAGCACGACGAGGCGGTCGCCCAGCGATCCAGCGCGGTCTGAGCCGCACCTGCCGCGGACGCGCTGCGGCCAGGTCCGTGGTCGGTCGTGGTGTCGCCGTGGTGCGGTGGCCGCTGTTCAGTCGCCGTCGTGCGGCGGCCGCAGTGTGGGGGTGGCGTCGGTGGCGTCGGTGTGGTCTGGGTGGTCGGGACGTCAGAGCGCTGGTTCGGGTGCAGTGAACACCCGCCGGTCGAGTGCCGCGGTGATCGCCTCCGCGGCGGCCGCCAGGCGCGAGCCCGCCGTCCGGGCAGCGTCCACCGCGGTCTCCGGCGTCACCGTCTCGAGCTCGGCACGGGCTTCGGCGAACGCGTGGACCTCCGCCGCCAGGTGCGCGCCGACCAGGTCGTCCAGGCACCCCTCGCTGCGACGGGCCAGGAACAGGAGCGAGCGCGGACTGTGCTCGTCGAGCAGGAGGAACGCGGCCGCGTCCGCCGACGTGCTGCCGTGTCGGAACTCCCGGTGGAACGCCTCCCCCGCCCCGCAGGCCCGGAGCGCGGTCGACCACGACGCCGCCGAGCCCGGGTCGAGCAGGTCCGAGGCGAGCATCCGGGCGGTCACGGTCAACCGCGTCAGCGAGCGCCCGAGGGTGAAGAACTCCCACACCTCGTCCCGACTGACGTCCCCGTCGACCACGCCGACGGCCAGGGCACTGCGCTCGCGGACCCAGCCGAGGAACTCGTGCGCCTTCTCGCCGACGATCTTCCGGGGCAGCCGGGACCGCGTCGTGTTGAGGCAGTCCCACAGGTCGGTGGACACGACGTCCCGGGCCCGACGGGCGTCGTCCCGGGCGACGGCCACGGCCGCGGCGATCGACGCCGGTTCGTGCCGGTCCAGTGCCAGCGCGTCGAGGGTCGCCGCGGGGCTGAGGTCGGCGCCCGGACGGACCACCGCCCCGACCACCGTCCGCAGATCGCGACCGAGGCCCGGGTCCTCGACCGACGGGTCCCGACGGGCCAGGTGCACGTCGAGCAGGCGCGCGACGACGTCCGTCCGCTCGACCGCGCCCCCGACACTGTGGACGCTCCTGGCGAGTCGGTTCAGCACGGCGACTCCTGCATGCGCCGAACCTACTGAGGGCTCGTTGCCGGGGTGTTTCAGAGCCGCGTCACCGGTGTTGCGGGAGACGTCGGCGGGCGCTCGGGGGACGCCGACCGGTCGCACCCTGGACGCTGGACGTGGAACTCATCAAGCTCGCTAGACAAACTAACTAGAGCGTCTAGCATTGCCGGTATGACTTCCGAGGTGACGACAGCGGCCCCGGGGTTCTGGTACGGCGAGGACTCCCGGGTCGACGCGGTGGACGTGCTGAACGCCCTGCGTCGGTACCGCACGGCAGAGAGTTCCGCGCAGCGACGTGTGCGCGAGGAACTCGGGATCGGTGAGAACGCGTTGATGGCCCTGCGGGTGCTCGTCGACGCCGAGACCTCCGGCCGGACCGTCAACTCGAAGGAGCTCGCGGAGCGCCTCGGCATCACGGCGGCGTCGACGTCGGCGCTCGTCGACCGGCTCGTCCGCTCCGGACACGTCGAGCGGCACGCCGACCCGGCCGACCGCCGCGGGGTCATCCTCACCGCCACGGGCAAGTCGATGCGCCGGGCCCTCGCCGTGATCGGCGACCTGGACTCCCGAGCGGTCGAGGTCGCACAGCACCTGCCGCCCGAGGACATGGCCGTCGTCGTCGCGTTCCTGCAGCAGATGGCCGGCGCGGTCGACGAGACCGACACCGACGAGGACTGACCAGTCCACTGGCGCCCCCAGCGCCCGGGAGCCCGGCACGAGGCAGCCCACCGCCCGGGGGCCCGGCGTACGCTGACACGATGCGCGAGCCCGAGGACGACATGCCGACGGCCGAGCTCGACGCCCGCGCCCGTGCCGACGCCGCCCTCCGACGGATCCGCGACGGCGCCGACCCCACGCGCGAGGCCTTCGACCTGGCGAACACCCTGAACGACGAGTCCGTCAGCCGGTTCGCCCGGCGCCTGCGGGACCTGTTCCGCCGGTCCTGACGGGCCCGGTCAGAACGCGGTGCCGACCGCCGCGATGTCGTCGCCGCCGTGTCCGGCCGCACTGGCTTCCGCGTAGACCCGGCCCAGGGCGTCGAGGAGGGTCGTGTCGACGTCCGCGTCCCGCGCAGCGTCCGTGATCAGGCCGATGTCCTTGCGCAGACCGTCGAGTGCGAACTGCGCCGGGAACTCGCCCGCGATCATCGCCGCCCCCTTCGTGTGGGCGTAGGCGGAGTCGCTGGCCGAGCCGTCGATCGCGTCGAGGAACAGCTGCGGGTCGAGCCCGAGCGCACGGGCGATCGCCAGTGACTGTCCGGTCGCGGCGGTGATCGATGCGATCCAGGCGTTCGCGGCGAGCTTGAGCGCGGTGCCCTGACCGACCTGCTCGCCCGCGTGGACGACCTTGGCGCTGACGGCGTCGAGCACCGGCTGGACGACCGACACCGGGTGCTCCGGACCGGCGACGAGCATCGTCAGCTTGCCCTGCTCCGCCGGTGCCTTGGTGCCGAGCATCATCGCCTCCACCAGGGTGATGCCGTACTTCTCGGCGAGCTGCACGACGGTCTCGGTGCCGGCGACACCGATCGTCGACGCCTGGACCCAGACGGCGTCCTCCGGCGCATCACCGGCGGCGCGCTCGAGGACGTCGATGACCGCGTCGGTGTCGAAGAGGGTCAGCAGCACCACCTGCGCCCGGGCCACGGCCTCCGCTGCGTCCGTGGACACCGTCGCACCGTGTTCGGCGAGCGGACGGGCGCGGTCCACCGTGCGGTTCCACACCGTGACGTCGTGCCCTGCCCGGAGCAGCGACTGCGCGACGCCTGCTCCCATCGCTCCCGTTCCCAACACCGACACGCGCACCGTGGTCTCCTCACCGCGTGGCTCCCTGCCACGACCAGGTCGACGCTACGCGGCTCGCCGGGGTACCGACGCACCATCCGGGGTACCAGTGGACGACGACCGGCACAGGCTCGTCAGTGCAGGAGACCCCGCGCGGCCAGCCACGGCTCCGGGTCGACCGGACGGCCGCCGAGGATCACCTCGAAGTGCAGGTGGGGTCCGGTGGAGACCCCGGTGCTGCCGACCTCGCCGATCTGCTCGCCGACGCCGACCGTCTGCCCGGCTCGGACCCCGATGACCGAGAGGTGTCCGTAGCGCGTCTCGGTGCCGTCCGGGTGCCGGAGCAGCACCTGGTTGCCGTAGCCCCCGAGCACCCCGGCCGACTCGACCGTGCCGGACATGGCGGCGTACACGGGCGTCCCGGACGCCGCCGCGAAGTCGGTGCCCTGGTGACTCGTCGAGCAGGCGGCACAGCCCGCGACGTTCCGCCCGCCGAAGTTGCCCGCCGACGGGACCGTGCCCGCGACCGGTCGCGCCACGGCCTCGTCGGACCCGGGCAGCCGGGTGAGGACGGCGCCGCCCGCGGTCCGTCCGACGACGGTGAAGTCCGCGCGGGCCCAGGTGTCCGGACCGGTCCCGCGGACGCGGTAGTCCTGGTTCGCCGGGCCCGGCGCGACGGTCTCGACCGGGGCGGCGACCGCCGACGGTGGTGCCGTGTCCGTGACGGCCAGGCAGGCGGCGAGTGCCAGGGACGTCAGCGCGAGTCCGCGCCGTCCCCAGCAGTGGTCCCGGACGTCGTGCGCGGTGGCGACGACCGACGCCCGGACGAGGGCGACGGTGAGCGACGCCCCGGGGCCGATCGCACGGTGTGCCGCTGCGACCCGTCGACCGCGTCGTGCCGCGGTGACGCGCCGAGCTACGGGGACCGCCGGGACGCGCCGCGGTGCGGGGACCGCCGAGGCACGTCGCGGCGCGTGGACCGCCGGGGCACGTCGCGCCCTGCGGTGGCCGACCCGCGCCTCCGGATCGATCCAGGACGACCGGCGGGCCGATGCGCGCGGCGCCGTCCGACGGGCATCGGTCAGGAGGGCCGGAGCGGTCGAGCTGCTCAGGGTCACGGTCGCGGCCGCGGGATCAGACGCGGACGACGCCGCTGGCGACGATCCGCTCGACCTCGATCGCGACGGCGTCGACCACGGCACGGGTCACCGCGTCCACGACCGCCTCGACCAGGGGCAGCTGCTCGCGGCAGACGACGTGCTCCCGGGCGAGGGAGGCGCGGAGGCTGGCGGGGATCCCGTCGATCATCTCGACCAGGTCCGCGGGGACGACCGCGTCCGGGGCGACGACCGCCTCCGGGGTGATCGGGACGACCGGGGCCATCGCGGCGGGTGCGTCCACCGGGGACGACGGCGTGTGGGACCGGGCGGTGCGGGCGGGCGGGGCACCGGCACTCGGCACGGTCAGACCGGCCGGCGCATCGAGACGAGCAGCCGGGGCCGACCCGACCGGCGGGTTCGAGGGCTGCGCGCTGCGGCGGGCGATCGCGTCGAAGAGGGGCGTCGAGGACATGGTGGGCCTTTCCCTGGAGGAGTTCGGGTGACCCACCGATGCTGATCCCGACGGGCCGGATCGAGCATAGTGTGTGTATTTCACATCTGCAATAGTGCAGTTCAGTCGGGTTGCGCGTCCCCACGGTCGTCGTGGTGCAGCATCCGCTTGACCCGCTCCACGATGGTCGTCGGCGGCTCGTTGTAGACACCGGCGGGCTCCTGGCCGCTGAGCGCCTGGATCGCCGCGGTCACCGCGTCCGTCGCCTGACGCCGTGCCCGGCCGGAGCTCGCGGCACCGAAGGCGGAGAGGTCCATCGGCGCACCGAACTCGATCCGCACCCGAGCCAGCCGGGGCAGTCTCGACCCGACGGGCTGCACGTCCTCGGTGCCGGTGAGGGCGACCGGGACGACCGGTGCCCCGCTCGTCAGGGCGAGCCAGGCCACACCCGTCCGGCCCTTGTACAGCCGACCGTCGAGCGACCGCGTGCCCTCGGGGTAGATCGCGAACGCCTCACCCGCCTCGAGCCGCGCCAGACCGAGGTCCAGGGCCTGCTGCGCCGCGGCACCCGCGCCGCGCTCGACACCGATCGCGCCGATGCCGGAGAAGAACGCCCGCGACAGCGCGCCCCGGAAACCGGTCCCCGTGAAGTACTCCTGCTTGGCGAGGAAGGACACCTTCCGCGGTGCCAGCAGCGTGATCGTCGGCGAGTCGATGAAGGACCGGTGGTTGCTCGCCAGGATCACCGGACCGCGCTTCGGGACGTTCTTCCGACCGACCACCTCGGGCCGCCACAGCAGCCGTGCCAGCGGTGCCACCACGGCGCGGCTCAGCACGGTGGCGGACTTCGTCGAACCGGTCACACGGCCTCCTGTCGGGCGGGAGGTACCGAGTGTAGTGACGGGCTGCGGGGCGACATGCCCCGAGCGGCATGGGTCAGACCACGGCCGCCACGACGTCCAGTACGGCCCGTCCGTAGGACTCGAGCTTCGCCGCACCGACGCCGGAGATCTCGGACAGCTCGTCGAGGTCGGACGGCTTCACCGCGGCGATCCCGCGGAGGGTCGCGTCGTTGAACACGACGTACGCGGGGACCCCCTGCTCGCGTGCCTGCCCGGCGCGCCACTGTCGCAGCGACTCGAAGAGCGGCATGGCCTCCTGCGGCATGTCGGACACCACGGCAGCCCGACGGGTGCGTCCGGCACGCGGGGTCTTCACCGGGTCGCGGCGCATCCGGACCTCGACGCGACCGGCCAGCACCTCGGCGCTCGTCGGGCTGAGGACGAGCGTGCCGTACCCGTCGCCGGACACCGCGACGTAGCCCTGGGCGAGCAGCTGCCGGGCGACGGCCTTCCAGTCGGCGTCGGACAGGTCCTGCCCGATGCCGAACGTGGCGAGCGAGTCGTGTCCGAGTTCGGTCACCCGGGGTGACTGCTTGCCGGTCAGGATGTCGACCAGGTGCGCGACGCCGTAGCGCTGCCCGCGCTCGCGGTCGAGCCGGACGATGGTGGAGAGCAGCTTCTGCGCGGGCACCGTGCCGTCCCACGACTCCGGCGGCGCCAGGCACGTGTCGCAGTTGCCGCACGCGGACGACTCCTGCCCGAAGTACGCGAGCAGACGGACCCGACGGCACTCGATCGTCTCGCAGAGGGCGAGCATGGCGTCGAGGTGCGCGCTGAGCTGCCGGCGGTGCGCGGCGTCGCCCTCCGACTGGTCGATCATCCGCCGCTGCTGCACGACGTCGTTCAGCCCGTAGGCGAGCCACGCGGTGGAGGGCAGCCCGTCACGCCCGGCACGCCCCGTCTCCTGGTAGTAGCCCTCGACCGACTTCGGCATGTCGAGGTGCGCGACGAAGCGGACGTCGGGCTTGTCGATGCCCATGCCGAACGCGATGGTGGCGACCATGACGATGCCGTCCTCGCGGAGGAACTGCGCCTGGTTCCGCTCGCGCACCCGGGCGTCGAGACCCGCGTGGTACGGCAGCGCGGCGATGCCCTGCTGCACGAGTGCCGCGGCGGTGCGTTCGACCGAGTTGCGGGACAGGCAGTAGACGATGCCGGCGTCGCCGCTGTGCTCGGTGCGGATGAAGGTCAGGAGCTGCTGCATCGCCCCGGTCTTCGGTTCGATCCGGTACTGGATGTTCGGCCGGTCGAAGTCGGCGACGAAGTGCGCGGCGTCGTCGAGTCCGAGCCGGGCGGAGATCTCGCGGTGGGTCTGCGGCGTCGCGGTGGCCGTCAGCGCGATGCGGGGGACGTCCGGCCAGCGCTCGTGCAGCACGCTGAGTTCGAGGTAGTCCGGGCGGAAGTCGTGCCCCCACTGCGCCACACAGTGCGCTTCGTCGATGGCGAAGAGCGCGATCCGAGCCCGGTCGAGCAGGGAGCGCGTGGACTCGATCTTCAGCCGCTCGGGCGCCAGGTAGAGCATGTCGACCTGGCCGGTGACGACGTCGCGCTCGACCCGGGCACGCTCGTCCGGACCCTGCGTGGAGTTGAGGAACGCGGCCCGGACACCGTTGGCGGCCAGGGCGTCGACCTGGTCCTGCATGAGGGCGATCAGCGGGGAGACGACCACCCCGATGCCGTCACGGACGAGCGAGGGGACCTGGTAGCAGAGGGACTTGCCGCCACCGGTCGGCATGAGCACGAGGGCGTCCCCGCCGGCGACCACACGGTCGATGATCTGGGCCTGCTCGCCGCGGAAGGCGTCGTACCCCCAGACCCGGTGCAGCACGTCGAGCGCCGCGGACCGGGGCCCAGCTGCCTCGGTTCCGGGCGCAGCGACACCACTCGAACTCATGCGACGAGCCTACGGCCGCGTGCCGACACCACCGGACTTGTCCACAGCCGACGCCACCGACCCGCCCGCACCCGCCCCGACCAGCACCGGGTCGCCGGACGCGCCCGTCTCGTCACCGCGCGTCGGCGCGGTCGACCAGCCCGCGCCTCCCGGCCGGAGCCACTGCCGGCCGCCCGCCCAGAGCGGTGCGTCCCCACGGAACCGGGGTGCCTCCGGCCCGGGGAACCGGCGGTCGAGCTTCCGCCAGTGCGCCGTCAGCTCGACGAGCCCCCAGTAGAGCAACGAGGTGCCGAGCGTCACGACGAAGCCCTGCCAGGTGCCCTGCGACCCCTCGCCGGTCAGGTCGACCTTCGACCAGCCGGGCGCCTGCAGCACGAAGATCATGATGTTGTTGAGCGCGTGCTGGAGGACCGTCGCCTCGAGCCCGCCGGTCCGCAGCACGATGACGGCCGCCACCAGCCCGAACGAGCCGACGTCGAGGATGCCCCAGATGTTGTAGCCGTTCGGCACGTGCAGCACCGCGAACAGCACGGTCGACACCGCGACCGCGACGACCGCACCCCCGGCCCGGAGCGGGATCCACGAGCCGATCGTCTGCATGAGGAACCCGCGGAAGAGGTACTCCTCGGCGGCGGCCTGGAACGGCACGAGCAGGACCACCAGCAGGATCGTCAGGGTCAGCGTCTGCAGGGTCACGGTGGACTGGCCGAGTTCCGCGGTGTTCCAGTGCAGACCACCGTCGGTCGCCAGGTACCCGCTGCCCTGGAACAGAAACATCACGACCGCGAGCACCAGGAGCGGCAGCAGGCACCAGCCGAGCCACCCCCAGCGGATGCGGGTCCGCACCGACGACAGCAGTCCGTACGGGCCGAGCCCGGCGATCCTGGTGGACAGCATGATCGCCGGCAGCAGCACCACGAGCGACACGAGCGTCAACGACAGGACGAGCGGGTCCGTCGGGTCGAGCGCGCCGGACGACAGCTTCTCCGTCAGGTCGGCGAGCCCGGCCTGTCCACGCTGCGCGCCGATCGGCACGAAGTACGCGATCGCGATGACGACCTGCGAGGCCAGGTAGAAGCCGAGGAACACCGCCAGGGCCACCAGCGGCCGCCACCACCGCCAGTTCGCGTCGACACGGGGCAACCGGTGGTAGGGAACACTCACGCCGTGCAGAGTACCGGTGCGGGCAGGATGGGACCCGTGATCACCGTGCTGCTCGGCCTCGGCGGCGCCCTCGTCTACGGGGCCGCGGACTTCCTGGGTGGGCTCGCGTCGCGGCGCCTCCGGCCGGTGCGCGTGGCGGCCGTCGCGGCCGTGGTCGGGCTGGTCCCGCTGCTCGTCGGCTTCGCGGTCCTCGGTGGTCGGTTCTCCGAGCAGGCCGCGGTCGCCGGTGTGGTCGCGGGGCTGTCCGGCGCGGTCGGCGTCCTCCTGCTCTACGCGGCCCTCGCGATCGGGCCGATGAGCGTCCTGTCCCCGCTCACCGCCGTCTTCTCCGCGGTCGTCCCGGTCGTCGTCGCGCTGCTCCGCGGCACCGTGCTGTCCCCGCTCGGCGTCGTCGCGCTCGTGGTGGCGGTGGTCGCGGTGGTGCTCGTCGCGTCGGTCCCCGACCCGGGAGGCGCGCGCCTCACCCTCCGCGGGGTCGTCACCGCCGCGGTCGCCGGGTGCGGCTTCGGCGGGGTCGTGCTCGGGTACGACGCCTCGCCGCCGGACTCCGGCGTCGCGACCCTGCTGGTCGCCCGGACGCTGCAGGTCGTCCTGCTCGGCACGGCGGCGCTCGTCACGCTGCGGCTGGGTGCGCGGCTCCGTCCCCGGCCGGGAGGCACGTCCCCCGCCCCGGCGACGACGGACGTCCGCCCCGTGGCCGGTCGGGTACAGCCCGGTCGGGTGCAGCCCGGTCGGGTGCTGGTGCTCGTGGTGGTCGGCTGCGGGGTGTTCGACGCGATGGCGAACGTGTTCATCCAGGCCGGCCTGCACTCGAGCGACGACCCCTCGACCCTGCCGGTGATCAGCGTCCTCAACGCGCTCTACCCGATCGGCACCGTGCTGCTCGCCGGCGTCGTGCTCCGCGAACGGCTCACCGCGCTGCAGACCACGGGCATCGTGCTGGCCTTCGCGGCGTCGGTCGGGCTCGCGGTGTCCTGACCGGCCGGGTCCGCCCGTCGCTGCCTGACAGTCCGCCTGCGGATCGGCTCGGTCCGCCTGCGGATCGACTCAGGGGGCGTCGTCGTGGATGAGGCGCTTGCCGAACGAGACCGTGTGGTCGTCGGCGTACCCGAGCGACTCGTAGAAGGCGATGACCTGCTCGTTGCCGGCGCGCACCTGCAGGTTGAGCTTCGGGCAGCCGAGGTCGGTGAGCAGCCGCTCGAACTCCCTCATCAGCCGGCGGCCGAGCCCGCCACCCTGCCGCTCCGGCGACACCGCCAGGTAGTTGACCCAGCCCCGGTGCCCGTCGAAACCGGCCATGCCGGCGGCGACCACGGCCTCCTGGTCGGTCGCCACCAGGAACAGTTCCGGCTGCACGGTGGCCTTCCGCGCGATGTCGCGGCGCGGGTCGTTCCACGGTCGGACCAGCCCGCAGGACTCCCAGAGCGCGACGACGGCCTCGGTGTCGGCGGGGCGGAAGGGACGGATCACGGGCTCCATCCGCACCACGGTAGCGAGGATCCTGGCTGAGGATCGATCATGAGATGTCGGCCCAAGCTGTGGAAGACGCCCGCAGCGGGCCGTCGTCGTGGTCTGATAGACCTACTGCGCCGACCTCACCGATCCGGAGCCCCTGTGACCTCTCACGACACGCTGCCGTCGCGGCGCGATGCCCGCGACGACGACGGCACCGAACGGCCCCGACGTCGGCGACCACGCCAGACCGTCGGCGGCGCGCTCGTCGCCCTGCTGGCCGAGCTCCTGATCATCGCGGGCGCCGGCACCGGGCTCTACGTGGTCTGGACCGCCTGGTGGACCGACGTCGTCGCCGTGAACGAGCAGTCCAAGCTCGTCCAGACGCTCGACCAGCCGGAGCCGAAGAAGATCACCGGCACCGAGCGCCACGACGCCGCACCCGTGCTCAGCGAACCGCCAGGGCTCTCGACGGTGTTCGGCACGATGCAGATCCCGCGCTTCGGTTCGGACTACAACCGGCCCATCGGTGAGGGCACCGACCGCGAGAAGGTCCTCAACACGATCGGCCTCGGGCACTACCAGGACACCGCGATGCCCGGCGCCGAGGGCAACTTCGCCGTCGCCGGCCACCGCGTCACCTACGGCAAGCCCCTCAACCAGATCGCCGACCTGAAGCCCGGCGACCCGATCGTCGTCCGTGTCACCGACGCCAAGACGAAGTTCGACGTCTGGTACGTCTACAAGGTCACCGACAGCCAGATCGTCACGCCCGACCACATCGAGACCATCGCCCCGGTCCCGAACAAGCCCGGTGTCGAGCCCTCGGCCGAGGACCGCTGGCTCACCCTGACCGCCTGCCACCCGATGTGGTCCGCCGCTCAGCGCTACGTCGTGCACGCGAAGATGGACTACTGGATGCAGGCGTCCGACGGCACGCCGAAGGAACTGACGGAGGCTGCCAAGTGATCTTCCCCCTCGTCTGGCGCATCCTGCCCGGACCCACCGCGCTGAAGGTGCTCGAGCTGCTCGTGCTGCTCGTCGCCATCGTGTTCGTGCTCTTCACGTGGGTGTTCCCGTGGATCGCGGCCGACATCCTGCCGCCGCCCGACGGCACCGTGGACGCCACGCCGCACCCCTGACGGGTCGGGCACTGACCCGTCAGGCACTGACGTCCCCGGTACTGACGTGCCGTGTGACGACGGTCTGACCGCTCCAGGTGGTCAGACCGTCGTCGTCACGCGCGATCCGCCCTCGGGCGTCCGGCGCACCGCGATCCGCTCCGGGATCCGCTGCTTGAGCTCCTCGACGTGGCTGACGATGCCGACCTGGCGTCCGCCGGCGGTCAGGCGCGACAGCTGGCCGATGACGTCGTCGAGCGTCTCCGGGTCGAGCGTGCCGAAGCCCTCGTCGACGAACAGTGTGCCGAGGGACACCCCGCCGGCCTCGGCCTGCACGACGTCGGCGAGCCCGAGCGCCAGGCAGAGCGAGAACGTGAAGGTCTCGCCGCCGGACAGGCTCCGCGGGTCCCGCGTGCTGTCGGTCAGGTGGTCGCGGACGGCCAGCGCGAGCCCGGTCCGACGAGCCCGGGTGCCGGACTCCCGCTCGTCCGAGGTCTCCAGGGTGAACCGGCCCGCGAGCATCGCCCGCAGCCGGTCGTTGGCCGCGGCGACGACGTCCTCGAAGCGGCGCATCAGCACGTAGGTGCCGAGGGTGATCCCGGTCGGGTTGACGCTGGTGGCCGCGGCGGCGATGTCGGCGAGGCGGACCACGGCCCGGCTCTCGGCGCTCGTGGTGTCCCGGGCGCGGACGGCCCGGGCCAGGTCGGTGGCGCACTTCTCGGCGGCGGTCGCCCGGTCGGCCGCGGCGGCAGCAGCGCGGGTCGCGTCGTCGAGGGCGGCGGCTGCGGCGTCCCGTGCGGCCTGCGCAGCGTCCCGGTCGAGCACGGCTGGCCCATCGGCGGCGTCTGCATCAGCGGCCGCGGCAGCGGCAGCGGCAGCGGCGGCGTCTGCATCGTCGGCGGCCGCGACCACCGCGGGTTCGGCGAGTCCGGCCTCCACGACGGCCTGCTCCCGGTCCGCCGCCGCGACGAGTGCCCGCAACCGGTCGGCGTCGGCGCGCCCGAGCGCAGCGGTCCGGGCGGCGGTGACGTCCGTGAAGCCCTGGGCCTGCAGTGCGGCGTCGACCTCGGCCTTGCGGTCGGCGACGTCCCGCTCGGCGGCGGTCACCCGGTCGTCGAGGTCCGCGACGGTGCGGAGGACCGTGACGAGGACGTCGACCCGCGCCACGACCTCGGCGAGGGTGGCACCGGCATCGGCGTCGAGGTCCGCCGCGGCCCGGGCCTCGACGCCGGCACCCGCGGTGACGGCGTGCTCGAGCACGGCCCGGACGGTCTGCCGGGCCTCGTGGACCCGGGCCCGGTCCTCGTCCAGGCGGGACCGGTCCCCCTCGATCCGGTCGGCGAGCAGCCGGCTCCGGGTGACCAGGTCGGTGTGGTCGTCCTCGAGCGCCCGGGTGGCGCGGTCGTGGGCCTGCAGCCGCCGTTCGTGTTCCTGCACCGCGGCCGCTGCGGCACGGGCAGCGGCCAGGCGTGCGTCGGCGTCGGCGCGCTGTCGGGCCACCGAGTCGTCGTCGTGCTCGCCGACCGCCTCGGTCAACCGGACGAGTTCGGCCCGGGCGACGGCGTGGTCGGCGGTCGCGGCGGCGAGGGCCCGCTCGGCGTCGGCGCGTGCCACCGCGGCGGCGTCGATCTGCTCGGCGCTCGGGTGGTCGTCCTGCGGTCGTGCCACGGCGGGGTGCTCGACGGCACCGCACACCGGGCACGGGTCGCCGGGGACGAGCGCGGCGCCGAGCTCACCGGCGAGTCCGGCGATGCGTCGGGCGCGCAGGTCGTTCTCGGTCGCCAGGGCGGCGGAGGCGTGGGCGGCGGCCGTCGTCACCGCGGCGGCGCGGTCCGCGGTCCGCTCCACGGCGATCCCACGCGCGGCGAGCAGACCCGCCAGCTCCTGGGCCGTCTCGACCGCGCGCTCGGCAGCGCCGGTGTCGGCAGCGGCCTCGGCGGACCGCGCGGCGTCGAGGACGATCGCGGCACGTTCGTCGGGCCGTGCCGCGAGCGCGGTGGCGGCCTCGGCGAGCCGGGTCTGCGTCTGCTCGAGGTCGGCCGTCGACGACTGCACGGCGGCGGCACGCTGGTCGAGGGACTGCTCGAGGTCGACCAGGTGCCGGATCTCGGAGCGGACCGTGGTGAGCCGGTCGTGCGTGTCCCGGGGCGCGTGGTCGGTGACCTCGTGCCGGTCCCGGACGGCCGAGCGTTCCCCGACCAGTGCGGTCAGCCGGTCCTCGGCGGCGGCGGCCCCGTCCGCGACGGCGACGACGACCGCGGCGTGGTCGGCGAGGCCCAGGGCGGTCCGGTGGCCTGCGATCGCCGGAGCGTCCGCCGCCAGGGCGTCCTGCCGGGCGAGCAGTCCGCGCCGTCGGTCGAGCGCCGCCAGCCGGGTGGTCACGTCGTGCAGGTGGGCGACGGCGTGCTCGGCGTCGGCACGTGCCCGGGTACGAGCCTGTTCGAGTTCGGTGGCGGTCCCCCGCAGTCCCACGACGACGTCCGGTGCCTGCGACTCGTCGACGTCGTCGTCCCCGGACGCCTGCCGGAACCGGCCGAGGGCGTCACGCACCCGGGCGTCCGCGGCCTCGACCTCTGCCACGGCCGTCCGGCGTCGGGCAGCGAGTTCGTCGGCGGTCCGGTCGTAGATCGCGGTGCCGAACAGGGACTGCAGGAGCTTCCGACGGTCCTCGCCCGGGGCGCGCAGGAACCGTTGGAACTCACCCTGCGGCAGGACCACGGTCTGCAGGAACTGGTCGCGGTTCAGCCCGATGATCCGGGCGATCTCGACGCCGATCTCCGGCGCCCGGTGCGAGATCGGTTCGCCGACCAGGTCCGACGGGTCGGCCAGCCGGACCAGCTGCGCCGAGGACTGCTGCCGGATCGTGCCGGTACCGCGCTGCTTCGGGCGGTCGTACGGCGGGGTGCGGCGGACGCGGTACACGCCGGCACTCGTCTCGAACACCAGGTCGACGAAGGGTTCCACCGCGGGGTCGGCGTGCTGGCTGTGCAGGCGATCGGTGCTGGCGTCGCTGCCGGCCAGGCCGCCGTACAGGGCGTAGACGACGGCGTCGATGATGGTCGACTTGCCCGACCCGGTCGGCCCCTCGAGCAGGAACACCCCGGAGGCGGCCAGGGACGCGAAGTCGATCGACACCAGGTCCGGGTACGGCCCGACGGCGCGGAGTTCCAGGCGGTGCAGGTACATCAGCGTGCCCCCTGCTCGGCGAGCGCGGCGGCCGCGGACTCGTACGCGTCGCGGAGGATCGCGAGCTCGACGTCGTCCGGTGCGCCGCCGGTGGCGTAGGTGACGAAGTCGGCGGCGACCTCCACCGGGTCACTCGTCGCGCTGACCGTCCGCGCGGCCGAGCGCTCCGGGGCGTCGGCGGGCTCGTGGGTGATCGCGAGCGCGTGCGGGAAGCGGTCCTTCACCCGGGCGTACAGCCGCTCGGGGTGCACGGTGTCGGTGACGGCGACGCGGACCCAGGCGTCGACGTGTTCGGCGAACACCCCGGACTCGATCTGCTCGATGCTGCCGCGGACGTCGACGAGGGGACGGGGCACCGGGGTCGGCAGGAGCTCGACCGCGACCGCGCCGTCCGCCGCCAGGTCGACGAGCGTCACGGACTTGGTGTGGTTCCGCTCGCCGAACGAGAACGCCAGCGGGGAGCCCGCGTACCGGATGCGGTCCCCGGCCCCGACGCGCTGCGGGCCGTGCAGGTGTCCGAGGGCGACGTAGTCGACGCCGTCGAAGGTGGACTCGGCGACACGGTCGACCCCGCCGACGCGGATGTCCTGCTCGCTGTCGCTGGCCAGGGCGCCCCCGACGAAGGCGTGCGCGACGACGACCGAGCGGGTGCCCGGACGGCCGGCCAGGTCGGCACGGACCCGGTCCATCGCGGCTCCGACGACGGCCTGGTGCGAGCGGGCGAGGGGTTCGTCCGGCACCGGCGCGAGCGCGTACCGGACCATGTCGGGCTGCAGGTAGGGCAGGCCGTACACGGCGACCGGACCGCCCCCGTCGTCGGCGTCGACGAGCACCGGTTCCGCCAGACGGGACGGCTCGGCGAGGATCCGGACGCGATCGCTCATCACCCCGGCGCCGAACCCGAGCCGGACCGCGGAGTCGTGGTTGCCCGGCGTCACGACGACCGTCGCGGTCTCGGACAGCCGTTCGAGCACGTGCGAGAGCATCTGGACGGCCTCGACCGGCGGGATCGCCCGGTCGTAGACGTCGCCGGCGACGACCACGAGGTCGACCGCGCGATCGCGCACCACCTGCACGAGGTGGTCGAGGAACACCGCCTGGTGCTCGAGCAGGTCGGCACCGAGCAGCGTGCGTCCGAGGTGCCAGTCGCCCGTGTGCAGGATCCGCATGCGAGCCACGGTAACGGCCGCCGCGGACATCCCGGGACGCCGTGCGGGACCGGTGGAGGACGGTCAGGCGACGCACTCCGCGGCGGCGCCGATGCCGGCGATCGTGAAGGTCCGGACCGTGACCGTGGTCGTGCCCTGAGCGGCGACCGTCCATCCGGCGCCGTAGTCCGCGCGCAGGGTCAGGACGGTGGAGCCCCCGAGCGACAGCCCGCTGCCGCCCGTCAGGGTCAACGACTGCGGTGTCCCCGTCGCTGACGCGGTGGTCCCGGTGACGCCGGCCACGGCGGTGGAGCCGCTCATCAGCTCGGTTCGGACCGGCGCATCACCACCGGTCGCGACCCAGGAGACCGTGGCGGTCTTCACACCCAGGGGCGAGGTGTTCGAGGTGCACTTCAACGACGAGAGGACGGTGGGACGGAGCGTCGCGAGCTGCACGCCCGGGTTGACCGTCCGTGCGGTCCACGGCGCGGCGACCGCGGCCCCCGGCAGGAGCGCCGCGACCACCGCTGCCGTCACGACCACGGCGACGCCGCCGCCCCGGCGGACGTGTCGCTGTCGCTTCCGGTGCTGCGCCGCGGCCTGCACCCGTGCCGCCCGCCGCCCCGGGGCGGCACCGGAGCCGGCGACGGTCGCGGTCCGGTGGGACTCGCCGGACGGGAGGCCCGTGGCGGCGCGGTGCCGCGCCTCCCGTCCGCCTCGTGCGCGCGTGCCCGGTCCGCCGGCGTCGTCACCAGGCCCGGCGGGTCCACCAGGGCCGTCCGGCCCACCGGGCCCGTCCGGCTCGTCGCTGCCGACGGCCGCTGCCTCGCTGCGTCGCCGGATCCGCCCGTCGGCCCGACAGAGGGCGAGGAGCGCGACGAAGCCGAGCACGACGACCGCGACACGGGCCCACTCGCCGGTCCGCACCCACACGATCGGCGCAGCCACGTACGGGATCCGGAGGTACCCGACCCCGTGCACGGCCGAGCGGTGCAGGGGTGTCGAGTCGGACTGCGGGTTCGCATCGCCCTTCGTGATGATCGTGCGGTCCGGGCCGTCACTGACGTACCGGTGCATCCGCAGGAGCCCGTCCTGGTCCGGGTCGTCCGCCAGCAGGACGCGCCCCGCCTTCACCTGGTCGGACGCGACCGGTCGGGACACGACGACGTCGCCCGGCATCAGCCGCGGCTCCATCGAGCCCGTCATCACGGTGGTCGGGGACCAGCCGATGGCCGCGGGTGCCGCAGCCCAGAGCGCGAGCCCGAGCAGGGTGATGACGACCCCGCGTGCGGAGGCCGCGACGACGACACGGCCCCAGTCGAGGGCGACACGGGCACGGGTCTGCGGGGTGGACCCACCGCTGACTTCGCTGCTCACCATGACTGCCTTCGACCGGGGCCTGTGTGTGGTGCGGGATCCGACGCCGGGGCGTCAGTCCGCTCAGGAGTTCTGGGCCTCCCAGGTGAGCCCGAGCGAGGCGGTGCCGCCCATGACCGTGCTCGGCGCGCTGGTCGGCACCGTGTACGTGATCTTGTAGACCTGCGTGCCGGCACCGTTCGGCGCCCACGAGCCGACCCCGGTCGAGTAGTCGGTCTTCGACGAGCCGAACGACGCGAGGGTGCCGGAGAACACCGTGCCGCCGGTCGTGGCGGCGACGAAGTTGGTGCACGACCCGAAGCCGCCGCCGGTGCCCTGCTCGACCGTCAGGTTGATGGAGCTCGACAGCGCGTTGGTCGTCGCGGCCCCGGTGCCGTACAGCTTCACCGCGGACGGCAGCGTCCCGGTGGAGGTGACGGTGATGCAGTTGGACCCGGTCGAGCCGGGCTTCAGCGCGGTGGCGTTGAACAGCGCCGAGCTGGAGTCGTCGTCGGTGAGGGCGACGCTGCCCGCCTTCCAGTTGCTCGTCGGGTTGTCGGTCGTCGCCGAGAAGGCGGAGTAGGAGGCCGTCGAGACGACGGCGCCGGAGGCGATGAGCGCGACCGGGATGGCGATCCAGGCGGCGAGGCGGGCAGCACGAGGCGTTGCAGAGGACATGGCGGTGCTCCTGAGGAGAAGTTGTCTGATCGGTGGTCCGGCCGGGTCCGCGGTGGTTGGTCGCGCTGCGTGCCGAGGTGGTACGACGATCAAGTTACTTCGCAGGCGTGCTGCTCACAAGGAAAGGGACACCCCCTCTCCTGGGGGTGGACGCGGCACCGGCCCGAGCGGATGATGACGAGCACGGCGTTCGCCTCGCGGCCATCCGTCCGCACCCGCCCTCGCCCGAGAAGAGCTCCTCCCCCGCATGTCGGAAACCCCCTCGAACCCCCCGTTCCTCCTCGCCACCCCGCTCCCCGGTGCGGCCCCCACCTCACCCGTGGTGGTGGCGCCCACGACCGGGGACGGCGACGACCTCACCGACCTGATGGCAGCGTTCCGTCGCTTCCAGACCCAGAACGCGCGGGTGCTGACCCGCGAGAGCACCGCCCGGGGACTCAACGCCACCGACACCCGGTTGGTGTTCTTCCTCGAGACGGCCGTCGGCGGCGCCACCCCGAAGCAGGCGGGCGAGTACCTCGGGCTCTCGACCGGAGCGACCACCTCGCTCATCGACCGCCTGGAGCGGCACGGCCACCTCGTGCGGCGCCCGAACCCCACCGACCGTCGGAGCGTGCTGCTGCACCTCACCCCCTCGGGTGCGGCCGTCGCGCAGCAGATCAGCGCGGTCTGGTCGGCTGCCGTCCGCGAGGTCGTCGCCCCGGCGGACCGCGCTCGACTCGCGACGCAGTTCTCGCTGTTCGGCACGGCACTCGAGCGTCACTCCGGAGCCACCAGCGTCTGAACCCGAGCGAGCGTAGCGTCGGGGACATGACCCCCGCCGAACTCCTCGTCGAAGCCTTCTCCCGCGTCCCCGAGACGGTCGCACGTGCCGTCGACGGTCTGTCCGAGGACCAGCTCGCCTCCCGACCGGCCACCGGCGCCAACACGCTCGCCTGGCTCGCCTGGCACATCGCGCGCGGCCAGGACGCCCAGATCGCCGACCTCGCCGGGTCCGAGCAGGTCTGGACCGCCGACGGCTGGGTCGAGCGGTTCGGCCTGCCGTTCCCCGCCGAGGCGCTCGGGTACGGCATGTCCCGTGACGACGTCGGTCGTGTCCGCGCGTCCGCCGAGCTCCTGAACGGCTACCTCGGCGCGGTGCACGAGCGCACCGTCGCCTACCTGCACACCCTGTCGCCCGAGGACCTGGACACCGTCGTCGACGAGGCCTGGGACCCGCCCGTCACGGTCGGCGTCCGCCTCGTCAGCATCCTCGACGACTGCGTCCAGCACGCCGGACAGGCCGGCTACGCGCGCGGGGTGCTGTTCTTCAACCGCTGACGCGGGTCGCGCGACGCGACGGACGACGGACGGACGGGAGGCGGGCCCCACCCGCCGGTACCGGCGTGACGCGCCAGCGGCACGACGGCCGTGACGGGAGGGACGGTACCAGCTGGTACCGGGCCTCCCGTCCGTCACGTGGTGCGTGCGCCGATCAGCGCGCGGCGAGCTCCGCGAGGATGCGGTCGCCGGGACCGCTCTCGACGAGGTCCGCCTCGATCTCGGCGTGCTCGAGGATGCCCTCGATCTTCCGGCGACGGCTGCGCGGGACGATCGTGACGACCGTGCCCTCCTTGCCGGCACGACCGGTGCGGCCGGAGCGGTGCATGTACGCCTTGTAGTCGTCCGGCGCGTCGGCCTGCACGACGAGCGAGATGTCGTCCACGTGGATGCCGCGCGCTGCGACGTCCGTGGCGACGAGCACGTTCACCCGGCCGCTGGTGAGCAGCGACAGGTTGCGGGTGCGGCGCGACTGGTTGAGGTCACCGTGCAGCGAGGTCGCACGGATGCCGGCGTCCTCGAACTGCTCGGCCAGACGCTCGGCGTAGGCGCGGGTGCGGGCGAAGACGATGGTCTTGCCCTCGCCTGCGACGAGCTCCTCGAGGACACGGTCCTTGTCGCGCTGCTCGACCACGAGCACACGGTGGTCGATGGTCGAGGACGCCTGGTCCTCACCCGCGACCTCGTGCACGCTCGGCTCGTGCAGGAACTGCTCGACGAGCGCCGCGACCTGGGTGTCGAGCGTGGCGCTGAACAGCAGCTTCTGCGCACGGTTGCCCTGCGGGGTGACCTCGGCGGTGGCGCGGAGGATCTCCTGCACCGGCTCGAGGAACCCGAGGTCGCACATGTGGTCGGCCTCGTCGAGGACGGAGATGACGACCTCGCTGAGGTCGAGCTTCCCCTTGTTCAGGAGGTCCTGCACGCGGCCCGGGGTGCCGACGATGATGTCGACGCCACGCTCGAGCGCACCCTCCTGGCGGCCGTAGGGGACGCCGCCGTAGATCTGCGTCGTGAAGAGCCCGACCGAGCGGGCGATCGGCTGCACCGTGCGGTCGATCTGCAGGGCGAGCTCACGGGTCGGCGCGAGGATCAGCGCACGCGGGGCGCGGCCCATCTTGCGCTTCGTGCCGCCGCCGTGCTCCATGAGCTTCTCGACGAGCGGGGCACCGAACGCGATGGTCTTGCCGGAGCCGGTGCGGCCGCGGCCGAGGACGTCCTTGCCGGCGAGCACGTCGGGGATCGTCGCGGCCTGGATCGGGAACGGGCTCGCCGCACCCAGTTCGGCGAGGGCGCGGGAGATGTTGCCGCCGATGCCGAGGTCGCCGAAGGTCACACCGTCGACGTCGGCGGCGATGGTCGCCTCGGCCTGCAGCTTCTCGAGCTTGACGTCGTCCGCGGGGACGAACGGGGTGCGCTCGGTCGGGCGGTCGGTGCGGTCGAAGCTGCGCGGGGCGCGGTCGTCGCGGTCGAAGCGACGCGGACGGTCGTCGTTGTCCCGACGCGGGGCACGGTCGTCACGGTTGAACGAGCGCGGGGCGTCGTTGTCACGACGGGGCGCGCGGTCGTTGCGGTCGAAGCTGCGCGGGGCGCGCTCGTCGCGGTCGAAGCGACGCGGGCGGTCGTCGTTGTCACGACGCGGTGCGCGGTCGTTGCGGTCGAACGAACGCGGGGCGTCGTTGTCACGACGGGGCGCGCGGTCGTTGCGGTCGAACGAACGCGGCGCACGGTCGTCACGGTTGAACGAGCGCGGGGCGTCGTTGTCACGACGCGGGGCACGGTCGTTGCGGTCGTTGCGGTCGAAGCTGCGGGGAGCGCGGTCGTCACGGTCGAAGCGACGCGGGCGGTCGTCATCGTCCCGACGGGGCGCACGGTCGTTGCGGTCGAAGCTGCGCGGGGCGCGGTCGCCGGAGTCGCGACGGGGTGCGCGGTCGTCGTCGCGACGGGGGCTACGGTCGTTTCGGTCGAAGCTGCGCGGGGCTCGGTCGTCACCGCGTGCGGGACGACCCGCACCGCGGGGCTCCCACGCCGGACGGCTGCCGCGGCTGTCGCGGGGCTCCCAGTTCGGGCGCTCGCCCGACGAGGGACGGGCGCGACGCTCTTCGGCGTCCCAGCGCTGCTTCTGGCGCGGGGCGGTGGGCTCGGGGGCGCGGAAGCCGCGGTGCTTGGCACTGCGAGCGGCGGGGGTGCCGTTCGGGTGACGAGCGCGGTCGGAGCGGTCGGCGCGGGAGTTCGCGCCCTTGTCGTACGGGGCCATGTGTTCTTTCCGGGGTGCAGACGTCCCACGCGGCCCGGCAGCGACATCGGCGGGGGCGGTTCGTGGAGAGGGGGTTCATCGCGTCGTCGATCGACGTGATTCCAGCCCTCGAACTACACAACACCCAAACACGTCCGCGACTCGCGAGCCACGGTGTCGAAGGCCGACCGACCGAGTCTACGCGACCGGATGCCCGAAGGCCAGCCCCGTCGAGGCCGACGGGGCCGTGACGGGGGTGCGCCGGGCCTCCCGGCCGGAGGCTCGGACCCGCAGCGGGTCAGGACTCGGCGAGTCGCTGTCGCTGCTCGGCCACGTCGAAGTCGGCGGCCGGCCACGAGAGGTGCATGTCCTCGAGGGCACGGAGCAGGAGCTGCTGCACGGCGAGGCGGGCGTACCACTTGCGGTTCGCCGGCACGACGTACCAGGGCGCCTGCTCGGTCGAGGTGCGGTCGAACGCCACCTGGTACGCCTGCTGGTACTCGTCCCACCGGAGGCGCTCGTCGATGTCCGCGGGGTTGAACTTCCAGTGCTTGTCCGGCCGGTCCAGCCGGTCACCGAGCCGTTCGCGCTGCTCGTCCTTCGAGATGTGCAGCATCACCTTGACGATCGTGGTGCCCTGCTCGGCCAGGCGCGACTCGAAGTCGACGATCGCGCCGTAGCGCCGCTCGATCTCCGCCGGTTCCGCCAGCCCACGGACGCGCTGGATCAGGACGTCCTCGTAGTGGGACCGGTCGAACACCCCGAGCTGGCCGGCGTCCGGCAGCTGTCGTTCGACGCGCCAGAGGAAGTCGTGCTCGCGCTCCTCGGCCGTCGGGGCCGTGAAGCCGGCGTAGTGGACGCCGTTCGGGTCGACCGCGCCGACGACGTGCGAGACGATGCCGCCCTTGCCCGCGGTGTCCATCGCCTGCAGGACGAGCAGCACACGTCGCTGGTCGCCCGAGGTCGCCCCTGCCCAGAGGCGCTCCTGCAGGGCGGTGAGTCGCGAGGCGCCGGCGGCCAGCGCCTCGAGCCCGTCGATCTTCCGGCCGGGGAAACCCGGCGTGCCGTCGGGGTCGACGGTGTCGAGTCGGAACCCGGGACCGACGCGGAGGAGCGGTTCCGGATCGGCGTTCCAGGACTTCTGACGGCTCACGGGATCCTCCTGCGGGTGTGACCACCATCCTGGCACCCCCGACGAGCCCATGTAGCGTGGCTGGCGATGAAGTCCGGCCGTCGTCTCCTGCTCGCGCTCGTCGCCGCGGTCGCGATCGTCGGCGCGGTCGCGTCCTGCAGCGCCGACGGCACGGGCGACCGGAACTCGACGGTCACCGCGGGGCCGGTCATCTACCCGCTGTCCCTCCGCTACCACGGCATCGACGTCGTCCAGGACGTCCCCTACGGGCGGGACCCGCTGCAGCAGCTCGACGTGTGCCTGCCGGCCGACAGCCCGCCGGAGAGCACGGCCACCCCGACGGCGACGCCGACCGCTGCGCCGACGGAGGCCCCCGACCGGGTCGAGGTCGGCACCCGTCCGGCGGTGATGATGATCCACGGCGGCAGCTGGTCGCACGGCGACAAGGCGACCGCCGCGTACCGCTCGGTGTGCCAGTACCTCGCCTCCGAGGGGTTCGTGACCTTCAACGTCGACTACCGCCTGGCGCCGACCGACCCCTTCCCCGCCGGACTCGACGACGTCCGCCGTGCGCTGGACTTCGTGTTCCGTGAGACCACGCTGCAGACGTACGACGTCGACCCCGGGCGCGTCGGGGTGTTCGGCGGCAGTGCCGGAGGGAACCTCGCCGCGATGCTCGCCGTGGAGGACCACCGGTCCACCGCCTACGCCGACGGCTTCCGGATCCGGGCCGTCGTCGACCTGAGCGGGCCGACCGACCTGACGGCCCGCTCCACCGGGTCGGACGGCGTCGCGGCGGCGTTCCAGCGGAAGCAGCTGCTCTACCTCGGGTGTGCGTCGTACCGGGCGTGCCCGGCGGCCGAGCGGGCGTCGCCGGAGTACCACGTGACGAAGGCGACCGCGCCGTTCTTCATCGGGCACTCGACGGACGAGTTCATCCCGCTCTGGGAGTCACAGCGGTTCGCATCGACGCTGCGCTCGCACGGCGTCCCGGTGACGTTCGTGGCGGTGCAGGGGTCGGCGCACTCGATCGCGCAGCTCGACGAGGCGATGAGTCGACGGGTGACGAACTTCCTCCGCGCCGGCCTGCGCTGACGCCCCCGGGTGGGTGGCCCCCGGAACGGGACTGCCGACGGGCCCGCGTGGTCGCCAGACTTCCGGGGTGCCCTCCACGCCCGTCACCCAGACGCCGGTCCCCCGCGCCCCGCGTCCGTCCACCACGCCGCTGACCGGCGTCCGGACCTCCGTTGAGCTGCTGCTCGGGCTGTCGTTCCTGGTGGTCGTGTCCTTCGGTGGCGCCGGGGCCGCGGCCGGGCACGTGTCCGTCGTGGCGGAGGTCGCTGCGGTCGTGTTCCTCGTCACCCTGACCTGCGCGGTCGTGTCGTGGTTCCGTCCGGCCGACCGGGAGCCCAGCGACCGCTGAGCCCCCGGCCGGCAGCCGATCAGGCTTGCGCCCGCTGAGCCTTCCGCTCGGCCCGACGCTCGCGCGCACCCTCGACGAGGGCGTACAGCGCCGGCAGGACCACGAGCGTCAGCAGCGTCGACGACACCAGACCGCCGATCACGACGAGCGCGAGCGGCTGCGAGATGAAGCCCGACTTGCCGGTCAGTCCGATCGCCATCGGCAGCAGCGCGAAGATCGTCGCGGTCGCCGTCATGAGGATCGGCCGGAGACGACGGGCCGCTCCCTCGAGCAGGGCGTCGCGGACGCGGAGCCCTCGTCTGCGGTACTGGTTCACGAGGTCGATGAGCACGATGGCGTTCGTCACGACGATGCCGATGAGCATCAGCAGGCCGATCAGGGAGGCGACGCCGAGCGGCACGCCGGAGATGATCTGCAGCAGCAGTGCACCCGTGAAGGCGAACGGCACCGACACGAGCAGCATCAGCGGCTGGAGCAGGCTGCGGAACGTCGCGACCATGATCACGTAGACGATCAGGACGGCGACGACGAGCGCGAGCCCGAGCTGCGAGAACGCGGACGACTGGCTGGCGGCGACACCACCGATCGACGCGGTCGCACCGCGCGGCAGGTCGAGCTGGTCGACCGCCTTGGTGACCGACTGCACCGCGGCACCGAGGTTCGCGGCGTCCGGCGTCACGGTGATCGTCGCCGTGCGGGCCGCGTTCGTCGTGGTGACGGTGGTCGGTCCCTCGGACTTCTCGACCGTCGCGACGTCCGTCAGCTTGACGGTGCCGGTGCTCGTCGGGACGTCGAGGTCACGGAGTGCGGCGATCGTCGTCGGCGGCTCGGCGTCGGCGATGTAGACGTCGAGCGTCGCGTCGTCGATCTCGATGCTGCCGGTGTCCCGCGGCGAGACCGCTGCGGCGACGAGCCCGCCGACCTGGGTCTCGGTGAGCCCGAGGGATGCGGCCTTCGCCCGGTCGACGCGGACGGCCAGGAACGGCTCCGCCGCCGACAGGTTGCTCGACGCTGCCGTCGTGTTGTCGACCGACTGCATGGTCTTCAGGACCTTCTGCGACGCCGTCTCGAGCTGCGACTGGGTCGGCGCGGTGACGTCGACCTCGATGTCACTGCTGCCGCCGAAGCCACCGCCGGAGGACGCGATGGTGATCTCACCCACGCCGTCGATCCGCCCGAGCGACTTCCGGGCATCGGCCTGGATCGTCGTCTGGTCGGCGTCGGCGTCCGTCGTGACGGCGTACTGCACCGAGGCGGTCCCGCCCCCGCCGAACGCCGCCTGGATCGACTGGCCGCTCGTGCCGATGGTGGTCTGCACGGTGTCGACGCCGGAGACGTCCTGCAGCGCCCGCTCGACCTTGCGTGCGGAGTCGGACTGCACGGCGAGGCTCGACCCGGCCTTGAGGTCCTGCGTGACGGTGAACGTGTTCTGCCCGGAGTCACCGAGGTAGTTCGTCGTGACGAACGGCAGCGAAGCGACCGTGCCACCGAGGACGACCACGGCGAGCAGCACGACGACGACGGGCTTGCGGACGGCCCAGCGGAGGACCGGCAGGTACACGCGGCGCAGTCGGTCGGAGCTGCCGGCGTCGTGCAGGTCGTCTGCCGAGGCGAGCGTCCCCTCGGACCCCGGACGGATGGTGTCGAGGTCGGCGACTGCCGGATCGGTCCCCGCCTGCGCGGGCGCTGCCTGCGCGGACGATGCCTCGCCCTGCTTCGCCTTCGCGGGGCGCAGCCACCAGTACGCGAGCACCGGCACGATCGTCAGCGAGACGAGCAGCGAGGCGATGAGCGCCAGGGTGACGGTCACGGCGAACGGTCGGAAGAGCTCGCCCACCAGTTCCGCGACGAAGGCGACCGGCAGGAACACGGCGACGGTGGTCAGGGTCGAGGCGGTGACGGCCCCGGCGACCTCGCGCACGGCCTCGAGCACCGCCCGCCCACGGTCGACGCCGGGCACCATGTGCCGCTTGATGTTCTCGATGACGACGATGGAGTCGTCGACCACGCGGCCGATCGCGATGGTCAGGGCGGCCAGCGTGATGATGTTGAGCGTGTACCCCGCGGCCCGCATGCCGATCGCGGCGAGGAGCACCGAGGTCGGGATCGAGATCGCGGTGACCAGGGTGGAGCGCCACGAGAGCAGGAACACCAGGATCACGATGACCGCGAAGCCGAGGCCGAGCAGGCCCTCTTCGGCGAGGGAGTCGATCGACTGCTGGATGTAGGGCGCCTGGTCGAAGACGACGGTGAAGCGCGGGTCGCCCTCGATCTTCTTCTCGATGCCGGGCAGGGCGTCACGCACGGTCTTCGAGACGTCGACGGTGTTGGCTTCCTGCGTCTTCGTGATCGAGATCGTCAGCGCCTGCTCGCCGTTCACGCGGCTGATCGAGGTGCGCGGGGACTCCTTGATGGCGACCGTCGCGACGTCGCCGAGCGTGGTGTCGGTGGGGGTGGCCGCGGTGGTCGCGCCGCCGGCCGCTGTGCCGTCGGTGGGGGCGGTCGTGGTCGTCCCGCCGGTCGCGGTCGCACCGGTACCGCCGGCTCCGGTCGCAGCCCCCGTGGCACCGGCGCCGGCAGCACCGGCCCCGGTCGTCCCGCTGCCGGTCGTCGTGCTGCCGGCGCTCGAGGAACCGGAGCCCGAGGAACCCGAGCCCGACGACGAGCTCGTCAGGGGCAGGTCACGGATGTCCTTGAGCGACGCGATCCGCTCGCCGGTCTGCACGGACAGCGTCGAGCCGTCCTCGGTCAGCGTGCCGCCGGGGATCAGCGTGCCGTTGTCGTCGAGCGCGTCGGAGATCGCCGTCTGGCTGAGCCCACGCGCGGCGAGCTCGTCCTGGTCGGGCGTGATGACGACGCGGCGGCCCGGGTTGCCGAAGACGTCGGCCTGGCGCACGCCGTCGAGCTTCTCGAGGTCGGGGATCGCCGAGGCCTGCAGCCGGTCGACGAGCTGTTCCTGGTTGCCGGAGGCCGACACCGCGACCTGCAGCACCGGCAGGTCGTCGAAGGACCCGGTCACGATCTGGGTCTGCACGGAGTCGGGCAGCGACAGGGCGTTGACCGCGGTCTGGATCTTGTCCTCGGCGCTGGCCAGGTTGGAGCCGTACTTGAACGAGGCCGACACGACGCTCTGCCCGGTGGACGAGGTCGCACTGGTCGACTCGAGGTCCGGCACGACCTGGATCGCCTGTTCGATCTTGGTCGAGACGTCGTTGGACACCACCTCTGGCGTGGCTCCGGGGTAGGCGCTGACGATGGCGACCTGCGGGAACTCGACGCTCGGGATGAGTTCCTGCTTCAGGCTCGACAGGGCGACGCCACCGAAGACGGCGACCACGATCGTCACGAGGGCGATGAGGGCGCGGTTCCGGAGACTGAAGACGGAGAGGAGGTGCACGTCTCGATCCTCGCAGTCGCAGCGGCCGCGCGCGCCCCGGCGGTGCACTCTGTGGACGAACGTGCAGTTTCGGCGGGATGTGCAGGAGCAGTGCGGCGGAGCGCTGGCCGGCCGAAGCCCGCAGACCGAAGCCCGCAGACCGCGGGCCGCGGACCCGGTCAGACCAGGGCGATCCCGACGTACACCACGGCGACGGCGACCGACCCGACGATCCCGGTGCCGAGCGCGACCACCCGTCCGACCGGTGTCCGGGCCAGCGCGATCCCCACGACGAGCACGGCGATCCCGACGGCGATCTGGACGATCCACGTCGCCGAACCGGTGGTCGCGGCGACCTGCAGCAGTCCGCGGACCCCTTCGCCGATGAGCACGGCGGCGGTGACCCCGGCTGCCGCACCACGCCAGCGGCCGTCGGCGGAGCGCACCGCGACGGCGACCGCCCCGGCGAGCAGCCCGGCCGGCAGGGCGACCACGACCCAGAAGCTCGTGATCGACAGGGTGTCGACGAAGCCGCGGAGGTTCGTGGCCGCCCAGTACCCGATGTGCATGAGCTCGAGCAGCACCGCCCCGAGCACCATCGCCAGGGCCACCCGCAGCCGCCCGACACGTCCACTCGCACGCCCGGCGACACCGGCGCGCTCGGCGACACCGGCGCGCTCGGCGACACCGGCGCCCCGGCCGACACCCGACGCGAGGACGAGCAGCGCCGCGACGACGAACCACGGGCCGGCCGAGTTCGACACCGTGCCGAGTCCGGGCACCGCCTGGCCGAAGCTCGTCGCGACCCCGGCCAACAGTGCCCCCGTCAGCGCCATCGTCACCCGGGCCAGCGGCGGCACCCCGACGGACGCGCCAGCCGGACCAGACGAACCAGACGAACCCGCCGGCGTCCCGGGCAGTGCGGCAGACGAGGAGGACAGGGTGCTGTTCATGGTCCGATGCTCCCGCCTCGGCACCGCGCAGCGCGTCACCCGACAGGGCCACCCGCATCCCCCGCGAGAGTGACAAGCGGTCGCGACCGACAACCGGGCGCGACCGACATCCGGGCGAGGCCGACAAGCGCGAAGGCCCGCCTCACACCACCGCCGCCGCCGACCCCCGCGTCTCCACAGCAGCTCCGCCGACCCGCTCCCACGACCGCGCCAGCGCCCCGACGAGCCGCTCCCGGTCCGCCCCCGAGACGGTGAACGGCACCCGCAGCGAGCGCTCGAACCCGCCGTCCGGCCCGAACACCCCGCCCGAGGCCAGCACCACCCCCTCGGACCGCGCCGCGAGCACGAGCGCGCTCGACACCGGCCGCCCGAGCCCGACCCACAGCGTCAGCCCGCCCGCCGGGGACGGCACGTCCCACTCCGGCAGCCGCGCTCGGAGCGCGGCCACGAGACCGTCGCGACCGTCGCGGAGGACGTGACGCCGGGCCTCCAGGACGGCCGCGGTCTGCGGGACGAGCTCACGCGCGACGAGCTGGTCCAGGACGGGCGTGCCGAGGTCGCCGGTCGGTCGGGCGAGGAGCAGCCGCTGGAGCAGTTCCGGGGCGGCGCGCACCCACCCGATCCGCAGCCCGCCCCAGAAGACCTTGTCGGCGGACCCGACCATGACCACCTGGCCGGGCGCGTCCGCGGCGAGGGGCCGTGAGGGCAGCCCGTCGATGCGGAGCTCCCCCATCGTCTCGTCGGCGACGACGACCGTGCCGACCGCGGCGGCGGCCTCGAGCAGCACCCGACGGGCGGAGTCGGCCATCGTCGCGCCGGTCGGGTTGTGCAGCTCGGGCATGACGTAGGCGAGCGTCGGGGCCGAGCGTCGGATCGTCGCGTCGAGCACGCCCTCGTCCCAGCCGCCGCGGACGTCGACGGGGACCGAGACGAGTCGGCCGCCGGCTTCGCGGAGGACCTCGTGGGCGTGCGGGTACGTCGGAGACTCGACCAGGACGGGGTCGCCGCGGCGGACCAGGACCCGGGCGAGCAGGGCGATGGCGTGCTGCGCGCCGATCGTCACGACGACCTCGGACGGGGTGGTCGGCAGGCCCCGTGCGGTGTAGCGGTCGGCGATGGCGGCGCGGAGACCGGCGTCGCCGACGGTGTCGTAGCCGATCCCGGCGAGCGCCGCCGGCAGGTGGCGCATCGCCCGCTCGACGGCCTCGGCGACGCCCGGGGCGCTGCGGAGCGCGGCCTTCCGCAGGTCGAGCAGGTCGTCGGGGACGACGCCGGCCAGGTGTTCGGGGTCGGGGCGTCCCTCGAGCGGCAGGCGGATGACGCTGCCGGAGCCGCGGAGCGAGGTGAGGTAGCCGTCCTCGCGGAGGCGCGCGTAGGCGTTGGCGACGGTGGTGCGGGAGACGCCGAGCGCGGCGGCGAGTCCGCGTTCGGCGGGCAGCCCGGCGCCGTGCGGGATCCGTCCGTCGATGACGAGGACCCGGACGGCGTCGGCGAGCGCCTCGTAGGCGGCGGCGTCGGACCCTGCGCGCCAGTGTCGGAGCAGCAGGGCGACGGACCGGGCGCTGAGCAGGACGGGGGTCATGGGTCCACGGTAGCCGGATTGGCTCTCGCACAGCAGGCCAATCTGCGGGACGATCGACCCATGCCCCGCTCCACCGCCCTGTCCCTGCGCTTCGTGCAACTCGCCGTCGGCCTCTTCCTCTACGGCGCCTCGGTGGCGCTGCAGGTCCGCGCGGTCGTGGGCGTCTCGTCGTGGACGGTCCTGACGCAGGGTCTCGAGAACGTGCTGCCGTGGTCGTTCGGCGTCATCACGGTGGTGTCGAGCCTGGTGATCCTGCTGTTCTGGATCCCACTGCGCCAGAAGCCGGGCATCGGGACGCTCTGCAACGCCCTGGCGATCGGTCCGGCCGCCGACCTGGTGCTCTGGCTGGTGCCGGAACCGGGCAGCCTGGTCGGCCGCGTCCTGCTCTTCGGCGGCAGCCTGGTCCTGCTCGCGGTCGCCACCGCCTGCTACATCGGCGCCGGCTTCGGCACCGGCGCCCGCGACGGCCTGATGGTCGGGCTGCACGAACGCCTGGGGTGGCCGGTGTGGGTGGCGCGCACGGTCGTCGAGGTCACGGTGGTCGTCGTCGGCTGGCTGCTCGGCGGTGACGTCGGCGTCGGCACGGTCATCGCCGCGTTCGCGATCGGCCCGATGGTCCAGCCGCTGATGCGCCACTTCCGTCGGTTCCCGTGGAGTCCGGTCCGGGAGGCCCGTCCCGCCCCCGCCACGCCGGTTCCTGACCCTGCGCCGAGCATCCGGCACTGACCCTGGCCGCACCGCGGAGACGCGATGTATCGTGTCGCAGAAGACGCGACACATCGCGTCTGGACAGGGAGACGTCATGGCACAGGAGAAGTGGCTCGTCGACGAGCCGAAGGTCATCGACACCGGGATCGTCCGCGCCCTGCGGATCGGTCTGGTCGGCGGACAGGTGGACGTCGTCACGCACGACGAGCCCACCGCCCGTGTGGAGATCCACCAGGTCTCCGGCAAGCCCATCAAGGTCGAGATCGAGGGCGACACCCTCACCGTCGACCACCCGCAGATGCGCTGGGACGACGTCCTCGGGTTCCTCAAGTCCTTCCGCGGCGGCGGTGCCCGAGCCGACGTCAGCATCTTGGTCCCGCGCGACGTCACCGTGACGATCGGCGTCGTCTCCGCCGGCGTCCTGCTCTCCGGCACCGAACGCGGCGCGACGCTCAACAGCGTCTCCGGCGACGTCGTCCTCGACGGGGTCATCGGTGACGTCGTCGTCAACGCGGTCTCCGGCACGACCACCCTCCGCGACCAGGTCGGTGCCGTCGCGCTCCGCACGGTCTCGGGTGACGTCGTCGCCACCGGTGAGATCCGCCGCTTCACCGCGGACGGGGTGTCCTCGGCGGTCGTGCTCGACCTGCACGGCTCGCCCGACCAGGTGAAGGTGAACACGGTGTCCGGGTCGGTCGACGTCCGCCTCGAGCACGGCACGCCGTACACGAGCACGATCAACACCGCGACCGGTCGCCTGCAGTTCGACGACGCCGAGATCCGCGGCACCCGTGGGTCGTACACGCGGACCGACGGCGAGCTCGCCGGGTCCTACGTCGACATCCGCATCAACTCGGTGTCCGGCGACGTCGCGATCGTGCACGGCCACGCGCCGAGCACGCCCGAGGCACCGACCACCCCCGACGCCCCGACCACCCCGGACGCCCCGACGACGCCCGGCGCACCGCCCGCACCGGCGGCGCCGACCGCTCCGTCCTTCGACGAGCAGGGCGGGACGATCGCATGAGCCCGGTCTTCGCGCACGGCCACCTGCGCCTCTACCTGCTGGTCCTGCTGGCCGACCACCCGATGCACGGGTACGAGGTCATCACCGCGCTCGGCGACCGCTTCGGCGGCACCTACGTCCCGAGCGCCGGCACCGTCTACCCGCGCCTGGCCAAGCTGCAGGAGGACGGCCTGATCACCGGCACCTCCGACGGCCGCAAGACCGTGTACGCCATCACGGACGCCGGACGCGCCGAGCTCGACGCCCGCGCGGACGAGGTCGCCCTGCTCGAGAACGGCGTCACCGACAGCGTCAAGTCCCTGGCCGACGGCGTCCGCGCCTCGGTCGGTGCCGCGATGAAGTCGCTCCGTGCGGACCTGGCGGCCGCCGCCGAGCCGGGTGGGTCCGGCGGGTCGTCCACCGCGGGCCCGACCGCGGTGCCGGCAGCGGGCGTCCGGTCCCTCCGTGACGCCGAGATGGCCGTCGCCGTGTTCCGGCAGCAGCTCCGCGCCGACCTCCGCCGCCGAGCCGCCCGCGGCACGCTCGACGACGCGGCCGTCCAGCGGCTCCGCGACGGCCTGGAGGCACTGCGCAAGTCCCTCTGACCGGTGCGGGACGAGGCTGACCGGTGCGGGACGAGGCTGACCGGTGCGGGACGAGGCTGACCGGTGCGGGACGAGGCGGGCGCGATCCGCGCCTCCCGTCCGGCGCCGGTGCGTCGGCCCAGCCTGTCCGTTCCTTCAGGAACGCCACCCCGAACCCCTCCGATCCGCGCCGTGTCGCGGATCGGAGGGGTTCGTCGCATCCGGTTCGGTCACGGCGGAATACCGTTCGGGCCCGCGGTGTTGCGTTCGCCCACCGATTGAGTAAGTTCGTCGCTCGTGACCAACGAGACCCGGTCGTTGAAAGCCCGACTGATCGGCGACCCACTCCCCTCCGAGAAACTCGAGGGGCAGCTGCTGCCGAAGCACCTCGCGCTCCCCATCTTCGCCAGCGACCCGCTCTCCTCCGTGGCCTACGCGCCGCAGGAGCTGCTGATGATCCTGCTGCTCGGCGGGATGGCGTTCCTGACGTTCGCCCCGTGGGTTGCGGCGATGGTCGTCCTGCTGCTCGTCGTGGTCGTCGCGTCCTACCGACAGCTCATCAAGGCGTACCCGTCCGGCGGCGGCGACTACGAGGTCGCACACCGGAACCTCGGCGAACGGGCCGGCCTGGTCGTCGCCAGTGCCCTGCTCGTCGACTACGTCATGACGGTCGCGGTGTCGGTGGCCTCGGGCGTGGACAACATCATCTCGGCGCTGCCGATGCTCAACGAGTTCCGGGTCGAACTCGCGATCCTGTTCGTCGTGCTGCTGGCGGCCGCGAACCTCCGCGGTGTCCGCGAGTCGAGCAAGGCCTTCGCGGTCCCCACCTACCTGTTCGTGGCGAGCGTCTTCGTGATGGTCGTCACCGGCCTGGTCCGGGTCGCGGCCGGCAACGCCCCCGTCGCCGAGTCCGCCGCGTACACGGTGCAGAACGTCGAGCACACCACGCAGGCGGCCTTCATCCTGCTGCTCCTCCGCGCCTTCGCGTCCGGCTGTTCCGCGCTGACGGGCGTCGAGGCGATCGCGAACGGCGTGCAGGCGTTCCGTCGTCCGAAGATCAAGAACGCCCAGCAGACGCTCGTGCTCATGGGCGGCATCGCGATCGTGCTGTTCATCGGCCTCATCACGCTCGCGCTGGTCTCACGCGTGCACTACGCCGAGAGCGCCTGCGACCTGCAGGGCTTCGCGAACTGCAGCACCACCCCGCAGCGCTCCCTGATCGCCCAGATCGCGGCGGCGACGTTCGGCAACAACTCGGTGCTGTTCTTCGTCATCCAGGCCACGACCGCGGCGGTGCTGCTCCTGGCGGCGAACACGGCGTTCAACGGGTTCCCGCTGCTCGGCTCGATCCTGGCCCGCGACTCGTACGCCCCGAAGGCCCTGTCGACCCGCGGTGACCGCCTGATCTACTCGAACGGCGTCATCCTGCTGGCACTCGTCGCGGCGGCGCTGCTCATCGTCTACCGGGCGAACGTCACGAGCCTCATCCAGCTCTACATCATCGGCGTCTTCGTGTCGTTCACGCTCGGCCAGAGCGGCATGGTCAAGCACTGGGTGAGCCTGCTCCGTGCGGACCGGGCCGGCACCGCCGACGAGCCGGTGAACCGCGGGCAGGTGCTCCGGAGCCTGACGATCAACTCGATCGGTGCGACCTTCACCTTCGTGGTGCTCGTCATCGTCACGATCACGAAGTTCACGCACGGCGCCTGGCTGGTCTTCGTGATCATGCCCGTGCTGTTCGTGCTGATGCTCGGCGTGAACCGCTACTACCGCGACGTCTCGCACGAGATCCAGGCTGACGTCGAGACCGAGTTCGGCGCGACCGGCGACCACGCCATCGTCCTGGTCAACAAGCTGCAGAAGCCCGTCCTCAAGGCCCTCGACTACGCGATCGCGGCGAAGCACGCCGGGCTCGAGGCCGTGCACGTCGCCATCGACGACGCCGACGCCGCCCGACTGCGCGAACAGTGGGCCGAGCACGGCATCGAGGTCCCGCTGACGATGGTGCCCAGCCCGTACCGCGACATCTCGATGCCGCTCATCAAGTACATCAAGGCGCACCGGCTCGAGCACGGCTCCGAGGTCGTCACTGTGTACACGCCGGTCTTCATCGTCGGCCACTGGTGGGAGGGCCTGCTCCACAACCACCGCGGTCGTCGGATCCGCCGCAAGCTGCTCCTCATGCACGGCGTCACGGTCGCGCTCGTGCCGTGGCTGCTCGACTCCTCCGAACTGCTGTACGGCAAGCGCTCCCGCCCCTTCCCCGGGCAGGACCGCCGCGGTGAGCCCGTCCGGCCGCCGCTCCGCCGCTCACCGCACGGCGTCTTCCGCTCGGAGGCCGAGGAGGACCGGCTCATCCGCTCCGCCCAGCGCAACAGCCTGGAGCCGCAGAAGCTCGCGCACCAGCCGTCCGCCGCCTCCCGTCGCGCCACCCGGCCGGCCGGCCCCGCCGAGGGCGTCGACCCCGCGCTCTGCACCGGCGAGGTCCGCTCGCTCGTCGCGGCCTCCCCGCCGGTCCCCCGTCCGCACGATGACGACGCGTGACGGTGCCCGGTCGTACGATGTGACCCCATGACGACCGCTCCCGAGGCCCTGCGCACCTTCGCGACCTTCGACGGACACGGCGGCAAGGTCTCGAAGCGGGTCGAGGTGCTCGACCACATGCCGCCCGTGTCGCCGGACGGCCGCTACGACGGCCTCGTCGCCGTGCGTGGCGAGCACCCCCTCGGCGCCCTCGACGAGCGGGCGGCGGACGACTCCGCCGAGCTCGCCCGCGGTGTCGCCAGCATCGGCTGGGTGGACCCGGCCACGCTCCGCGACTGGTACCGGCCCGACCGGGTCGTGGTGAGCCTCCTGGACGCCCGACGGTCCGGGCTGGAACCGGGGGTCTTCGCCGACTCGCGTGGACGCGGTCGCGTCCGCATCGACGGCCGGGAGGCCCACCTCGCCGCCGACGGTCGGCCCGCCTTCCGGGCACTGGCCGGCACCGCGGACGCGCCGAAGGCGGACGTACCGCTGCCGATGGACCAGGTGGTCCGGCTCGTCGTCGTGTCGTCCGGCGTCACCGACACCCTGACCGGAGCGTCCGGGGTGGAGATCGTGACCACGCCCGTCATCCCGGTGCTGCCCCCGGGTGCGTACCCCGTGTACGCCGACGACGTCCCGGGCCTGCCGCCGCGACCCGCGTCCGGACGGGTCGACGTCACCGCGGCGGTCCTGCTGAACGGGTCGATGCACCGGGTGGACCGACTGGACGAGCCCGCGAACACGCTCTGGATCGAGCGGGGCGGCCGGGTCGTCCCGGTGGCGGCGAGCGACGTCGGCGGCGACCTGGTCCGGTACACCGCGACGCCGGCCTGAGCACGGCGCTCCCGGGCCACGAGGTGCGTCCGGGTGCCCATTGTCCGCTCACGGCCTGCGGGGGACGCCGGACTGCGCCGCTGGTCGGGGGTGCGGCGTACGGTCCGGGGCATGAGTGATGCAGACCAGAACCAGCCGGAGACCCTCGGCGGAGAACGCCCGGACCCCTCGACCACCGCGAGCAAGGACCCCGAGCAGTGGGTCACCGGCGACGAGCCGATGACCGGCCCGCAGCGCAGCTACCTCGACACCCTCGCCCGCGAAGCCGGCGAGGAACTGTCGGCCGACCTCACCAAGGCCGAGGCCTCGGAGCACATCGAGCGCCTGCAGGAGAAGACCGGACGCGGCGCTTCTTCCTGAGCAACAGTCGTTGCTGTACGGCGGTCCGCAGTTCTGCGGACCGCCGTCTGGCATCCACCTGACAGACCCCCGGCAGTCGCCCGGGCAGACCGGATCGATGACACGTCACCACTTAGCGTCGTGGCCATGCGAACCACTTCGACCTCCATCGGCCTGACCGTGCTCCGCGTCGTCCTCGGCGTCGTCTTCATCGCCCACGGTGCCCAGAAGTTCAGCCAGGGGATCCCCGGTGTCACGCAGGGGTTCGCCGGCATGGGCGTCCCCTTCGCCGAGGTCGCCGCACCGCTCGTCGCCGGCCTCGAGCTCGTCGGCGGCGCCCTGCTGGTGCTCGGCGTCGCGACCCGCGTGGTGGCCGTCCTGCTCGCCGTCGACATGGTCGTGGCCGGGGCACTGGCGCACCTGCCCTCGGGGTTCTTCTCGCAGGACGGCGGGTTCGAGTACGTGCTCGTCCTGGCCGCCGGGTCCCTCGCCGTCGCACTGACCGGCCCGGGGCGGTACTCGGTCGACGCCGTCGTCGTGCGGCGCTCGCGCGGTCGTCGTGGGGCGCAGGAGCCGGTCGCCGCCTGACCAGGGGTCCGGCCTCACTGCCCGGCAGTCGCGACGGGTCAGGCCGGGCCGTGGTCCTCCGCGCGATCCGCCGCCTCGTCGTCGGCCAGCACGGCCAGGACCTGGCGGGCGATCCGACGCCCGGCCCGGTTCGCGCCGATCGTCGACGCCTGCGGGCCGTAGCCGGCGAGGAACAGCCGGGGCTCGGCGCTCGACCGGCCGTCCTCGACGACGACCCCGCCGGACTCGGTCCGGAGGTGCAGCGGCGCGAGGTGCCGGAGGTCGGCCCGGAAGCCGGTCGCCCAGAGCACCGCGTCGGCGTGGACGTGCTCGCCGTCGGCCGTCAGGACACCGTGCGCATCGAGTCGTGTGAACATCGGTTCAGCTTCCAGGAGCCCGCGAGCGATCCCCCGTCGGATCCTCGGGGACACCGGCAGCCCGGTCCCGCTGACGATGCTCGGGAGCGCCCGACCGGCCCGGGCGGCGCGGTCCTGGTCCTCGACCGCCGCCACGGCCGCACCGACGGCCAGGCCCGGTTCCTCCGACCAGACGACGGGCCGACGTGTGAACCACCGCGTCGACCGGGCGACGCCGTCGAGTTCGAGCAGGAAGCCGATCGCACTCGTCCCGCCGCCGACGACCACCACGTCCTGCCCGGCGAACTCCGCCGCGTCGCGGTAGCCCGTCGTGTCGAGCTGCCGGCCGCCGAAGACGTCACGACCGGGGACCCACGGCACGAACGGGGTGCCCCACGTCCCCGAGGCGTTGACGACCACCTCGGTCCGGATCGCCCCCGCGACACCGTGCTCGTCCCGGGTCTCGACCACCAGGGCGTCCGATCCGCGGTCGTCACCGTGCCGGACAGCCGTGACCCCGACCGGCCGACGCACCCGGAGGTCGTGGTGCTCCTCGAACCGGCGGTAGTACTCGGACACGACCTCCCGGGCCGGCCGCTGCCGGTCGGCGTCGTCGAAGCGGAGGCCCATCTCGTGCATCCCGGGCAGGTCGTGCACCCGGTGCGCGAGGCCGAGCCGCAGCGCGTCCCACCGGAACTGCCACGCGCCTCCCGTCCCCGGAGCACGGTCCAGGACCACCAGGTCACGGCCGGCGACGAGCCCGGCGCGCTGCAGGTGCCAGGCGACCGAGAGTCCGGCCTGACCAGCACCGATCACGACGACGCGGGCTCGTTCTGCTGGGCGGATCATCACCCTCGATTCTGCTGTGCTCGGGACGCGCCGGGCGAAGTCGGCAACGGGGTACATGGTAAAGTGGACGACAGATTTCAAACCACGAACCGTCTGTTCTTCCCGGGTGCACACTCGTTGCCCGCCGAGACCGGACACGAGCCGAGACAGAGGGGGTCACGCATGGGGCGCGGCCGTCAGAAGGCGAAGCACACCAAGGTCGCCCGGGAGCTGAAGTACTTCAGCCCGGACACGAACTACGGTGCTCTCGAACGCGAACTCTCCGTCGCACAGCAGTCGGACGAGCCCGACTACGTCGACCGCTGGGGCGACGAGTTGGGTGACGAAGGAGACCTGGAGAACCAGACGGACACCAACAAGTCCGCCTGACCTCCGGGTCGATCACGCCGCGCGCCTCCGGGCAGCGCGGCGTTCGTCGTCCCCGGGGGTGGTGCGGGCGGGGCGGCGCCGAGGTCGGAGCCGGGGTAGCGGGCCGCAGAGGTCCCACGAACTGCCGCCCGGGCAGCCGGAGGCGGCTCGTCGTGCGACCTCGAGCACGGACGAACCGCAGCCGGAGCGCCGACGCAGCGCCGGACGGGACTCAGCTCGCGTAGGACCCGACGAGCCGCACGGCCCCGCCGTCGACACCCTTCGCACCCTGCTCGAACCCGGTCAGGTCGCGCGTCCCGATCGACACCGTGCCGACCGCCCACGCGGGCAGCCCGGCCGAGCGCAGCGTCGCGGTGACCCCGTCGACCGACGCCGCCGAGACCACGGCGAACATCCCGATGCCCAGGTTCCAGGTGCTCTCGGTGTCCTCGACGGGCGTGCCGGCCAGGTCCGCCAGGACGCGGAACACCGGGAGCGGCTGCCAGGTGGAGCGCTCGACCTCGACCCACGAGCCGACGGGCAGCACCCGCGCCAGGTTCGCCGCGATGCCACCGCCGGTCACGTGCGACAGCGCGTGCACGTCGCCCGGGTGCCCGTCGATGAGCTCGAGGAGCGGGGTCGTGTAGAGCCGGGTGGGCTCGAGCAGCGCCTCGCCGACCAGGCCACCGAGCTCTGGCAGCGTGTCCGTGTAGCCGATCCCGCGCTGGCCCAGGACGTGGCGGACGAGCGAGAACCCGTTCGAGTGCAGCCCGGAGGACTCGATGGCGATGACCACGTCCCCGTCCTGCACCAGGTGCGCGCCGAGCTGCGACCCGGCCTCGACCACGCCGACCGCGGCACCGGCGACGTCGTAGTCGTCCGGTCCGAGCAGACCCGGGTGTTCCGCGGTCTCACCGCCGACCAGAGCGGTGCCGGTGGCCGCACAGCCGCGGGCGATGCCGGCAACGATGTCGGCGATGCGGTTCGGGATGACCCGGCCGCAGGCGATGTAGTCGGTCATGAACAGCGGCGTCGCACCGACCACGACGATGTCGTCGACGACCATGCCGACCAGGTCCTGCCCGATCGTGTCGTGCTTGTCGATGGCCTGCGCGATCGCGACCTTCGTGCCGACGCCGTCGGTGGAGGTGGCGAGGAGGGGCCGCTCGTAGTCCTTGAGGAACGAGACGTCGTACAGGCCGGCGAAGCCGCCGACCCCGCCCAGGACGGACGCGTTGTGCGTCGCCGAGACGGCGGACTTCATGAGCTCGACGGCCAGGTCACCGGCAGCGGTGTCGACGCCGGCCTCGGCGTAGGGGTTGGGCATACGTCGTCCTCCGCGGGGCATGGCAGACTTGTTCGGTACCACCCGATCCTACGGTCTGGAGCACCCCGCGAATGTGCGGCATCGTCGGCCTCGTTTCGCAGGGGCCTGCAAACCAATCCATCTACGACGCCCTGCTCCTCCTGCAACACCGGGGACAGGACTCCACGGGCATCGCCACGGTCGACGGGCACGTGCACCACATGCACAAGACCCGCGGCCACGTGCGCGAGGGGTTCCGTACCCGTGACATGCGGGCACTCCTCGGGACGATGGGCCTCGGCCACGTCCGCTACGCCACCCGCGGTGCCGCCGCGAACGAAGAGGAAGCCCAGCCGTTCTACGTGAACGCGCCGTACGGCATCGTCCTCGTGCACAACGGCAACCTGACGAACACGCGGGAACTCACCCGCGAGCTGTTCGACATCGATCGCCGGCACCTCAACACGACCTCGGACACCGAGCTCCTGGTGAACGTCCTGGCGCACGAGCTGCAGGGTCAGGTCCGCGGCACGCACCTCGACCCCGCGCAGGTGTTCGACGCCGTCGAGCGCGTGCACGAACGGGTGGAGGGCTCGTACGCCACGATCGCCACGATCGCGGGGCACGGCCTGCTGGCGTTCCGCGATCCGTTCGGCATCCGGCCGCTGATCCTCGGGCACCGGTTCGACGACGCGGGCAAGAGCGAGTGGGTCGTCGCGTCCGAGTCGCTGGTGCTCGAGTCCGGCGGCTACGACATCGTCCGCGACGTCGCCCCGGGCGAGGCCGTCTTCGTCGAGATGGACGGCACGATGCACGCCCGTCAGTGTGCGAAGGACCCGCGCCTGGTGCCGTGCTCGTTCGAGTACGTCTACCTGGCCCGTCCGGACTCCGTGATGAACGGCATCTCCGTGTACGACGCCCGGCTGCGCCTGGGCAACCGGCTGGCGGACACGATCGAGCAGTACGCCCCGACCGGTGACATCGACGTCGTGATGCCGATCCCGGACTCCAGCCGTCCCGCAGCGATGCAGGTCGCACGGAAGCTCGGCATCGAGTACCGCGAGGGCTTCTACAAGAACCGCTACGTCGGCCGCACCTTCATCATGCCGGGGCAGGCGGAGCGCAAGCGTTCGGTCCGCCAGAAGCTCAACGCGATGTCGTCCGAGTTCAAGGGCAAGAACATCCTGATCGTCGACGACTCCATCGTGCGCGGCACGACGAGCAAGGAGATCGTGGAGATGGCGCGGGCCGCGGGGGCCAACGAGGTCACGTTCACGAGCGCGGCTCCGCCGGTCCGGTTCCCGCACGTGTACGGCATCAACATGCCGACGCGCGCCGAGCTCATCGCCCACGACCGGAAGATCCCGGAGATCAACCGCGTCCTGGGCAGCGACCACCTGATCTACCAGGAGGTCGGCGACATGCGGGACGCGATCATCGAGGGCTCCGACGTCACGGACCTCGAGATGAGCTGCTTCACGGGCGAGTACGTCACCGGCTCGGTGTCGCCCGAGTACCTGGCCTGGGTCGAGGCGAACCAGCTCAGCTGACGCTGGTTCCGCGACGCGGGATCAACGGACTGGAGGCCCGTCACCAGCTGGTGACGGGCCTCCAGTTCCGTTGCGTGGTCGCGTCCGCGACCGCAGCCTCAGCGCTCGGGCTGTTCCCGCGGTTCGGGCTGTTCCGGCTCGTCGGCCGTGACGTCGGTGGCGGGCACGTCGGTGGCGGGCCGGACGTCCGGTGCCGCGTGGTCCTCGAGCTCGCCCTCGACGGTCTCGGGGGCCGGGTCGACCGCGACGCGCTCGGCCGTCAGCCGGGCCGCACGGCGGGACGAGAGCTGGTCGAGCACGACGGCGACGACCGCGCCGACGAGCATGCCGATCGACACGCCGTACAGGCTGAAGTAGCCGACGAGGCCCGCGAAGCCGGTGGTCTCCTGCTGGTTCCCCCGGTCGATGCCCATCGTGAGCGCGACGACGATGACGGTCACGAAGAAGCCGAGGACGGCGCCGCCGAGGATGAAGACGCTGAAGCGGGGTGCGCGTCGGATGGTGACCTGGTCCGGGCTGGTGACCGCGTTGGGCGCCGGTGCCGGGCGTTCGTCGGGTCGATCGGTGTTGCTCACCCGCCCATTGTCCCCCACCTTGGGAGGCGGCACGCCAGGCAGTTCGTCCGGTGGACGCGACATGATGGTCCACTACCGCAGAGTGTCGAGGACGGAGGGACGCGATGGTCGAGGAGACCGCGTCGAGCGAGGGCCGTCCGACGACCGCTCCCGCACGTCTGTCCTGGCCGGTGATCACCCGTGACGAAGAGGACCGGGCCGTCGCCGTCGTCGGGGAACACCGGTGGAGCGTCGCCCTCGTCGGCACCGCCGGACTCGGCAAGACCACCGTCGCCGCCCGCGTGACCGACCGGGTCGCCGAGCAGGAGCGCGAGGCGGATCCGCTCGTCGTGCCGATCACCGCCGTGGCGGCCGGCTCGTCGATGCCGTTCGGCGCGGTGTCGGACCGCTTCGGGGACGTCCTGGGCGACGACCTGACCGAACCCGTCCCGGCCGAGGCGCGCCTGCGTGACGCGGCCGAGGCGGAGGGACGCGACCTGCTGCTCCGCGTGGACGACGCCGACCTGCTCGACGCGCTGTCCGCCCGGTACGTCGCCTGGCTCGTCCGTGACCAGCACGCACGGCTCGTCCTCACCTGCCGGGACTTCACCGCCCTGGCCGAACCGCTGCGTGCGCTGTGGCAGGACGACCTGCTCGAACGCATCGACCTGGAACCGCTCGACCTGGCCGAGACCTCGTCGCTGATCGAGCGCGCACTCGGCGCCCCCCTCGAACCGGCGTCGGTGGAGCAGGTGCACCGCGCCACGCAGGGCAACCCGCTGTACCTGCGGGAGGTCGTCCGGGCAGGCCTGTCCTCCGGCGCGCTCGAGCACACCGCCCTCAGCTGGTACTGGCGTGGGCGGGTCACGGCGTCGCTGAGCCTCGCGGACATGTACCGCACCGAACTCGGGGCGCTGCCGGGCGAACTTCGGGACGTCGTGGAGATCGTCGCCCTCGCCGAACCGATCCCGCTGTCCCGCCTGATCACCCTGGTCGACGGGCACGACCTCGACCGCATGGTGGGACTCGGCTTCGTCCGCATCGACTCCACGGACACCGGCAGCCCGGTCGCGCGGTCCTCGCACCCGCTCATCGGCGAGGTCGTCCGTGCCCTGGTGCCGGTCGCCCGCCGCACCGCCCTGTTCGCCCGGGCCAACGCGTTCCGTACCGACCGACCCGAGGGGGCACCGCCGGCCGCCCGGCTCCGCTCCACCCTCTGGGCGCTGGAGTGCGGCATCGTGCCCCCGGTCGACCAGCTGCTCGACGCCGCCCGGGTCGCCGGCGGCCTGCAGGAGCACGAGAGCGCCATCGCCCTGACCACCGCGGCCCTCAACGCCGGGGCCGACGCCGGTCTGACCCCGACCGACCGGGTGCGCACCCACTGCCTCCGGTCCCTGGCGTACGGCTACAGCAGCGGTCGAGAGGCAGGACGACTCGACGCCGAAGCAGCCTGGGGCCTGGTGACCTCGGGGGTGCCGGTCGACGACGTCGCCGTGGTCGAGGCCTGCGAGACGCTCGCGAACCTCCGTCAGTTCCACGACGACGACACCCCGGCAGCCGTGACGCTCACCGAGGCCGCGATGCGGTTCGTCGGCCCGGACACCCTCGAGCAGCTGCGGGTCCTGCGGCTGTCGCACCTCGGCTGGGGCGGCGACTTCGCCGAGGTCCGCGAGGAGATCGAGCGCACGGGAGTCCTGCACGCCCCCGCGATCCCCCGGTCGTTCCTGCCGATCGCCCCCTGCGCCGTCGCGGCCCTGGGCACCGGGGGCCGGCTCGACGACGCCCTGCGGCTGGCGCAGGCGTGCCTGGCCACGGCGGCGGTGCACCTCGAGGACTCCCCGTGGAGCGTCGGCGAGATCGTGTCGGTCATGCACCAGGTGCAGGTCTGGCGGGGCGACATCGCCGAGATGGTGACCCAGGTGCCGGTCAGCCGGTCGGACCCGTTCCTGAAGTACGACTTCACGCTCGAGCTGTTCGGCATCGGCAACCGGGCCCTCGGCCAGCGCCGGTGGTCGGATGCGGTCACCGCGTTCACGGCCGCCTGCGAGCGGTACGCCGTCGACGACCCGGGCGGGTTCGCCGCGTACGCGTGGGCGCGCCTGGCGATGTCGCAGGCCTACGCGGGGATGACGGACGCGGCCGCCGAGTCCGTCGAGCGGGCACGGACGACCCCGCTGCGGGCGATGCGGATCCTGGCCGACCAGATCGAGATGACGATCGCCTGGACGGAGGCGCTGCTCGGCAACCCCGCCGGGCTGTACCGGGCCGACGAGCTCATCGCCCGCGGCACCGCCTCGGGCGCCTGGACACACGTGCTCTACGGGCAGGCGCTGCACTACGTGATGGACGTCTCGTCCGGGCGGGACACCGCGGCGTCGCTCGGTCGGCTGCAGGAGGCGACCACCCGGGTCGACGGTCCCCTGGCGCACGCGATCACCCGGTACGTCGACGCGCTGCGGTCCGGTGACCGCGGCTGGATCGCCAGCGCCCAGGCCGACCTGGCCGCGTGCGGGATGGCGGTGTCGGCCGGGCGGCGGACGCAGCCGCTGACGAAGCGGGAGTACGAGGTCGCCCAGCTCGCGGCGCAGGGGTTCTCGAACCGCCGGATCGCCGAGCAGCTGGGGTTGTCGGTGCGGACGATCGACGCCCACATGTCGCGGGTGTTCGCGAAGTGGGACCTGCACGCGCGGTCGGAGCTCGCCGAGCTGGTCTGACCTGGCCGCACCGAGACGCTGGCTGCCCGGAACGCCGGCTGTCCGAGACGCCGGCGTCAGCCCGAGGCGCCTCCATCTGCCCGAGACGCCGGCGTCAGCCCGAGGCGCCGCCATCTGCCCGAGACGCCGCCGGATCCTGCGGCGTCTCGCGAAGTCGGCGGCGTCCTCCGGAGGCGGGCCCGTCTCGCTGGCGACGGGAACCGGACACTCGGCCGACCCAGGCGGGCAGCGACCCGTGCAGCAGCCCGGTCGGACGCCGCCGTCACCGTCACCGTCCCGATCGTGCCGCTGTCGTCCGGGCGCGACGGATCGGCCGCAAGAAGTTGCGCGATGCAGCACGACTCGCCGTTCTTGTTGACACAGCGGGCCCGGTTTCGCGTAGCGTTGCGTACGTCGCCGGGTTCGGACCCGTTCGGGTCGGGTCCGAATCCCGGCGACTTCAGCAAGGCTAGAGAAGCAGGCGCACGGTCCACATCGGTAGGACCTACCTAATTCCCGCCGGTACCGAACAGGACCGGCAGCCGTCTCCGTCTTCCGGCCGATGTGCCCACGTCCCGCCGGACGCCAGGCTCGTCGCGTGCCGTTCACCATCAGCCACGCGGTCGTCGCCCTGCCGTTCCGCCGCTCCGCGCTGCCCGTCGCGGCGGTCGCCGTCGGCTCGATGGCCCCCGACGCCGTGCTCTTCGCACCTGTCCTGCCGCCGTACGGCTTCGCGCACTCCTGGCCCGGTGTCGTGACGGTCGACCTGGCGGTGTCGCTGGTCGTGCTCGCCGCGTGGTGGTTCCTCGTCCGTCCCGCGTGGACGCCGGTCCTGCCCGCCCGGTACCGCGCGCAGCTGCCCGGCTGGGACCGGCCCGAACGGATCCCGCCGACGCGGATCCCCCAGGTCGTCCTCGCCTGTCTGCTCGGCAGCGTGACGCACGTCGTCTGGGACGCCTGCTCGCACCCGGACGGCTGGGTCGTCCGGCACGTGCCGTCACTCCGGTCCGAGGTCGGCGGGCACCCCGTGTCCGCCCTCGTCCAGGACGGCTCGAGCGTCGGCGGGCTGCTCCTGCTCCTCGTCCTGCTGCTGCGGTGGGCGCGACGCGCGGCGGCGGCGAGCGACGTGGCGGCGGTGGGGCGGGCCTCCCGGCCGGACCGCGCGGCGGTCGCGACGGTCCGTTCCGAACGGGAGGCCCGCACCGTCCCCGTCGCCGCCCTCGCGGCCGTCCTGCTGGTCGCGCTGGTGACCGCGGGGTCGGTCGCCCTCGACGACGGCGGCGTCGGCACGGTCGTGCTCCGTGAGGCGTTCGCGCTGCCACCGACGGTCGCGGTGACGCTGGTCGTCGGGGCGCTCGTGCTGCTGCTGGTGCGGCGCGGTCGGACGACGGACGCGCGAGCGCAGTCGGAGTCGTCAGCGCAGGCGGACGCGCAGACGGACCGGTCAGCGCAGTCGGAGTCGTCAGCGCAGACGAACCGGCAGGAACGCGGCGAGGTCCGCCCGTGACCCGGACGCACTGACCCGCCGGGCGGTGTCGGGGTCGTCCCAGCGCAGTCGGCCGGTGGCGAGCGCGAGCCACGTCGTCGGGTCGGTCTCGACGACGTTCGGCGGGGTGCCGCGGGTGTGCCGGGGTCCGGGCACGGCCTGCACGGCGGCGAACGGTGGGACCCGGACCTCCACGCTGTTGCCCGGCACGTCCTCGGCCAGGCGCTGCAGGGTCCAGCGGACGGCGGTCGCGATCGAGGCCCGGTCCGTCGCACCGGCGGTCACGGCGTCCAGGGCTGCCCGTCCGACGGCGTCTTCGATGGTCCTCGGCGGCATCTCCACAGGCTAGCCGGTGCGCTGCGGGCGGCGAGTCGGGCTCGGTAGGGTGATCGGGTGCGAATCCTCGTCCTCGGTTCCGGTGCCCGCGAGCACGCGATCATCACGGCCCTCCTGGCGGAGAACGCCGCGTCCCCGGACCGCGGCGGCCACGTCATCACGGCCGCGCCGGGCAACGCCGGCATCGCGGCCGACGTCGAGACGGTGGCGCTCGACCCGTCGAACGGCGCGCTGGTGGCGGAGTACGCGTTCGAGAACGACGTCGACCTGGTCGTCGTCGGTCCGGAAGCCCCGCTGATCGCCGGTGTCGCCGACCCGCTCCGCACCCGCGGCATCCCGGTCTTCGGACCCGGCAAGGCCGCCGCGCAGCTCGAGGGCTCGAAGGCGTTCGCCAAGCGGATCATGGCCGAGGCCGGGGTGCCGACCGGACGCCCGGTGTACGCCGGCACGGTCGACGAAGCCGCGGCGGCGCTCGACGACCTCGGCGCCCCGTACGTCGTCAAGGCCGACGGGCTGGCGGCCGGCAAGGGCGTCCTGGTGACCGAGGACCGGCAGGCGGCACTCGACCACGCGGCCTACTGGCTGCAGCACGGGCACGTCGTGGTCGAGGAGTTCCTCGACGGCGAAGAAGTGTCGCTGTTCTTCCTCAGCGACGGGCACGACGTCCGGCCGCTCTCCCCCGCGCAGGACTACAAGCGCCTGGCCGACGGCGACCTCGGGCCGAACACCGGCGGCATGGGCGCGTACTCGCCGCTGCCGTGGCTCGACGAGCGCTGGGGCTCGGAGCAGGTCTTCGTGGACGAGGTCACCGAGCTCGTCGCGCTGCCGACCGTCCGCCAGCTCGAGCACGAGGGCACCCCCTTCGTCGGCCTGCTCTACTGCGGCCTGATCGTCACCGAGCAGGGCGTCCGCGTCATCGAGTTCAACGCCCGGTTCGGCGACCCCGAGACCCAGGTCGTCCTCCCCCGCCTGGCGACCCCGCTGAGCAGCCTGCTGTTGGCCGCCGCGACCGGGCAACTCGGCAGCACCCCGCGGCCGGAGTTCCGCGACCAGGCCGCCGTCACCGTCGTCCTGGCAAGCGAGGGCTACCCGGAGAACCCGGTCACCGGTCGGGTCGTCACCGGCGTCGACGACGCGAACGCCCGCGACGGCGTCGCGGTCCTGCACGCCGCGACCGGCACCCTCGACGGGGACCTCGTCGCCACCGGCGGCCGCGTGCTCAGCGTCGTCGCGACCGGGGCCGACTTCGCCGAGGCCCGCGACCGCGCGTACGCGGGACTGCACGACATCACCCTGCCCGGCGGTCAGTTCCGCACCGACATCGCCACGAAGGTCGTCCGATGAGCACCGCACCCGTCGTCGCCGGCTGGCGACACGTCTCGTCCGGCAAGGTCCGCGAGCTCTACGTCCCGGCGGACACCGCCGACGTCGCCGGCGCCACCGAGTTGCTGCTGCTGGCCTCGGACCGGGTCAGCGCGTACGACTTCGCGCTGGAACCGCCGATCCCCGGCAAGGGCGAGCTGCTGACTCGGCTGTCCCGCTTCTGGTTCGACCAGCTCCGCGACGTCCCGAACCACCTGATCACCCCGAGCAGCACGACGACCCCGGTGCCCGCCGACGTCGACGCCCGCTCCATGCACGTCATGCCGCTCCGGATGTTCCCGGTCGAGTGCGTCGTCCGCGGCTACCTGGTCGGCAGCGGCTGGGCCGAGTACCAGCAGTCCGGCAGCGTCTGCGGTGTCGCCCTGCCCGCCGGGCTGTCGAACGGCGACCGCCTGCCGGAACCGATCTACACGCCGGCGTACAAGGCGCCGCAGGGTGAGCACGACGAGAACATCTCGTTCGAGCGCACCGAGGAGCTGGTCGGACCGGCCGATGCCGCTGCCCTCCGCGACCTGTCGCTCGCGGTGTACTCCGAAGCGGCGGCGATCGCCCTGCAGCGCGGGGTCGTCATCGCGGACACGAAGTTCGAGTTCGGTCGCGACGCCGACGGGCTGATCCGCATCGCGGACGAGGTCCTGACGAGCGACTCCAGCCGCTACTGGGACGCCGCCGCGTACGAGTCGGGCAACCGCACGGACTCGTTCGACAAGCAGATCGTCCGCGACTGGCTCAGTGCGCACTGGGACCGGACGGGTACCCCGCCGGTGCTGCCGGACGAGGTCGTCGAGCGGACGGCGGCCCGGTACCGCGAACTGATCGAGCGCCTCGGGGCCTGACGCCGGGGTTCCGCGCCGTGACCCGCGGCTCGGGCAGGTCCGTCAGGCGTCGCGGGACACCACGACGACGGTCAGGTCGTCACCCGGGTCGTGCTCGATCGCACGCCCACGGACACCGGCCAGGAACGCGCCGAGGTCCGACGACCTCCGGTACAGCGCACCGAGGCGGGACAGCGACGCCAGGGTCGAGTCCCACAGCTCGAGCGCGCCGTCGCTGACCAGCACGAGCGAGTCGCCCGGCTGCAGGACGAGCTGCCCGACGGCACGGTCGATGCCGATCGGGTGCAGGCCGATCGGCAGGTCGACCGAGCGCAGGACCGACTCGGTGCCGTCGGCGTGCAGGTGCAGCACCAGGCCGTGCCCCGCGTCGACGAAGTCGAGGATGCCGGTGGTCGTGTCGAGCCGGCCGTGGAACAGGGTCGCGAAGGCCTCGGCGGCGCTGAGGTCCGGCGCCACCTGCTCCTCGAGCGCGGCGACCGCGGTCGTCGGGACCTCGTTGCACCGTGCGAGCAGCGCCCCGCGCATGCCGGCGGCGAGGAGACCGGCGGCCATCCCCTTGCCCATCACGTCGGCGACGGTCAGGTCGACGGCGTCCCCGGAGACCCGCCAGTCGTGGAAGTCGCCGGACACGATGCCGTGCGGGATCGACGTGCCGCCGATGGTCCAGCCCGGCAGGTCGACGGTCTGCGGCTGCAGTCCCGACAGGACCGCGCGGATCCGGTCGTCGTCGAGGCCGGTGGCGAGCTCGCGTTCCGCCCACACTGCGAGTTCCTGCAGCAGGGCGACGTCGTCCGCGGTGAGGGTCCGGGGCTGCGGGTCGATGAGGCAGAGCGTGCCGACCTTGGTCGCGTCGGCCCCGACGTGCAGCGGCACCCCGGCGTAGAAGCGGACGTTCGGGTCGTTGTTCACCATCGGCAGGTCCGAGAACCGCTGGTCGACGCGGGCGTCCGCCACGACCACGGGCCCGTCCTGCTGCAGGGTGCGACCGCAGAAGGTGTCCCGGAGCGGCGTCGCCCCGGGGAACACGGCGTCGGCCTGCTGGGACTTGTGGAAGAGCAGGTCGTCGCCCGCCAGGTTGAGGAAGGAGCCGGCGACGCCGAAGGCCTCGCGAGCGATCCGGGTGATGCGTTCGAAGCGCTCCTCGGGCCCACCCTGCACGACGTCCAGGGCGGCCAGGAGGGCAGCACGACGAGCGGTTTCGGGAGCGGAAGCCTGATCCGCATGCTGCTCCACGTGCTCGATGCTCATGTCTCCACGCTAACGCGGATAGCGGACAGCACCCTCGTCCAGTGTCCAGAACGCATGCCCCCAGTGGACGGGTCACCCGGCCACCGCCGCGTACTCTGGGGCCGTGCTCCGCCGTGTCGTCCCCGTCCTCGCCCTGGTCTGTGGCGCGACCCTGGCCCTCACCGGCTGCGGCGCGCAGAACCCGACCGGGCAGGTGTCCGTCACGGTGTCGCAGAACGCCGCCGACCACCCGTACCAGGTGAAGGTGTTCCTGCCGAACGGGGAGCCCTCCTCGCACCAGCAGGTCTACCCGGGTGACACCGCGGACTTCGCGGGCGTGCCCCTCGGCGAGGTCACCGTCCGCGCCGGCGACCTGTGCCCGGAGCGGACCCGGGTGCGGGCCGACCAGGTCGCGAAGGTGACGCTGACGACCGTCGGGTGCTGAGCCTCCCGGCCGGGAGGCGCGGTGCCAGCCCGCCTCGCGCCACAAGCCCGGCTGGCGCCGCCAAGCCAGCCGGCGTCGTCAGCCCGCCGACCGCCGCCAGCCCGGCTGCTCACTCCGGGTCCGGGACCGCGTCCCACTCCGCGCCGTAGCGCGACAGCACCGACCACCGGTCGGCCGGCCACGTGATGACGAACGCGCGACCCACCACGTCGTCCAGCGGGACGTTGCCGTGGATCCGCGAGTCCGCCGAGTTGTACCGGTTGTCGCCCATCACCCAGATGCGGCCCTTCGGCACCGTGATCGAGAAGTCATCGCCCGACACCCGCTTCACGTCGGCCGGCAGCCGCACGTACGGCTCGTCGACGGCGTGCCCGTTCACCGACAGCCGACCCTGGGCGTCACAGCACGCGACCCGGTCCCCCGGCAGGCCGATCACGCGCTTGATGAGGTCGTCGCCCTGCCCCGGGCCGAGCCACGCGTTCGGGTCGCGGAAGACCACGACGTCCCCGCGCTCCAGCCGCATCGCGTGGGGCACGAGCTCGTTCACCAGTACCCGGTCGCCGACGAGCAGGGTGTTCTCCATCGACTCCGAGGGGATGTAGAACGAGCGCACCAGGTAGGCCTTCACCAGGAACGACGCGAGGAGCGCCGCCACGACGATGATCACCAGGTCGCGGATGAACCGCCGCGTCGACCGGCGCCGTTCGTCCGCTGCGGCCGTGTCCGCTGTGGCGCTGCTCGATGCGTCGTTGCTGGGTGTGTCGTCGCTGTTCGTCTGGTCGCTCAATGTGTCGCCACGACCTTCACGAGGGAGATCGCGAGGGCGACCGCGGCGAGCACGACCCCGCCCCACAGGCCGAGGAACGACGGCTGCTTGCCGCTGAACCGCTGCAGGAACACCCCGACCAGGCCGATGCGGACGACCAGGATCACGACGGCCGCGATCTGCGCCCACTCCGCCGGCAACCACCCGATCCAGGCAACCGCGTAGAGCACGGCCGGGATCAGGCCGGAGGTCGCGATCGGGTTCGCGTCCCGGGTGATCACGGCGACCGTCTCGCGCCGGGCGTCCTCGTCCCCCGTGGCACCGATCGAGTGCGCGACCAAGTGCGCCAACACGTGCGCCAGGTAGGTCAGGACCGCGGTCGCCAGCACGGTCAACACCGCGGCCCCGTGCTCGATCTGCTCCGGCGCGACGGCGATCGCGACGGCGAGCACGGTGATGTTGCCGTAGATGTACGACGACATGCGGTCGCGGGCGGACTCGACCGGCAGGTCTTCGGGCCGCGGGCCGCGACCTCGGCGTTCAGGGGGCATCGGTCCATCTTGGCCCGTCCCGGCCCGGTCCGGCTGACGAGCAACCGGATGCGATGCCAAGGTGGTCAGGACCGTGCACCGCCGCACGGTCGGGATGGAGGCCCGCATGACCAATCGCAGACCACTCGCCCTGGTGACCGGGGTCGGCCGACGAGCCGGCATCGGCGCCGCCATCGCGATCCGCCTCGCCGCCGACGGCTGGGACCTCGCGATCAGCTGGTGGGGACCGTACGACGAGCGGGTGCACGGGGCAGCCGACCGGGAGGGGGTGGACGCGGTCGTCGCGGAGTGTGTGGCGGCGGGGGCTGCCGTGACGCGCCTCCCGGTCGACCTGGGCGATCCGGAGCAGGCAGCCGCACTCGTCGGCCGTGCCGAGGCCGAGGCGGGCGCACCGGTGACCGCCGTCGTCCTGTCGCACTGCGAGTCGTCGGACTCCGACTTCGCGACGACCACCGTCGAGTCGTTCGACAAGCACCTGGCCGTGAACGTCCGCGCGCCGTTCCTCATCGTCCAGGCGTACGCGCGACGACTGCGCGACGGAGCCGACGCGCCGCTCGAGCGGCGCCGGGTGATCGCGCTGACCAGCGACCACGTCGGGTTCAACCTGCCGTACGGCACGAGCAAGGGTGCGCTCGACCGGTTGATCGTCGGCGCCGCGATCGAGCTCGGCGACGTCCGGGTGAGTGCGAACACGATCAACCCGGGGCCGAACGACACCGGGTGGATGACGGACGAGATCCGGCAGTCCGCCGTCGACCAGACCCCGCTCGGACGGCCGTCGATGCCCACGGACACCGCGGCGCTCGTCGGGTTCCTGTGCGGGCCGGACGGCGGGTGGGTGAACGGGCAGCTGCTCAAGACCGACGGCGGGTTCAGCGCGAAGTGACGGGCGGCGCGGTGCTGGGCGGCGCGGTGCTGGGCGGTGCGGTGCCGTGCGCGTCACGTCGTGTCGCATTTAGTTGACGCGTCAACAAAGTCGGCGCACACTGAGGAGATGAACTCGCAGGACCTCCTCGCCGCGGACACCGGGATGGGCGCCGTGACGCTCCGGGTCGCCGACCTCGACGCCGTGACGGCGTTCTACCGGGACGGTGTGCGGCTGACGGTGCTCGCGCAGGAGGGTGCCCGGGTCGTGCTCGGGCGGCCCGCACCGAGTGGCGGCGCTGTCTCGGCTGGCGGTGCTGTGCCAGTCGGCGGCACTGTGCCAGCTGGCGGCTCGCTCGCCGTGCCGGTCGTCGTGCTCGAACACGAGCCCGCACTCCGACACGCGGGACCCGGGCAGGCCGGACTGTTCCACACCGCCGTGGTCTTCGACGACCGTGCCGACCTGGCAGCCGCCCTGTACTCCGTCGCCACGCGGTACCCGCAGTCGTTCACCGGCAGCGCCGACCACCTGGTGAGCAACGCGTTCTACTTCACCGACCCGGAGGGCAACGGCGTCGAGCTGTACTGGGACCGCGACCGCACCGAGTGGTCGTGGACCCACGGCTCGATCGACATGGACACCGTGTACATCGACCCGAACGCCTTCCTGCAGGAGCACCTCACCGCCGAGGCACTCGAGCACGCCGACACCCGGCCCGGACGCGTCGGCCACGTGCACCTGTCGGTCGGGGACGTGGCCTCGGCGAAGGCGTTCTACGTCGACACGCTCGGCTTCGCGACGACCGCGGCGATGGGCGGCCAGGCACTGTTCGTCAGCGCCGGCGGGTACCACCACCACATGGCGATGAACACGTGGAACTCCCGAGGGGCGGGCCGTCGGCAGCAGGCGCTCGGCCTCGGGCTGGTCCGGATCGAGGTCCCGGCCGTCGACGACCTCGGTGCGCTGACCGCTCGGATGCGGGATGCCGGGGTGCAGACCGCGGACGACGGACGGACGGTCGCGTTCGAGGACCCGTGGGCGAACCGCATCGAGGTGACCACCGCCGGTCGCGGGTGACGTGTCGGGCGTGCACCGCGCCTCCCGGCGACCGTCACCGGGTGCGGAAGTAGCGGTGCAGCGCGCGTTCGCGGATGAGCGGCACCGCGGCTGCGCCACCTGCGACCGCTCCGACGAGTCCGAGCACGCAGAGGACCGCACCGCCCGCGACGATCGGCAGCCCGTCGCCGGGCGGGAGACCGCGGACGAGCACGACGGACACGGCGAGCGCCAGGGCCGCGCCGACCGTGCCCCACGCCAGGTGCTGGACGGCGATCCCGAGTGCCTGCGCCGCCGCGCTGACTCCGACGTGACGGTCCGACGCGATCGACAGCCGCCGCCGCAGCACCGCAGCGGACCCGACGACGAGCCCGAGGGCGAGCGCCACCGACTCGAGCACGCCCGGGGCAGGCGGTTCGCTCGGCAGGAACGTGGTGCCGGACCGGGGGTTCAGCTGGCCGAGCGTCGACCGCTCGCCGTCCGCTGACCCGGACGCCGACAGCAGTGTCCGCCGGAGCGCGCTGACGGCGGTGTCGTCCTCGGGCCAGACGGTCGCCCAGCACGCGTCGAAGGGCGCACCGTCGTCAGCGGTCGGTGCCAGGACCGCGTACGACAGCTCGGGGTCGCGGCCGTCGTCCGGGTACGCGTAGACCCCCGCGACCGGGACCGGACCGTCCGGCGTCGCGATCTGCTGCCCCGGACCGACACCGAGGGCCTCGGCCACCTCGGGGGCGACGACGACTCCCGCGTCACCCGAGGCCCCGGTGACGCTGAACAGTGCCGTCGCTCCGCCGGTCACCTCGTAGGTCGGGATCGACGCCCCCGGGAGCGCCGAGACGACCATGCCGTCCTCGGTCTTCCGGAAGGCCCCGGCGGCCAGCACGTCCGGCTCGTCGGCCAGCGCTGCGCATGCTCGCCCGTCGATCCGCCCGGCTGCGGTGAACACCTGCGTGGCGGCGCCGGATGCAACCCACCGGGCGGCGGCACGGACGTCATCCGCGACGGTGATCGTCCGGATGCCGACGACTCCCGCGAGCAGCACCGCCAGGACCCCGGCGCAGACGACCGCCGCACCCGCGCCCGAGGCGACGTCCCGCCAGCCCTCACGGAGCACCTCCGTCATCCGCATGCCGGGCCGGCTCACCGGAAGGCCCCGAGGTCGAGGACAGCGCCACATGCCGCCCGTGTGGCGTCGTCGTGCGTCGCGACGACGACCGTGGTGCCGGCGGCTGCGAGTTCGGCGATCACGTCGTTCACCTCGGCCGCGGTCGTCCGGTCGAGCTGCGCGGTGGGTTCGTCGACGAGCATCAGCGTCGGGGCCGCGGCGACGCCCCGCGCGAGCATCAGCCGCTGTGCCTCGCCACCCGAGAGTTCGCGGAACCGCGCCGTGGCCCGCACGGCCAGACCGAAGCGCTCGAGGACGACCATCGCCCGGTCCTCGGCCGCACGTCGACGCATCCCGCGGGCGAGCAACGGCAGGGTCACGTGGTCGAGCGCGGTCCGGCGTGCCACCCCGTGCGGGTTCTGGAACACCCACAGCACGGCGGCGTCGTCGGGCAGTTCCACGCGTCCGGATGTCGGAGCGGTCATCCGGGCGAGGATCGCGAGCAGCGTCGACTTCCCGGAGCCGCTCGGGCCGACCAACGCCGTCACGGTGCCCTCGTCGAAGGTCCGGTCGACGTCATGGAACAGTTCGGTGCCGTTCGGCCAGCGGTGCCCGACACCGCGGAGGCTCACCGACACGGCCGGCCGCCGTCCGGTGCCGCGCGGACGCGGTCGAGCGTGGCTCCGGGATCGACGCGGACGAAGGACTGCCCGAGCTCGGAACCGACGACCTCCACCCGGACCGGATCCTCCGCCACCGGTTGCACGCACGCGTGGTCGTCCCGGAGATCCCAGAGCGCGGTCGGCGGTACGACCTGGACCGTGAGCGGGTCGGCGAGCGCCCACGTCGCCGGCAGCGTCGGGACACCGTCGGCGGACGCCACCGTCGCGGCGTACTCCGGCAGCGCGCCGATCTGCGCGAGTGCCGCCGGGTCCGTCACCACCCCGTGGTCGTCGACCGCACTGCGGAACTGCCCGACGGTGACCGCACGCGCGCCGGCCACGACGTCGGCGGGGAGTTGCTCGATCCGTGCTCCGCGGAGTTCGGCGGGCAGCTCGACGAGCGTGCCGTCGGCGTCCACCGGGGCCCCGACCACCGCCGTGCAGGTCCGGACCGTTGCCTCTGCCGCGGGGATCCACGCGAAGGCCGAGCGCTCGATCGTGTCGTCCGAGAGCGCGGAACGGGGAACGTCGTGGGCCAGGAGGAACGACCGCGCTGCCCGGAGCGTCCCCGGTCCGACGATCCCGTCGACCGTGATGGTCGACCCCAGTCGGGCGAGTTCCCGCTGCAGTCCGCGGACGTCCTCACCCCGGTCGTCGTCGTGGAGGTCTCGGAACAGCGGCGTCCCACTGGCCAACGCGATCACCGGCAGGTCGTCGACCCGGGCGATCTCCGTGCCGCTCCGGAGGGCTCCGCCGGTCGAGCACGACGAGGACGTGACGATGCCGGTGCGGCTCGTGACCACGGCTCGGGGTGCACCGGTGTCGAGCGCCAGCTGCACCTGGTGTTCATCGGCGTCCGTCCGCTCGGTGACCGCCACCGTCTCGACCGGGGTCGCCGTCCGCAGTGCCGCGGGCGGGTCGGCCGGGAGCGCAATGACCGCGCCGACGGCTGCCACCGCAGCGACGAGCAGACTGCTGAGGCCGAGGAGCGAGCCGGACAGCGTGCTGTTGCGCCGCACGCTCATCCCTGCCGCCAGAGGCCGAGTGGGTCCAGCCGGCACTGCACGGCAGCGGGGTCGTACTCGTCGAACGAGAACATCCCGGTGTCGTTCTCCGACCGCCACTTCCGCTCGGTGTAGTCCCTCCCGACGAGCACCGACTTCCGGAGGCAGGCGACGGTGATCTTCGCTTCGTCCTGCTTCTCCGGGTTCCGCCGCACCTCGTTGAACAGATACGTGATACTCCTGTCGAACTGGTGAGCACATCTCCGCCTCACGGAGTCGACGATGCCCGTCTCAGGGAGATCCGCTCCGTCGATCCTACTGAGGCTCGAAGTTCCGTCATCGGCCACCTGCAGGTCGTACCCGGCATCACGCATGCAGGCACGGTCTCGGGCCTGCGCGTCCGCGAGCTCCGCTGCGGAGATCTCACCGTCTCGCAGAACCCGAGCCTCGTAGTCGCTGGCGAGTGCCAGAGATTCTCCGAATTCCTGTGCCCAGGGACCGGCGGCCGGAAGGCGCTGGGGAGTTGACGGTGCCGACGCTCGGTCATGGGCGCATCCGCTCATGAAGAGCGTCGCCAACACCATGATCGCAACGCCGCGAGCGCGCCTTCTCAGTACCACCTCAGACCCGGACCATCCCGTACTGCGTCACATTCGCATAGCAAAGCGGTTCGTAGGACCAGGTGTTTGCTTTGGCGTTGTTGCCGTATTTGAGGTCTTTGTTGTTGATGCGATTGAAGTGATGGGCCATTCCGCAACCCGTGTAGTTCTTCCCCTTCATCTGGGTGATCTGCCCCCAGCACGCAGTCGCCTCAGCATCAGCTGCCGTCGCTGTGTCGATTGCGACACCAACACCGAGGATGGTCCCGATGCTCGCAACTCCGACCATCAACTTCATGAGCATTTGTTTCTCCTTCCGCTCCGCGAGCGCCTCGCGGTGAAGTGCAAAGTATTAGGTTTCTTCCATCAGGTCAACTCGAATATGACATCGTCAATGACCCCTGGACTGTTGTGCTGGCGTGACTACGCGCTGAGCCGCAGGAGGAACGACGGCCCCACAGCGCGAGGCGAAGCCCGAGGGCGGCGGGTGCGCGGCACACCCGCGATGCTGTGACCCCACCCTGACCGGGCAGGCGGGCCGTGTGCGCGCTTGGTCAGTTCGTTTCCGATCGAGGCGATCTCGCACGCGTCCTCCTCGGACCACGTGATGCGGAACCCGGACGCATCCGCGTGTCTCCGCTGCTGTGCGAGTCCATGAGTTCCGCGGTGGTCACGCCGCCGCCCGCACACGGCATTGGTGCGCCGCCAGCTCATCCCTGCCGCAAGAGGCCGAGAGGGTCGAGTCGACACCGGGTCGCCTCCGGGGACCACTCCTCGAAGGAGAAGTGGTCATCGGCCTGTTCGCTCCGCCATCGCCGTTCGGTGTAGTCCGCGCCGACGACTCCCGAGCGCTGCAGACAGGCCACCTGGATCGCGGCCTCGGCCCGGTGCTCCGGGTTCCGTCGGACCGCGTCGAACAGCATCGAGATGTCATGGTCGAACCGCCGCGAGCAGTCAGCCAGGTACGACGCCACCTGCTCGATGCTCTCGCTCTGACGATGCAACGGGTCGATGTCGGCAGCACCGTCACGGTGCTCCTCGTACCGGTACCCGTGGCCCCGCATGCACTTGCTCGTCCGTGCTCGTGCATCAGCGCGTTCCTCGGCGGTGATGACTCCGTCCGAAAGGATCCCCACTTGGTACGGAGCCACCGCTGCCTCCGCGAACTCTGCCGCCCAGGGGCCAGCGGCCGCGAAGACCGCTGGGTCGATCCGATGAGGGGTCGGCTCGACGGGATCTGGAGCCGACTGGGCGCATCCGCTCAGGGCCAAGGCGGACACCGCCCACGCCACGCACCACCGCCGCCGCCTCACGGCGTCCGCCACAGCCCGAGCGGATCGAGCGTGCACTGCTTCGCTGCCGTGTCGTACTCCGGGAACGAGAACACCCCCGCGTCGTACTCGGCCCGCCACTTCCGCTCGCTGTAGTCCTTGCCGACCAGCCCGGCCTTCTGCAGGCACCTGACGGTGATCGCGGCCTCGTCCTGCTTCTGCGGGTTCCGACGCGTCTCCTCGAAGAGCATCGTCACGTACTGGTCGTACCGCTCCTCGCAGGCACGGAGGACCGGGTCGGACCGCTCGAAGAAGTCATCCGGGTACTTGCCGTCACGGGACTCCAGCTCGAACCCGCCGTCCGTGGCGTACGCGATGTCGAGCCCCGACTCCCCTAGGCACTGCCGGACGTGGTGGTGCGCGTCCGCGAGCTCCGCCGGCGTGATCTCGCCATCACGGAGGATCGCTGCCTCGTACGAGGAGACGCCGTGCTGCACCGCATCGCGGAACTCGTCCGCCCACGGCCCGGTGGCCGTCAGCGATCTCGCGTCGGACGTCGATGCGGCTCGTCGCTGCTGCCCTCCGGTACAGCCGGCGAGGCCGATGGAGACCACGGCCGCGCCAGCGATGACCGCCATGACGCGGCCGTGCTCTCGACGACGCATCTACTTCGCCGTCATCCCGTACGAGACGACGTTCGCCCAGCAGGCGTTCTGGGTGGAGTACCGGCCCCGCGTCACCCACGCGCCGTACTTCGACTTCGCGTTCTTGATCGCGTCCCAGTGACGCGCAGACGAGCAGGTGTTGTTCTTGCCCTTCCAGATGCTGACCGAGCCGTAGCAGGCCGCCGCCTCTGCCCGGGGTGCGGTCGCGGCGTCGAGCGCCAGGGTGCCGCTGAGGAGCGTGCCGACGACTGCTGCGCCGAGGACCAACTTCGTGATCATCCGAGTTCCTTCCCTCGCCACGAGCTCTCTCGTGGACGGCGCCACGGTAGGGCGATCCGACTCCGGAATGCCAGTTCGCGGTATCCGGAATACCGGCCGTGTCAGCGTGCGCGGCGGTTCCCGGGCAGGATGGTCGGATGAGCGAAGACATCCGGTGGGAGGTGGTCGAGGAGAGCGCACTGACGCTCACCGACCACGAGGCGATCGCGGCGATGCTGGCGCAGGCGTTCCCGAGCTGGTCGCACTGGTACGTCGGCGGTCGGAGCTGGGCCGGCATGCAGCCCGAGCGGCGGGTGCTCGGCCGGACCGAGGACGGCGTCGTCCTGGCCCACGTCGGCATCCGCCGGATGTTCGTCACGGTCGGGGGCGAGGACGTCCTGGTCGGCGACACCGGTCTGGTCGGTGTCTCACCCCGCCTGCAGGGCTCCGGGGTGGGTCGCGAGCTCATGGAGCGGGTGCACGACGTGCTCGACGGGCTCCGCGTGCCGTACGGCTTCCTCGGTGCCGGCGAGGACCGGATCCCCTTCTACGCCCACCTGGGCTGGCACGAGTTCCCCGAGGCGGTGGGTACCTTCAGCGCCTTCACCGCGGACGGTGCCGGCATCGTCGAGACCGAGCAGGGCGGCTGGATGGTCCGTCCGGTGACGGCCCGGCTCGAGGACTGGCCGGAGGGTCCGATCCTCCTCAACGGCCAGCAGGTCTGAGGGGCCCGGTCCCGACGCGCCCGACTGCGGTCGCCGAGCGGTCAGGAACGGTCGCACCGGGCCTCCCGGAACGACGATTGCTGGCCACTCGACGGAACTGAGCGGGGAGTCGCGACCGCTCGCCGCGTGCCGCACGCCGATCAGGCGGGCCGCCGGACCACAGACGGGAGGCGCGGTGCGAGTCGAACTCGCACCGCGCCTCCCGTCTTCGTCCGGCTTGCTACGCCTCGACGGCGACCTTCTGCGGGTCCTCGTTCGAGCCCGGCGCGCTCGGCGCGACGGCCGCGCGCACGCGGGCGCCGAGGTCAGGGTCGACGCTGGTCCAGTAGGCGAAGACGCGCTCGCGCAGGTCGTCGCGCGTCACCTTGGAGACGTGCCCGGCGATGTTGCCGACCAGACGCTCACGTGCGGCGTCGTCGAGGACCTCGCGGTAGAGCGTGCCCGCCTGGCCGAAGTCGTCGTCCTCCGGGTGCAGGGTGGCGGCGGAGCGCTGCAGCGTACCGTCGGACTCCCAGCCGGGGGCGTCGTCGGTCGCGTCCGGGTCGGCGTGGGCACCGCCGAGCGAGTTCGGCGCGTACACGGGGACTTCCGACTTCTGGAAGTCGAAGCGCATCCCGCCGTCCTTCGAGTACGAGTGCACCTCGTTCTTCGGGGCGTTGACGGGCAGCTGCGCGTGGTTCGTGCCGACGCGGTAGCGGTGGGCGTCCGCGTAGCTGAAGATGCGTGCCAGGAGCATCTTGTCGGGGCTGGCCGCGATGCCGGGCACGAAGTTCGACGGGGCGAAGGTCGCCTGCTCGATCTGCGCGAAGTAGTTCTCCGGATTGCGGTTGAGCTCCATCGTGCCGACCTCGATCAGGGGGTAGTCCGCGTGCGGCCACACCTTCGTCAGGTCGAACGGGTTGAAGCGGTACTCGGCGGCCTCGTCGTAGGGCATGACCTGCACCTTGAGGGTCCAGCGCGGGAAGTCCTGGCGCTCGATGGCCTCGTGGAGGTCGCGGATGTGGAAGTCCGCGTCCTCGCCGGCGATGCGGTCGGCGTCCTCCTGCGTCAGGGTCTTGTGCCCCTGCTCGGTGCTGAAGTGGTACTTCACCCAGAAGCGCTCGCCCTCGGCGTTGACCCACTGGTAGGTGTGCGAACCGAAGCCGTCCATGTTCCGCCAGCTGGCCGGCAGACCGCGGTCACCCATGAGCCACGTGACCTGGTGCGCCGACTCGGGCGACAGGGTCCAGAAGTCCCACTGCATGTCGTGGTCGCGCAGGTGCGAGCCCGGCAGGCGCTTCTGCGAGCGGATGAAGTCGGGGAACTTGATGCCGTCGCGGATGAAGAACACCGGGGTGTTGTTGCCGACCAGGTCGTAGTTGCCCTCGGACGTGTAGAACTTCAGCGCGAAGCCGCGGGGGTCACGCCAGGTGTCGGGCGAGCCCTGCTCACCGGCGACGCTCGAGAAGCGGGCGAGCATCTCGGTGGTCTGGCCGGGCTGGAGGAACGCGGCACGGGTGTACTGCGAGACGTCGTGCGTGACGGTGAAGGTACCGAACGCACCGCCGCCCTTGGCGTGGACGACACGCTCCGGGATGCGCTCGCGGTTGAACTGCGCGAGCTTCTCGACCAGGTAGTGGTCGTGCAGGGCGAGGGGGCCGTCGGCCCCGACTCCCATGGAGTGCTGGTCGCTGGAGACCGGGGCACCGCTGTTGGTCGTGGTGGTGGGCGTGTTCTGGTCGGACACGGTTCCTCCTCAGGTGGAACGTAGGTGCGGTCAGGATGGCTCGGGTCGGTTCGCAGCGACGGCGTCGGAGTCGACGCCGCTCTGCTCGGCTGCCGCGCACTGCTCGCAGATCCCCCAGTAGGTGACCTCTGCGGTGGTGACGGCGAAGCCGTGGGTCTCGGACGGCGTCAGGCACGGCGCGTGGCCGACGGCACAGTCCACGTCACCGATCGCGCCGCACATGGTGCAGACGATGTGGTGGTGGTTGTCGCCCGTCCGCCGTTCGTAACGGGCGGGGCTGCCGGCCGGTTCGATGCGGCGCACGAGTCCGGCGCCGGTCAGTGCACCGAGGACGCCGTAGACCGCCTGGTGACTGGTCGTCGGGAGTTCGGCGGCGAGCGCCGTGACCAGGTCGTCGGCGGTGGTGTGCGGGCGGGTCTCGATGGCCCGGAGGGCGGCGAGGCGCGGCGCGGTGACGCGCAGACCGGCTCCGCGGAGCAGTTCGGTGTCGTCGACCATGCGGAGCCCTTCTCTTGCAGGATTCAAGACAACGCCCACTGTACACGGCGGAGGCGGTCCTGCGGGCGACACATGCGCCTCCCGGAATGCAATGTGTCACGATCCTGTCGCGATCGGCTGGAACCGGCCTGGGAGGGGTGGAACGACCGGTAGCGTCCTGCCATGTCCATGCAGCAGGCCGACGCGTCGGCGAACACCGCTCAGGACGTCCGGGGGGCCATCGCGCAGCGGGACCTGGTCGTCGACCTCATCCGGACGGCCTGCGTCGTCCTCGTCGTCATCGTGCACGTCACGATGGTCGGCGTCGGCTCGGACGCCTCCGGGCTCCGGGTGACGAGCCCGCTGCAGGAACTGCCCTGGTACGTGGCGGCGACCTGGATCGGCCAGGTCATGCCCCTCTTCTTCGTCGTCGGCGGCTTCGCGAGCGCGGTCGGTTGGCGCAGCACCGTCACACGCGGCGGTGGGGCGCGGGACTACGTCGCAACCCGGCTCGTGCGGCTGTACCGGCCGGCGGTACCCCTGTTCGCGGTGCTCGCGGTCGGGCTCGGCATCGCGACCGTCCTCGGTACACCGGCGGACCTGCTGAGCGAGTTGGCGTTCGGGATCGGGTCGCCGCTCTGGTTCCTCGCCGCGTACGGCATCACGCAGTGCTGCGTGCCGCTGATGGCACGGCTGCACGCCACCGCTCCGTGGCGCACCCTGGCGGTGCTGCTCCTGCTGGCCACGGTGGTCGACGCGGTCCGGCTCGGCACCGGGGTCGCCGAGGTCGGGCTGCTCAACCTCGGCCCGGTGTGGCTGTTCGCGCAGCAGCTCGGCTTCCTCTGGGCCGACGGCTGGTTCGCCCGACGCTCGAAGCTCCTGCTGGCGGGCATCGCGGCCGTCGCCTACGCCGTCCTCGTGCCGATCACCTCGGTCGGGCTCTGGGCGCCGGACATGCTGCAGGACCTCAACCCGCCGATGCTGCCGCTGGCCCTGCTCGCGGTCGGGCAGGCCTGCCTGGTCCAGCTCGTGCACGCACCCCTGACCCGGCTGATGCAGACCCGCCCCGCCCAGGCCGTCGTGTTCCTGCTCGGCCGCGACGGCATGACGATCTACCTGTGGCACCTGCCGCTCTTCATCCTGCTCAACGGGATCGGACTGCTCGTCGGGTTGCCGTTCCCCGACCCGGGCTCGCGGACCTGGTGGGCCACGCGCGTGATCGCCGTGGTCGTGCTGCTCGCGGCGACCCTCGGAGTCGCCCGGGCCGTGCGCCGCTTCGACCGGCCGCTCCCCCGCCTCGTCCCCGGTGCCGACCGGCCGGCGTGGCCCGTCCTCGCGGTCGCGGCGCTCTGCACGATCGGCCCGGCGTTCGCGGTGATGCAGCTGCACCTCTCGTTCCCGCTCGCGCTCCTCGGCGCGGTCGCGATCCCGGTCGGGACGTGGCTGCTGAGCAAGACCGTCGCGGCGCCGGGCGTGCGGACCATGTAGGGATCCTCATCTGCCGGAGCCGGGTGGCGCCTCCCGGCGGGAGGAAGATGTCTCCCGCAGCGCGACCACCGGGAGGCACCCCACGCCGTCACCCTCCGAGTTCTGGAGCACCTGGCACGTCGACCCCCTGGCGGCGGTGCTCCTGGTCGTCGCCGCCGTCGCGTACGGCGCCGGCCTGGTCGCCGCGCACCGACGCGGCGCCCGCTGGCCGTGGTGGCGGACGCTGGCGTTCGTCGCCGCGCTCACCCTGTTCGCCGTCGTGCAGTTCGGGATCGTCGGCCAGTACGACCGGCAGCTGCGGTGGGCCTTCGTCCTGCGGATCGCCGTCCTCTTCTTCGCGGTCCCCACCTTCGCCGCGCTGTCCGGCCCGTTCGCATTGCTGCGGACGGGAGGCCCGACCCGCCTCGCCGGGACCGCCGACGCCGTCCTGCGGTCGCGCCCGGCACGGTTCCTCGGCAACGCGATCGTCTCGCCCCTGGTGGCCCTCGCGCTGTTCTGCGTGATGCTCACCCCGCTGGCAGCCGTGCTCCGGCAGTCCGTGGTCAGCAGCGTGGGGATCACGGTGCTGGTGCCCGTCCTCGGCTTCGGGTTGCTCGCGCCGCTGTCCGAGGTCGGGGTGCTCCGCTCCTCCGCCTTCGCCACCGCGGAGTTCCTGTTGGCGTTCGTGGAGCTCGTGCTCGACGCGGTGCCGGCGGTCGTGATGCGCGTCAGCGACCACGTGCTGGACGGGGTCGGGAGGGTGCCGTTGCACGTGCCGTGGGCCCCCTCGCCGCTGCTGGACCAGCACCTGGCGGGCGACCTGCTGTGGTTCATCGCGGAGGTGGCGGACGTCCCCGTGCTCATCGCCCTGTTCATCCGGTGGCAGCGGTCCGACCGCCGCGAGGCCCGCGAGGTCGACGAGCTGACGGACGAGCAGATGGACGCGCTGACGCGGGAGCACTTGCAGCGTCGGCCCTGAGCGGGCGCGCTGGCGCGGCGGGCGGGCGGACGGGCGCGGCGGGCGGGCGCGGTGCGCTGGCTGGAGGTCCGGCCGCCCGGCGCGAGCGGGCGAAACACCAGGGTCGGAGCGCCTCGGGCCTCGCAGATCTGCCCGTTCGATCCGCGCCGAGCGTCCGCCGCACGCGAGCGGGCGGAACACCGGGGCCGGAGCACCTCGGGCCGCGCAGATCTGCCCGTTCGATCCGCGCCGAGCGTCCGCCGCACGCGAGCGGGCGGAACACCAGGGCCGGACGAGCGCACGGACCGCACATCCGCCCGCTCGCCGGTGCGCGTCAGCTCGCCGGCCGCCCCGCCGCCGAGCGGGCGGAACACCAGGGCTTTGCCCGGTCTGGAGGCGTGCTTCCGCCCGCCCGCCGATGCGCGCCCGTCACGGCACCGCCGCCCCGGACAGCGAGCGAGCGGGCGGAGTCCCCCGCCCCCCGCCCGGCCTGGACGCACGTTTCCGCCCACTCGCCGACGACCGCCCGTCAGGGCACCGCCTCCCCGACCCGCGAGCGGGCGGAAGACCCGGGTGGCGTCAGCACAGCGGACGCGAAACCGCCCGCTCGACGCGGGGCGGGCCTCCCGGCCTGGCCCGGCCTGGCGGGGAAGTGCGCGCGACGCGGCGAGCGGGTGGAATCCCCCGGCCCGGGCGACCCGGGAGGCACGTTCCCGCCCGCTCGCCGCCCTGCGCCCGCCTCGGCGACGGCTCGCGGGCCGCGCATCCCGCGAGCGGGCGGAAGACCCTGGTGCGGCGGACGCCAGCGGCGCACTTCCGCCCGCTCGGCAACCACGCCGGCCGACCAGGACCGCCAGGCACCCGGAACCGTCAGACTCCCGGACACCCAGACACCGGGACGCCCAGACGCCTCGGGACCGCCAGGGCACCCGGACACGACGGAGCCCCGGCCCCTCCTGCGAGGGACCGGGGCTCCGGTGGTGAACGACGCTCGGGCTACGCCTCCACGTGCTTGCCCGTGTGCTGACCGGCAGCGAGCTCGTCCGCGGCGGTCGCGGGTGCGGCGGCCGAGGCGTGGGCACCGACGTGCTCCCGCTCACCGTCTGCGTGCGCGGAGTCGGCGGACCCGTCGGGCTGCGTGGCGACCGAATCGGTCTGCTTCCACGCGACGGTCTGCTTCGGCTTCGCCAGGAACAGCGCCGCCACGATCGCCGCGATGAGCACGACGGCCGGCAGGACGAGCGACTGCCCCATCGCCCGCGAGAACGGCTCGAGCAGGAACCCGGGCAGCGACCCGGTCTGCTCGGCACCCGCGCCGGAACCGCCGGACTGCTGCGGGAACTCGGCGGTGATGCGGGCCTCCATCAGGGCGGCGATGCCGGCGGAACCGAGCACCGCACCGATCTGACGGGTGGTGTTGTAGACGCCCGAGCCGGCGCCGGCGAGACGCGGCGGCAGGTTGCGCGTGGCGGAGACGGACAGCGGTCCCCACATGCAGGCGTTCGCCAGGCCGAGCAGGGCGCTCGGCAGGAGCACCCAGCCCCAGTCGGCGTTCGCCGCGATCAGCGCACCGAACCAGAACAGGCCACCCGAGAAGCAGGCGAGGCCGAAGGACGCGACCCAGCGCGGGTTCCAGACGTTGAGCTTCTTGCCGACGAACGGTGCGAGGCCTGCCGAGATGACCGCCTGCGGCACGAGCAGCAGGGCGGCCTGGGTGGGCGAGAAGCGCAGGACGTCCTGCGCCCAGAGCATGATCGGCAGCGCGAAGGAGGAGATGGCGACGCCGACCGCGGTGATCGCGATGTTCGCCAGGGTGAAGTTGCGGTCCTTGAACAGGCCGAGGGGCAGCAGCGGCTCGCCCTTCTGCACGCCCTGCCAGACGACGAACGCGACGAGCACGACGATGCCGGCGATGATCAGCGACCAGACCGAGATCGGGCCGGTGATGGTGCCCCAGTCGTAGGTCTCGCCCTCCTGGATGCCGAAGACGAGCAGGAACAGCCCGACGGCGGAGAGCACGATGCCGAGGGTGTCGAAGCGGTGGCGGTGGCGCTCGAACGACGGCACGAACTTCTGCGCGAGGACGAACGCGACGACGCCGACGGGGACGTTGACGAAGAAGATCCACTCCCAGCCGAAGCCGTCGACGAGCAGGCCGCCGACGATCGGGCCGACGAGGGAGGCCACACCGGCCACTGCACCCCAGAGGCCCATGGCCGCGCCACGGTTCTGCGGCGGGAAGATGCGGGTGATGACGGACATCGTCTGCGGGGTCATCATCGCGGCGCCGAGGCCCTGCACGACGCGGGCGAGGATGAGCATCTCGATCGAGCCGGCGAGACCGCACCACAGGCTGGCGAGGGTGAAGACGACGAGCCCGACCTGGTAGAGCACCTTCGGGCCGAAGCGGTCACCGAGGCGGCCGGTGATGAGCAGCGGGACGGCGTACGCCAGCAGGTAGGCGCTGGTCACCCAGATGACGGCGTTGATGTCGGCGTCGAGCGCCGTGGCGATGGTCGGGGTCGCGACCGAGACGATCGTCGAGTCGACGAGGATCATGAAGAAGCCGACGACGAGTGCCCAGAGCGCTGGCCACGGCTTCTTGCCGTGCTCCAGGTCGGCGGCGGTTGATGCGGATGTCATCGAGTGGTGTCCTTGCTGTTCTGTGTGGGTTCTGCGGGGACGGCCGGGCCGTCCCAAGGGATGTCGCCGCGCTCGACGCGGTCGGCGATGGCGGTCAGCCACTCGAGTTGCGCGGTGAGCATTGCACGGACGTACGACACGTCGAGCCAGTACCGTTCGGCCAGCCCCTTGGCCTGGAGGCCCGTGGCTGCGTCGTCGTACCCGTCGCGTTGGGCGCGCAGTGCGGCGATGCGCGCCCGGAAGGCGGCCGCCACGTCCTCGACGGGCAGGTTGTCGACGTGGGACACCGCCAGTCGGAACTGTGGGTACTCGTCGGCGGGTTCGGCGACCATGTGGCGGAGGCCCGCCTCGAGCGCCGCGCGTCCGGCTTCCGTGATCGAGTAGGTGGTCCGTTCGGGTCGGTTGCCCGCACGGTCGGTGCCGACGACCTCGGCGTACCCGAGGTCCGCGAGCCGCCCGACCTGGTGGTAGAGCGTGCTGGGTCGGACCTTGACGTTCCGGTCCTCACGGCGGTGGAGCATCGTCTGGAACATCTCGTAGGGGTGCATCGGCGACTCGGCGAGCAGGCCGAGCGCCGCGAACGCGAGCGGCGTCAGGTCGGTCACGTGGTCTCCGGGGGTTCGGTCGCGAGTCGGTGTCCGGTCGCGAGCGGGTGTTCGATGCCGATTGTTCGACATCGAATAGTACGTCGCCGATGATCTGTCCACAACCGCTTCGTCGCCCCTCGCGCGCCACCTAGACTGGTGCCGTCCCCACCCGACCCCTGTGCTGGAGTGAACACGTGCCAACGATCGTCGTCGAGGTCATGCCGAAGGCCGAGATCCTCGACCCCCAGGGCAAGGCGGTGGGCAACGCCCTCGCCCGCCTCGGCAAGAACGACCTGACCAACGTCCGCATCGGCAAGCGATTCGAGGTGTCGGTCGACGGCCCCGTCGACGACGCAAAGCTCGCCGAGGTCCGCGAGATCGCGGTCGACGTCTTCTCGAACGCCGTCATCGAGGACGTCGTCTCCGTGAGCGTCGTCGAGTGACGATGCGCATCGGGGTCATCACCTTCCCCGGGTCGCTCGACGACCGCGACGCGCAGCGCGCGGTGCGTCTCGCCGGGGCGGAGCCGGTGGCGCTCTGGCACGGCGACCACGACCTCCAGGGTGTCGACGCGATCGTCCTGCCGGGCGGGTTCTCGTACGGGGACTACCTCCGTGCCGGTGCCATCGCCGCCAAGGCCCCGATCATGGCCGAGGTCATCGACGTCGCCGGCAAGGGCATGCCCGTGCTCGGCATCTGCAACGGCTTCCAGATGCTCGCCGAGGCCCGTCTGGTCCCCGGCGCGCACACGCGGAACGCGCACCAGCAGTTCATCCGCCGCGACCAGGTGCTCCGCGTCGAGAACGCCGACACCGCCTGGACCTCCGGCTTCGACGCGCAGCAGGAGATCACCATCCCGCTGAAGAACGCCGACGGCCGGTTCGTCGCCGACGCGGACGAGATCAAGCGCATCGAGGACAACGGCCAGGTCGTCTTCCGCTACGTCGGCGTCAACCCGAACGGGTCGATCGACGACATCGCCGGCGTCTCGAACGAGCGCGGCAACGTCGTCGGCCTGATGCCGCACCCCGAGCACGCCACGGAGCCCGGGTTCGGCCCGGACACCCGCGCGGCCATGGCCTCGGGCACCGACGGCCTCACCTTCTTCACCTCCGTGATCGAGCGCGCGCTCGTCAAGTGACCGCGACTCCTTCGCCCGCGAATCCAGTGACAGGGAACGACAACACCGTGACCACGCCCGTCCGCCCGAAGCCCGACACCGTCCAGGACGCCGCCGAGACGCCCGACAAGGAACAGCCCTACGCGGCACTCGGGCTGAAGGCCGACGAGTACGCGAAGATCCGCGAGATCCTCGGTCGCCGCCCCACCTCGGGTGAGCTCGCCATGTACTCGGTCATGTGGTCCGAGCACTGCTCCTACAAGTCGAGCAAGAACTACCTCCGGCAGTTCGGCAAGAAGGTCACGCCGGAGATGACCAAGAACCTGATGGTCGGCATGGGCGAGAACGCCGGTGTCGTCGACGTCGGTGACGGCTGGGCGGTGACCTTCAAGGTCGAGTCGCACAACCACCCCTCCTACGTCGAGCCCTACCAGGGTGCGGCCACCGGTGTCGGCGGCATCGTCCGCGACATCATCTCGATGGGCGCACGCCCGGTCGCGGTGATGGACCAGCTGCGCTTCGGCGCGATCGACCACGAGGACACCGCACGCGTCGTGCACGGGGTCGTCGGCGGCATCTCGTTCTACGGCAACTGCCTGGGCCTGCCGAACATCGGCGGCGAGACCTACTTCGACCCGGTGTACCAGGGCAACCCGCTGGTCAACGCCCTGGCGGTCGGCGTCCTGCGCCACGAGGACCTGCACCTGGCCAACGCGTCCGGCGCGGGCAACAAGGTCGTGCTGTTCGGTGCCCGCACGGGTGGCGACGGCATCGGCGGCGCCTCGATCCTGGCGTCCGACACCTTCACCGAGGGCGGCCCGACCAAGCGTCCGGCGGTCCAGGTGGGCGACCCGTTCGCCGAGAAGGTCCTCATCGAGTGCTGCCTCGAGCTCTTCCAGAAGGAGCTCGTCGAGGGCATCCAGGACCTCGGCGCCGCGGGCATCTCCTGCGCGACGAGCGAGCTCGCGAGCAACGGCGACGGCGGGATGCACATCTCCCTCGACGACGTCCTGCTGCGCGACCCGTCGCTCACGGCAGAGGAGATCCTCATGTCGGAGAGCCAGGAGCGCATGATGGCGGTCGTCCGCCCCGACAAGCTCGACGCCTTCCTCGAGGTCGTCGGCAAGTGGGAGGTCGAGACCAGCGTGCTCGGCGAGGTCACCGGCACCGGTCGTCTCGTCATCGACTGGCAGGGCCAGGAGATCGTCAACGTCGACCCGCGCACCGTCGCCGTCGACGGCCCCGTGTACGACCGCCCGGTCGCCTACCCCACCTGGATCGACGCACTGCAGGCCGACGGCGCCGAGTCGCTCGACCGCCCGGAGACCGGTCCGGCCCTCAAGGCGCAGTTCCTGCAGCTGCTCGGGTCGCCGAACCTCTCCGACAAGCGCTGGGTCACGAACCAGTACGACACGTACGTGCTCGGCAACACCGCGCTGTCCTTCCCCGACGACGGCGGCATGATCCGCGTCGACGAGGAGACCGGCCTGGGGGTCGCGATCGCCACGGACGCCAACGGCCGCTACTGCCAGCTCGACCCGAAGCAGGGCGCCCGACTGGCCCTGGCCGAGGCGTACCGGAACGTCGCCGTCACCGGTGCCGTGCCCGCGGCGGTCACCGACTGCCTGAACTTCGGTTCGCCGGAGAACCCCGAGGTCATGTGGCAGTTCTCCGAGGCCGTCGAGGGCCTGGCGGACGGCTGCATGGAACTCGGCATCCCGGTGACCGGCGGCAACGTGTCGTTCTACAACCAGACCGGTGACACCCCGATCCACCCGACGCCCGTCGTCGGTGTCCTCGGCGTGATAGACGACGTCGCCAAGCGCATTCCCTCGGGGTGGCAGGACGACGGCCACAACATCTACCTGCTCGGCACCACGAGCCTGGAGCTCGACGGGTCGGCCTGGGCCGGCACCGTGCACGACCACCTCGGTGGGCGTCCGCCGATGGTCGACCTCGGCCGCGAGAAGGCCCTGGCGGAGCTCATCGCCGCCGCGGCCGACGAGCAGCTGCTGACGAGCGCACACGACCTGGCGGACGGCGGCCTCGGTCAGACCCTCGCCGAGTCGGTGCTCCGCTTCGGCCTCGGCGCCCGCGTCGTGCTCGACGAGCTCGAGTCCCGCGACGGTGTCGACACCGCGACCGCGCTGTTCTCCGAGTCGACGGGCCGCGTCATCGTGACCGTCCGGCGCGAGGACGACGTCCGTTTCCAGGGCCTCTGCACGGGCCGGGGCTACCCGGTGCTGCGGATCGGTGTGACCGACGCCGCGTCGGGCTCGCTCGAGGTCCAGGGTGCGTTCGAGGCGACGATCGACGAGCTCCGTGGTGCACACGGCGGGACCCTGCCGTCGTACTTCGGGGACGTCATCAAGGAGAACGTCACCGAGGGCTACGTCGGCCGCGGACCGCTGGACGACCACGGCTCCTTCTCGCCGCGCGCGGACTCCTGACCCGGTGCCGATCGTCACACTGCCCCTGCAGGAACTGGTCGACGGCTTCGGCCCGGTGCCGGACGGCATCGAGCTCGACGTCTGGGACGTCGAGGGTCCGTACGCCCGGGCCGACGAGGTCGCCATCGCGTTCCTGCCGTTCTACTTCGGTGGACGGCACCGGTGGCAGTTCGTGCACGACCTGCCGAACCTCGAGCTGCTGCAGCTGCCGAGCGCCGGGTACGAGTGGGCGACCCCGCACGTGCCCGGTCACGCCCGGCTGGCGAACGGCCGCGGCATCCACGACGACGAGACCGCCGAGCTGGCCGTCGGGTTGGCGCTGACCTCGCTCCGCGAGATCGCCGCGTTCCAGTTCGACCGCGCCGAACAGCGGTGGGACGCCCGCGAGACCCGGTCGCTGGCCGACCGCCGGGTGACCGTCGTCGGCTACGGTGCGATCGGTTCGGCCATCGCGACCCGCTTCGAGGCGTTCCGCACCGACGTCACCGTCGTCGCCCGGACGGCCCGTGACCAGGACGGTCGGCACGTGCACGCGTTCGGCGAGCTGCCGGAACTCGCACGCACCACGGACGTGCTCGTGCTCATCGCGCCGCTCACCGACGAGACCGAGGGGCTGGTCGACGCGGCCCTGCTCGCCGCACTGCCCGACGGCGCCCTCGTGGTGAACGTCGCCCGCGGCAAGGTCGTCGACACCGACGCCCTCGTGGCGGAACTGCGCTCGGGCCGGATCTCGGCGGCGCTCGACGTCACCGACCCGGAACCGCTGCCCGCCGACCACGCCCTCTGGACGACGCCGAACACCGTGCTCACCCCGCACGTCGGCGGCAACACGGACCTGAGCATCCCGCGGTCGCTCGACCTGATCCGCCGCCAGGTCGCCGCGCTGGCGGAGGGCCGGGCGTTCGAGAACGTCATCGACCTACCGGTGAACCAGGGCTGACCGCCGCTTCCGGACTGGCCGGTGCACCAGGACTGACCGCGGCAGCACGACTGACCGCGCAGCGCGCGAACCACGGCAGCCTCGGACCACGGCCGGCCCCACCCCGCTGCTGACCCGACACCCGGTCGGGCCCGCCGCAGCCCGGCTGGCCCGGACACCCGCCCACCCGGGCGGGCGCCCGCCCACCCGGCCGCGCCGTCCGTCCGCCCGTCCGTCCGTCCGTCCGTCCGTCCGTCCGTCCGCGCTACTCCAGCGGGATGACGCACGCCGGGCTGCCGACGGCGATCTGCCCGACGGCCTCGCCCGGTACCCCGTCGTCCCCGACCGGCAGCACCGCCACCGCGTCCGACCGCTGGTTCGCGACGAGCAGGTAGCCGGGCACCCGGGCGAAGTGGCGCGGCCAGAGCCCACCGGCCGACGCTGCCCCGACCACGCGGAGCCCGTCGTCAGCCGTGTCGAGGACCACGATCTGGTCGCGGCCGCGCACCGCGACGGTGACCAGGCCGCGCTCGTCGACCTCGAGGTGGCTGAGGAGCGACGGCACACCGGGGCCGTCGAGGACCGAGGTGGCGCAGACCTCGCGGAACGACCCGGACTCGTCGCGGCGCAGCCGGTACACCCGCCCGTCGAGCTCCCCCGCGACGATCAGGTCGACACCGGCACCGGCAGCTCCGCCCCCGTCGACACCGCCACCGGCACCGGCGTCGCCGTCGGCGTCGGCAGCGCCGTGTCCCCGGCGGACCCAGTCCATGTGGCGCGGTCCGGCCCCCGGGGTGACGTGGTGGACGCGCACCGGCTCGATCGACACCGACCCGGCATCGGCGCGGATCCGGAACTCGTGCAGTGCGTCCCCACCGAGGTCGGCGACCAGCACGGTGCCGTCCGGGGTGGCGATCGACTGGTGGGCGTGCGGGCCTTCCTGCCGGCTCTCGTCGGGGCCGATGGCGTCGGGCAGGACCTCGGTCGCGAGGGCGGCGTCCGGCAGGACCGCGGACACCCCCGCTCCCTGTCCGCCGACCCCGTGCACGGCCGCGCCGCCGTCAGCCGTGGACACGGCGTACGCCTCGGCTGCCGCGAGCGAGATCGCGGTCACCGTCCCGGACACGTAGTTCGTGACGACGAGCGCACCCGAGCCGTCGACCCGCACGTGGCAGGGCGCGTCCCCACCGGCGGGAGCGTCCCACAGGTGCTCGAGCGCCGACCCGGACCGGCGGAACGCGTGGACCCCGCCGTCGAGGGTCTCGGACACGGCGTACACCCGGTCACCGTCGACCGCCAGGAACGCCGGGTCGTCGAGCACCGCGATCGTCGAGACCAGGCCACCGGAGACGATGGAGATGCCGGTCGCGTTCCCGCCCCCGGTCGCCGTGTACGACCCGATGAGCAGGTTCAGCGGCGGCAGGCTCACATCTCACCGACGGCGATGCGCTCGTGGTGGTGGATGACCTCCGCCACGATGAAGTTGAGGAACTTCTCGGCGAAGGCGGGGTCGAGGTGCGACTCGGCCGCCAGGGCGCGCAGACGGGCGACCTGGATCTGCTCGCGCGAGGGGTCGGCCGCCGGCATGCCCGCCGCGGCCTTGAGGTACCCGACCCGCTGTGTGTACTTGAACCGCTCGGCGAGCATGTGGATCACGGCAGCGTCGATGTTGTCGATGCTCTGCCGGATGCCCTGCAGCTCGGCCACGGCGTCGTCGTCGGTCATCCCTGGGGCCTCGTTCATGGTCAGAGCCTACTGATCGAGGTCGTTCCGGACGAGATGTGACGGCAGGATCCTCCCGTTGCTGGGAGGATGGTCATCATGACGGTTCTGCTGGCGATCTCCGGTGTCTTTGCGGTCCTGGCGGGCCTGGTGCACGCGTACATCTTCTTCCTCGAGTCGGTGGCGTGGACGAGCCCCCGGGTTCGACGCATATTCAACATCTCGAGCGAGGCCGAAGCGCAGGCGACCCGCTCCCTCGCCTTCAACCAGGGCTTCTACAACCTGTTCCTGGCGATCGGCGCGATCCTCGGTGTCGTGCTGGTGCTCGCCGGCAACGGTGCGACCGGCTGGACGCTCGTCGTCTTCTCGTGCGCGAGCATGCTCGGCGCCGCCGTCGTCCTCGTCGGCACCGGCCGCAAGTACCTGCGCTCCGCCTCGATGCAGGGCGCCTTCCCGCTGCTCGCGCTCCTGTTCGCGTTCGTGGGCTCGACCTTCGGATCCTGACCCGCGCCTCCCGTCCGGCACGCGACGCGCCCGGCCAGGAGGCCCGCCCCACCCCCGCAACGAAGCCCGCGCCGGCGCCCGCCCCGACACCCCGCTGCCGCGCCCACGGCGCCCGGCCGGCGCCGCTGCCGGCGCCGCTGCCGCGTCCACGCACAACAGAAACCGGCCCGCACCACGAGATCTCGTGGTGCGGGCCGGTTTCTGTTGTGCGGGTCCGGCTGGCGCCCCGGCGCCGGCCGGCCAGCCGGCCGCCGGGCTGGCGCGCCACCGCCGCCGCCGGCCCCGGCGTCAGCCGAGCTTCTTCGCGAACTCGTCCGGCAGCCGCTTCAGCGCCCACTCGATGGCCGCGGTCGTCCCGAGCGAGAACGCGTTCGAGACGTCGGCGTCGTCCACCACGATGGAGTGCCCGGCCTCGACCGACGGCACCTTCTGGAACAGCGGGTCCGCGGTGGCCTTCGACGCGTCGACGTAGATCGGCAGGACGACGGTCAGGTCGGCGTCGAGCAGGTCGAGGTTCTCGTTCGACAGCGAGACCGAGAACTCCTTGCCGGCGGCCTTGTCGATCGCGGACGGGATCGTGAAGCCGAGGTTCTGCATGAACGTGGCGCGGCTGTCGCGGGAGGCGTAGACCCCGAAGCCCTCCGACGTGTAGGCGCCGATCGCGGCGGTCTTGCCCTTGAATTCGGGGTGCGCCGTGCGTGCGGCGGCGTACGAGTCGTCGAGGTCGCTGAGCAGCTTCTTGCCCTCGGCCTCCTTACCGAGCGCCTTCGAGATCATGTCGACCTGCTGCGTGGTGGAGGCGAGGTAGTTCTCGCCGCCCTTCGGGATCGCGACGGTCGGGGCGATGGCCGACAGCTTGTCGTAGCGGTCCTTGTCGCCCGAGGACTTCACGTCGAGGATCAGGTCCGGCTTGAGCTTGAGGATGTCCTCGTAGCTGGGCTCGAGCGTCTTGATGATCTTCGGGGACTTCTTGTACGCCCCCTTGAGCCACGGTCCGACGCCGTCGCCACCGAAGGCGAGCCAGTCACTGGCGCCGACGGGCTGCACGCCGAGCTCGAGTGCCGTCTCGGCGTCTCCCCAGCCGAGGGCGACGACGCGCTTCGGGGCGGAGTCGATCGTCGTGGTGCCGAGCCCGGTCGTGATCGACACGGGGAAGGCGCCGTCGGACGAGCCGGCGGCGGACGACGAGGACGAGGGGCTCGACGAGGAGCAGCCGGCCAGCACGAGCGAGGCCGCGACGACGGCGCCGGCCGCGGCGAGCACACGCCCGAAACGGCGCTTGGAGAGGGAGGAACGGATCACGAAGGGTAGCCTAACCTAAGGGTTCCCCCGCCGGGTGGGCGCCGAGTCCTGCCTGGATAGGCTGCGGCCGTGGCCCTCACCTTCCCCGACGCCGACCGCACCGAACTCGCCGTTCTCGGCTCCCCGATCGCGCATTCACTCTCCCCCCGGCTGCACGCAGCGGCCTACGACGTGCTCGGTCTGCCGTTCTCGTACGGGAGGCACGAGCTCGCCTCCGGTGGGCTCGCCGCGTTCGTCGCGGGGCTCGGCCCGGAATGGCGTGGCCTCAGCCTCACGATGCCGCTGAAGCGCGAGGTGCTCCCCCTGCTCGACCGGACGACCCCACTCGTGGACGAGCTCGGAGTCGCGAACACCGTCGCGTTCCGCCGCGAGGGCTCGTCGGTCGTCCTGGCGGGTGCGAACACCGACGTCGAGGGGATCGTCCGTCCGGTCGCCGCACTCGGTCACGTGCCGGGCGAGGCCGTCATCCTGGGCGGCGGGGCGACCGCGGCGAGCGCCCTCACCGCGTCACTGCGACTCGGCGCCTCGCTGGTCCGGGTGTTCCTGCGTGACACCGGCAAGGCGGGCGACCTGGTGCTGCTGGCCGCTCGGCTGGGCGTGACGCTCGAGGTGCACGACCTGCAGGACCTCGGTTCGGCGGACCCGATGGGCTTCGTGGTGTCGACGCTGCCGGGCGGTGCTGCGGACGAGCTGCCCCTCGTGCCGTCGGGTCCGGACGCGGTGTTGCTCGACGTGGCGTACGCGCCGTGGCCGACCCGGGCCTCCGCGGCGTGGACGGCTGCGGGTGGGCGGGTGTTGAACGGCCTGGACATGCTCGTCGAGCAGGCGATCGGGCAGATCCGCTTCTTCCTGACCGGGGACGACGACGAGCTGCTGCCCGCCGAGGCCGAGGTCCGCCGGGCCATGCGCACGGCCGTGGGCCTGCCGGAGTCGATCGGCTGACGCGGGACCCGCGGCACCCCGCGGCGAGACGGCCCCGTCTCCGTCCGGCGCCGCCGTTCGCCCGAGACGCCGCCGACTTCCGCGGCGTCTCGAGCAGACCGCGGCGTCCCGGCGGACGGACGGCAGCGGGTCAGATGATCGGCAGGAGGAGCAGAGCGATCAGGAGGCACGACAGCCCTGCGATCGCGAGCACCACGATCACGGTCGTCACGGGACCACTGCGATGCTGCGACACCTCGCCGTTCCGACGTCGCGATCGCCGACGTTGCGCCTGTGCGCCAGAGGTGGCCACGACCGCCAGTAAGACACCGAGAGCAAGGATGACAGAGCTGTCCATCAGCCGCGCCTCAGATGCAGACGCGCTTGCTGGACCACTTGATCCGGTTCGCTCGGTCGAGCAACACGGTGCCGACGAAGACGTCCCCGATGCCGATCGCATTGAGGACCGCCCCCGCGGGCAGCCCGACGATCGTCAGATCGAGGAACCCACCGACCGCCGCCAGGAGTGACCCGTAGCCGATGACGACCCATGCGAAAGCGATGACGGCAGACTTGGTCACGGTGACGCAGGCGCGCTTCGGCGCGAGGACCACAGCTGCTGTCGATGCGGAATCGGCCTGCAGGGCCCGCACTGTCTGCTCGTACGTGCGCTCAACCTCGGCGAACAGGACGGGATCAGATGCGGAGAGCTGCTGTCGTGCCCGCTCGAGTTGCGCTGCGGCCTGCGTCGGTACTGCGTACACGGAACCGTCAGCGAGAACGACGTCGGGCAGCAATGCGGCCGCAGGAGAACTTACCCCCTCGATCGTCGACGCTGACGCCGGGCTGGCTCCGACTGCTGAGATGAAGAGGGCGATGCTGCTCACGAGGACGAGCAAGGACTTCCGCAATGCCATGGTGGGCCTTCCGTTCAGGATCGCGACGTCGTCGTCGCCCATCGATCCTGCCATACCTGAAATTCTACGCACCAGTATTTCTCAGCAGGCCGCCGCGTGGTGTGCACCCCGCCCCGAGGCCGACCCTCAGGCCACCAGGCCGTCGACGTAGTACCAGTGCCCGCCCTCGCGGACGAAGTCGCTCGTCTCCTCGAGCGTCCCGCGCTCGGTGTCGGAACGCCACCACGCGCGGAACGTGACGGTGCCGGCGGAGTCGAACGGGCCTCCCGACCGGGTGCCGAGGATGTCGAGCCGCGTCCAGCGCTGGTCAGGGTCCAGGTCCAGCGACGCGGGACGCGTGCGCGGGTGCCAGCTGCGGAGCAGGTATTCCGGCAGGCCGAGCGCGAAGGCGGAGAACCGCGACCGCATCAGCCGCTCGGCGGTGGGTGCGGGTGCGCCGGCGTGGAGGGGGCCGCAGCACTCGTCGTAGGGGTTGCCGCTCAGGCAGGGGCAGCGGTCGGTGCTCACCGCTCCAGCCTAGGGAGCGGTGAGCGGCGAGCGGCGCGAGGGCCTCAGTCGACGAGCGAGAGCGTCACCGTGATGTTGCCGCGCGTGGCGTTCGAGTACGGGCAGATCGTGTGCGCGAGCTCGACCAGTCGCTGCCGTTCGGGTCCGGCGACGCTCGGTGCGTACACGTCGAGCTCGACCGCCAGGCCGAAGCCGCCGGAGCCGTTGCCGCCGATGCTGACCTCGGCGGAGACCTCGGCGCCTGTGGTGTCCAGTGTCAGCTCACGGCCGGCGGCGTGCAGCGCGCCGAGGAAGCAGGCCGCGTACCCGGCGGCGAAGAGCTGCTCGGGGTTGGTGCCCTCGCCGCTGCCACCCATCTCCTTCGGCGGTCGGGTGTCGAGGTCGATCCGGTCGTCCTCGGTGCGGACGTGTCCGTCGCGGCCGCCTCCGGTGGCGTGGGCGGCTGCGGTGTAGACGATGTCGAGACTCATGCCGCCAGGTCATCGAGCGTCGCTGGACGATCGCTGGGGAGGCCCGGGGTCGCGCGGACGACGCACCGCACCGCCACACATGGCCGGGCGTGTCCGAGCGATCCTCAGCGGGAGTCGGTAGACAGGGGTCGTGTTCCGACTGGGGTGGCAGGTGTTCCGTGCGCGGTTCGGCGAGGACGTCTCGCCGAAGCGCTTCCGACGAGCCATCACCGGGGGCATCACCGTCGGTGTCGTCGCTGCCCTGGCTCTCGGCCTCACCGCAGCCACCACCGGCTGGACAGACGCCGGACCCGTGCGGGCGACGATCGTGGTGGTGCTCGCCTCGCTGGCGGCCGGCCTGGTCACCGTCGGGTGCTTCCCGCTCGCGCAGACCCGGGAGCCGCGCGCCACGATCGACGGCGAACCGGTCCGGCCGGAGACGATGCGTCTGGCCCGCGACTCCGTGCAGCGCTACCTGGTCCGGCAGCCGCCTGAGATGCGACCCGAGGACCGCGCCGACGTCCTGCACGACACGGCACTGGTGCGGCGGACACTCGTGGTCGACGTCGCACGGGCCGCGGCGGTGTTGATCGGCTGCTCGCTCGCCGGCGTCGCGCTGCTCACCACCGGCGACCGGCACACGGTGGGCTTCACGATGACGATCCTGTTCCTCTGGACCCTCCTGCCCGGACTCGTGCAGCTCGGCCGGACCGAGCGTGCGCACCGCACCGCGGCCGCACTCGCTCCGCACGAGGCCCCGACCACACCCCCGGGCCGCAACCGGTTCCCGTCGGGCTCGAAGATCAGCCTGCCCGGCGACTGACCGGAGGACGGGTGACTCCGGCCGCCCCGCAGGACAGGATGAGCGCATGGACCCCCGCCAGCTCTTCGCCACGACCGCGGCCTGGTTCGTCGAGGTCGTCGGCGCACTGCCGACACCGGAGGACGACCCGGCACTCTGGGCCGCCCCGGCGCTCGGCGTCTGGAACGTCCGCGCCCTCGTCGGCCACACCAACCGCGCACTGCTGACGGTCGCCGCCTACCTCTCGGCGAAGGACGGGCCCGCCCACTCCCCCGAGGTCGGGGACGACGTCGGGGACGCCGTCGGGTACCTCCGCGCCATCGCGGGCTCCGTCGCCGACCCCGACGACGTCGCCGCACGGGGCGTCGCCGCCGGCGCTGCGCTCGGCTCCGCCCCGGCGGCCGCGGTGGCCCTCGCCCGCGACCGTGCGCTCGCCGCCGTCGACACCACCGGACGGGAGGCCCGCATCACCGTCGTGGGCGGCCTCCGTCTCCCCGTGGACGAGTACCTCCACACCCGGGTGCTGGAACTCGTCGTGCACGGGGACGACCTGGTGCGTGCGGTCGCCGGGGCCAGCCACGTCGTGACGGTCGAGGTGCCGGTGGAGGCGGTGCGGGCCTCCAGTCTGTTGCTCACCGAGGTGGCGGTCCGGCGTGGGGACGGGCCGCTGCTGCTGCGGGCGCTGTCGGGCCGTGGGGCGTTGCCGGCGGGCTACAGCGTGCTCTGATCGCGTAGGTACCACAACTGTTCGCCTCGGCGTACAGTTCTGGTACTCATCGTCACGCGATCGGAGGAGCCATGGCCGAGATGACCGCCGCCGAGTACGCGGCTGCCCAGGGGATCTCGGTGCGCCGGGTGCAGGCGGCAGCAGCCTCCGGAGCGCTCCCCGCCCGCCGGCTCGCCGGCCGATGGCTCATCGATGTCGGGGCACCACGCCGGCGCCGGGCCGGACGACCACTGTCCGCACGCTCGTCCCGGGCGCTCTGCAGCCGTCTCTCCGGCGACCCCGACTGGGCCGACGGACTGTCGAACACCGAGCGAGCGCGGGTCCGCGCTCGCCTGGACTCGCTACCCGAGTCGCGGGTCCCGTGGCAGGTCATCGCCGACTGGACGCGAGCAGAGCATGCTGCGCCGGTCGGGTACCGGGTGGCGGACGGCGACCTCGACGATCTCGCGCAGGACCACCGGCTGGTCGCCACCGGTGTCAGTGATCCGCGCGTCGGCGTCAGCGACGCGGGGATCGTGGTCGCGCACGTCGCCCGCGCCGATCTGCGGGCGGTCGAGCAGGAGTTCCTCCTGGTGCGGGTGCCCGATCGTCCAAACGTCCTGCTGTACGTCGACGACGAGCGCCCGAACCGACCCGTTCCGCTCGGGACGCTGATCTTCGACCTCGCGCACAGTGCCGGACCTCGCGAGCGCTCGGTCGTGGGCGACCTGGTCAGGACTGCGCTGTGACCGTCGTCGCACCGCCCCTGCGCCCGGTGCAGGCAGCGGCTTGGCATGCGCTCTTCGATCTCCACGACCGACTCCCGACCGGCTGGGCGCTGGTCGGAGGCCAGATGGTGCAGTCCTTGTGCTGGGAGCGTGGCGCGCTCCCCAACCGTCCGACCCACGATGCCGACACTGCCCTCGACGTCCGAGCCCGGCCGCGCATGCTCCTCGAGTTCACGACCGCACTGCGTGAGCTCGGCTTCGTCGCCGACGGCGAGAGCTTGGAGGGCCACCAGCATCGCTGGGTGCGAGGAGGAGCACAGATCGACGTCCTCATCCCCTGGTTCCTCGGCGAGCGCGACTGGCGTTCCGCGCCAGCTGACCAGCGCACACGTCGGCGGCTCCGTGCACACTGGGCTCATGTGTGGCCGCTTCGTCGTCTCCGACACCACCGCTGACCTGCTGCCCGAACTCGTCGGGGAGCTCGCGGCGCGCACCGAGCACGTCGACGAGGACACCGGCGAGGTCCACGCCGGCCTCGCGCCGAGCTGGAACGTCGCGCCGACCGACCCCGTGTACGCGGTCCGGCAGCGGCACAGGCAGCGTGAACTGCCGCAGATCAGCTGGGGCTTCGTACCGAGCTGGGCGAAGGACTTCCAGAAGCAGCGCCCGAAGCCGATCAACGCCCGCATCGAGACCGTCGCCACGAGCGGCATGTTCAAGCGTGCGTTCGCGACGAACCGGTGCATCGTGCCAGCGCAGGGCTACTACGAATGGGTCGTGCGCGAGGACGGCAAGGAGCCGCACTTCGTCCACGAGCCCGGCGGAGCGCTGGCGATGGCCGGTGTCGTCAGCGCCTGGCCCGACCCCACGAAGCCCGAGGACGATCCGGACAAGTGGCGACTGTCGCTCGCGATCATCACGCGGGACGCCCATGTCGCTCCGGGTGAGGTGCACGACCGGATGCCGGCGTTCCTGACCCCCGACGGCTACGACGCCTGGCTCGGCGACGGTGCCGGCACCAACGACCTGCTCGCCCTCCTCGACCGGGAGTCCCTCGAGGTCGCGGCGGGCCTCGAGCAGTACGAGGTCGCGCGGACCGTGAACAGCGTGCGGAACGACGGGCCGCACCTCATCGAGCCGCTGTTCTGATCACCCGATCCTCCCCGGGGATCCACCCCTCCGTCACCGCGACGCGAGGCCTCCGAGGTAGGCGGTGAGGACGCGACGTGAGTCGATCGGGCCGACGCGAGCGATGCGGTAGAGCAGGAGTGCGTCGACCAGGCCGACGAAGTCGACCGCGGCCGCAGGGGCGTCGGGTGAGCCCAGCGCCCGGAGGATCTGCTCTGCGGTGGCGATGAGTGCGGCGCGGACCGGGTCCGCCGCGGTCAGGGGCGTCCGCAGCGCATCGTCGGCCCGCAGTTCGGCGAGCAACGCCAGTCGCGCTGCCTGGGCATCGTGCTCTCGCCCCAGCGTCTCGAGGAACGCCTCCGCGATGCCGGTCGCGGCATCGACGTCGAGGACGGGAGGGACGGCCACGGTCTCGAGCGCGGTCGCGAGCCGTTCGGAGATCCGAGCGACCACGAGGGCCGTGAGTTCGTTCCGACTCCGCGCGTAGTAGGAGGTCGATCCCGCTGGGACCCCGGCCTCTGCGTCGACCGCCCGGTGCGTCAGTGCGCGCACACCCTCGCGTGCGACCAGCCGCAGACCAGCGTCTGCCAGGGACTTCCGCCGCTCGGACACCAGTCGATCGTAGTATCCTCTACATCTGTAGAGACACGAGGGGGACGGCATGCAGGTTGCAGTGGTGGGTGGGGGCGCTTCCGGACGCGCGATCGAGCAGGCACTGCGGGCACGGGGGTGCGACGTGACGCAGCACTCGCGAGCGACCGGTTTCGACATGCTCCGTGAAGACGCCACGATGCGACTGGCGGGAGCTGACGTCATCGTCGAGGCGACCGGCATGTTCACCACGAGCCGGCGGCGCGCGACGGACTTCTTCGGCCGCTCGACACGAGCGATCGCCGCAGCCGCGGCGGACCTCCAGGCGCACCACGTGCTCCTGTCGATCGTCAACTGCATGCTGCCCACTGTGCAGGGCTACGGGTACTTCGCCGGCAAGACCATCCAGGAGCAGATCGCGAGGGACGTGAGCCCGCGACTCACGATCGTGCGCTCGACGCAGTGGTTCGAGTTCGCGCGACAGAACCTCGAGCGGATGCGGACCGGGCCGTTCGCACTCGTGCCCGGCATGACCATCGCGCCGGTCGCACTCGACAGCGTCGCGACGGTCGTCGCCGACGTCGCCACGGGCCTCCGGACCGAGACGGAGGTCGACGTCGCGGGCCCGGAGACGACGACGCTGTGGGAGATGACGCGGTCCTTGCCCGACCGCGGTGTGGTCGCGGTCCCGTTGCCGATCCCGGGCGCGATGGGGCGGGCCTTCCGGAACGGGGCGCTGGTTCCCGGAGCAGACGCCGAGGTCATCGGTCCGCGGTTCGCCGAGTGGCTGGGGAACCAGGAACGGGCGGACACTCGCGCCGGGTGACCTCGCCATCACGGACTGACGCCGTTCTCTCGACTCCAGGTCACAATCGGCTTTCGCTCTCCACAGGATCCCCACGCCCCGGCTGATCCTGGCCAAGCTCGAACCGAGTGTTGTTCACCTTGCAGGACCGGAGGCAAGGTCGTCTCCCACCGGAAAGGCACCCCATGGTCGTGCAACTCCGCGCCGCCTCGAAGACGTTCTCGACGAACGGAGACGTCGTCACTGCGCTCGACGCGGTCGACCTCGATCTGGCTCCAGGCCAGGTCGCGTGTCTGTACGGCGCGAGCGGCTCGGGGAAGACCACGATGCTGAGTGTCCTGGCCGGCATCGAGACAGTCGACTCGGGGCAAGTGATGGTCACCGGCGAAGACCTGACCCGACGGAACGAAGCCGAGCGTGCCGATCTCCGGTTGCGGCGGATCGGTGTCGTCTTCCAGACGAACAACCTCCTGCCCGAGTTCACCGCCGAGGAGAACGTCGTCCTCCCACTGCTCGTGAAGGGGATGGAGCGTGCGGCCGCGGGCGCCGCCGCACGCCGAGCGCTGGCAGCGGTCGGTGTCGAACACCTCGTTGACCGACTCCCGGCGCAGATGTCCGGCGGACAGCGCCAGCGGATCGGGATCGCGAGAGCGCTCGCCGGAGAGCAGGAACTCCTGCTGGCGGACGAGCCAACGGGAGCCCTGGACCTCGAGAACTCACGCGCATTGTTCGCCCTCCTCCGAGAACGTGCGCGTTCCGATGGGACGACGATCCTCCTGGCGACGCACGATCCGATCGCCCAGGAGTACTCGGACGTCGCGTTCCACATGGTGGACGGGAAGGTCACGGCGCTGTGACTGCCTTGCCGCTGCCCGCAGCCCGGTTGCTGGTCAGACGATGGCTGCGCGGTGCCGCTCTGCGTCGAGCAGCGCTGCTGCTCGGTGTCGCGTTCATGGCGCTGACGACGGTCGTCATCTGCGTGAACTCGTTCACCCAGACGCCGTCGCACACAGCCCGGCAGCAGTTCGGCGTCTACGACGACTCGACGTACAACGCGATCGACGTCGGCGACCTCGGGACCGGCGACGTACCGGCGTTGCGACGCTCGGTATCGGCAGTAGCGGCCGACTCCGATGTCCTCGTCGAGTCGCGGACACTCCGTCCCGACGCGTACCCGAAGTTCTACTTCCAAGCACCGACCGACGTGGTGCGGTACCTCGAAGACGCATCACTGCGGACGACCTTCCCTGGTCGGTACGAACTGCTGCGTGGCGCCTGGCCGACGAAGTCCAACGACGTCGTCGTGTCCGAGCACCTCCTCGACGGATTGCCGACCAGCGATCGATCGAGTTTCACAGTGTTGTCCGGGCAGACCCGGTTCCACGTCACCGGAGTCATCCGCGACGACGATGACCGTCACGGGGACAGCATGGTCGCTGGCCCCGGTACCTGGGCCGGACTGACACCCCGACCGGCAGCCCGGCAGTACCAACCCGCGGAGGGCCAGATCACCGTCTTCTGGCGTGGATCGGCAGACGCGGTCCAGATCGGCAGTGCAGCTGACCGAGTCCTCCCGCCGTTGCCGGCTGAACAGGGCGATCGCTCCGATGCGTGGAAGGCGAACCACGCGACGCGTGCCTCTCTGGAGGCCGCTCGCCCCGTGGCGTTCGGCAGCGACCAGGTCGTCGTGTCCTACGCCCCGCTGCTCCTCATCGCGTTGCTCGTCGCGGCCCTGGCGATCGCGACGATGCGCCGACCGACCCTCGTGATGACCGACCGGCTCGTGCAGCTCGGCCTCCGCCGCCGCACAGTGACACTGCTGCAGGCCGGGGTCCTCACCGTGAGTGCCGCGGTCGCCGTCGCATCCGGTGTCGTGGTCGGCGTGGCCGTCGCTGCACTCCTCCGCATCACGGTCCTCGCACCGATGGCGACGCAACCGTTCTCCCCGATCGGCGGGATGACCGCAGCATCCTGGGTGGTCGTCACACTGCCGGTCGCAGTCCTCGCGGTGGGCGCGCTGTGGCCAGGACAGGGAGCGGCTGCGTCGTCGTTCCCGGGGCTGACTCCGTTCTTGCACGACATCCACGTCGGGCTCGTCCGCCGTGTGCTGGTCGCGCTGCTCGTCGTCGCGGCGTTCGCGTTCGGAACGACGTCGCGCGGTTGGCTGCTCGGCGCCTACGCGGCCATCGCGGCGGTGGTCCTGCTCACACCCGACGTCATCCGACTCGTGGTGTGGCTCCTTCCGAGAAGTCGTCCTCGTCTGTTCGTCGCACGGGGGATCATGCGTGCCTCGGTCGTGCGACAGGGTGTTGCCGCGGCAGTGGTCGCCGTCTGCATCGCAGTGCCGATCACCGTCGGTGCGCAGCTGGCGAGCAAGCAAGCGAACGACAGCGCGTTCACGTTCAGTACGGTGCCGGCCGGTCAGCTGTGGGTCGAGAAGGCGAGTGACACCGGGGACGTGGACGGCGTGTCCCGTGCTGTCGCCTCCGTCCCCGGGCTCGGGCGGCCAGTGGTGGTCCGCGGCCTCGCGGATCCACCGACCGCGTCCGGAGCAGCGGGCCCGGCTGCACGTTTCTCGCATGCCGCCGACGGCGGGACGGCCACCATGACCCTCGCGAACCCCGACGACCTCCGGAAGCTCGTGGGCGATGGCCTGCCGCAGAACGCCGAGTCCGTGCTCCGATCGGGCGGCGTCGTCGACTTCAGCGGTGCGCGAGGAGCGCAGGGTTTCGTCGTGGTCGCCAACGGTGGTGAACGACAACTGACCACCCCCGCCCTGCGGACGGTCAAGGCGCACGTTGCTCGTGCCTTCAGCAGCCAGTTCTCCGGTGCTGTCCTCACCAGTACCGCTCGTCGACTCGGACTGCCAGTGAGTCCTCCGGTGAAGTACCTCTACCCGTCGGTGAACGACACCGAGATCCGTTCCGCGGTGCGGGCCACCGTCCGTGCTGGGTACGACAGTGAGTTCGTGCACTACCACGTGCCACCGCCGGCTCCGGAGTTGCCGGCTGCTGCGCTGGTGTTCTTCGCGGGGCTCGTCTTCGGCGGCTTCGTGGTCCTGCTCCTCGTCATCACCGACCAGGCGCATCGTCTCCGGAGCTACTCGGAGCAGTTGGTGGCACTCGGCATCCGGCCGTCCTGGACTCGCGGCGTGCTCGTCCTGCAGACGGCGATCGTCGTCGGTGTCGGCCTGCTCGCCGGGCTCGTCGGCAGCGCTCTGGGTCTCCGGGTGATCGCGGGGCACTACGTCGTCACCGCGGTCCCGGGTCTCCCGATCGTTGCATCACTCGTCCTCACCGTCATCGCTGCCGGCCTCGCGACTGCCCTGGCGTCACGGGCCTTGACAGCGGGATCAGTGGTGAACGCGGCGTAGGTCCCACCCGTCAGCGGGCAACTCACTGTCTACGGTGGTGCCATGCGGTCCCTCACCACCCTCGACGCCGTCATGGCGTTCTGTCTGGACCTCGGATGACGACACCACTGGCAGCCTGCTTCGACCTGGACGGCACGCTGTTCGACCACGCCGGCGCAGCTCAGGTCGGGGCAGCGGCGTTCCTCGAGCGTCAGGGAGCGGAGAGCACGGAGGCCGCGCTCGCCTCCTGGTTCGCCGCCGAGGAGGAGCAGTTCGAACGGTGGCGCCTCGGGGAGGTCAGCTTCCCGGAGCAACGTCGGCAGCGCCTCCGGACCGTCCTGCCGCCGCTCGGTTGCGTCGTCGCCGCAGACGACGCGGGGGTGGACGCGATGTTCGCGGACTACCTCCGCTCGTACCGGGCTGCGTGGCGGACGTTCCCCGACGTCGCGGACCTCCTGCGAGACCTCCGCGCGCAGGGGTACCGCGTCGGGCTCCTCACCAACGGATCCGAGGAGCAGCAGCTCGACAAGCTCGCGCAGACCGGGATCGACCAGCTGTTCGACGTCGTCTGCGTCTCGGAGCGGATCGGGTTCCAGAAGCCCCACGCCGGTGCGTTCGCGGCACTCGCGGCCGAGGTGGGGGTCCGCCCCGCCGACTGCGCCTTCTTCGGCGACGATCCCGTCCGCGACGTGGCCGGCGCTCGATCTGCCGGGATGCGAGGCGTCCTGATCGACCGTGCGACGCAGGACGCGGCGACCGTCAGGGACCTCGTGTTCTCGACCATGGCCTCCCGGGGTGACTGCAGCGCAGCCACGTCGTAGCGTGTCAGGAAGTCGAACGAGGGGACGACCATGAAGTGGACTGCTGGGGACATCGTCATCGCGGTGTGTGCGGGGATCTGTCTGGTGCTCGGAGTGGTCGTGGCTCCGGCCGCATCCGGGTCCGTCTGGATCCCGGTGCTGATCGGGCTCGCACTGGTCGTGATGCTCGTGCAGGTCCGGCGGCAGCGGAGCCGTCGCGCTGGATGACATCGCGTCCTCGGTCGACGCTGGAGCTGGTGCAGCCGAGTCCGGAGCTGCGCGACGCCTGGCTGGAGGCCCATCACGAGTGGAGGCCGGGCCTCCATGAGGACGGGTTCGGCATCGGACCGACGGACGACGTCGAAAGCGCGGACGGGTTCCGGGCGTGGCTCGAACGCGGGCGGCACGACCCCACGTCCCTCTGGTGGATCGTCGACGGCGGAACCGTGCTGGGCGGCATCGCCCTGAGGTGCGCGGAGGACGAGCGGGTACCGCGACTGGGCCACGTCGGGTACGGCGTCCGCCCGTCCGCGCGCGGTCGAGGTGTCGGCACGTGGGCGCTCCGTGAGGTGCTGGCCTTCGCGGAAGAGCACGGGTGGGACTCGGTCACCGCCGTCTGTCACGACGACAACGCGGGGTCGATCGCGACGCTGGAACACGTGGGTGGGGTCGTCGTCGCTCGGGAGGACCGTGGGGCCGTCCGACTCCGCCGCTATGCGATCCCGCTGGGGAACCCCACCGCCGGATGACCCGTCGCTTCGGTACCGTGCTCGTGTGTCGTCGCTGAGCCTCCCGGTCTTCTCCTGCAGCCTCGACCCTGCGAGCGTGAGTCGCCGTCTCGCCGAGCACGCGGCCGACGCCATCTCCTCGCAGGGACATCGGAGCACGGTCATCGACCTGGCGGACGTCTCGCTACCGCAGTTCGACAACGACCAGGTCTTCGACAGCGACGCGTTCAGCACCGTGCACCGCGTCATCGACGAAGCGGACGGCGTCGTCCTCGCCTTCCCGATCTACAACTGGGCGCCGTCGTCGACCGTGAAGTCGCTCATCGAGTCCACCGGCGCGACCGGAGCAGGTCGGCGCGCGGCGTGGTTCGACAAGGTCGTCACGTTCGTCTGCGCTGCCGGTCTGCCGCACAGCACCATGGCCACCGGACCACTCGCGCAGTCACTGATGCTCGACTTCAAGTGCATCGTGAACCCCTACACGGCGTACTTCGCCGAGCGGGACTGGGACGGCGACCAGCTGCGGCCCGACCGCGCCGGTCGTCTCGACAAGACGGTGTCGGTCCACGTCGAACTGGCACGACTGCTGCAGGGCAGGACGTACTCGTCGGACTGGGAGGTCTGACGGCGACGGGCACCGGTCGGGAGGCGCGGCGACCGTCCGTCAGGCCAGCTCCCGTCGGTAGTACAGGAACGCCGCACGGCGCTCGACCTCGACCTCGACCTCGACCTCGACGAAGCCGTTCTTCTCGAGGACCCGCCGCGAGGCGAGGTTCGTGACGTCCGTGTCCGCCACGGCCGCCTGTGCTCCGTTGTCCGCCGCGTGCCGGAGTGCCAGTTCGACGGCCTCGGTCGCGAGTCCTGCACCCCGGGCCGACGGCACGAGCCCGTACCCGAACTCCACGGTGCCGGTTCCGTCCGGTGGGCCGAAGAATCCGATGCCGCCGACCGCCAGGCCGTCCGATCGCCGCCGGACCAGGTACATGGTGAAGACCGGGTCGGTACTCGACGCAGCCGCGAGCGAACGCAGGGGGTCGAGCTCGTCCGCGAAGGGGTACTCCGGATCCCAGTCGTCGCCCGGCTGCTCGTCGCGGGCGACGATGCGGCGCGCGAGCTCCGGCGAGATTACTTCGAGCACGGTTCGACCACCGACGAGGACCACACCTCGACAGTACTGTCGTCGGATGCACTGCACGTTCCTCACCCACCCCGAGGTCGTCGTGGACCCCGCTGTGCCGATCGAGGACTGGGGCCTGTCACCACAGGGCGAAGCCCGCGCCGGACGTGCCGCTTCCGTCCTGCCCCGGCCGGAGCGCCTGGTCAGCAGCGCCGAGCGGAAGGCGCTCGACACCACCCGCGTCCTCGCCAGGTCGTGGCAGCTCGACGCCGAGGTCGACGCGCGGCTGGGCGAGATGGACCGCAGCGCGACGGGCTACCTCGACCCGCAGGAGTTCGAGCCGACCGTGGACGCGTTCTTCGCTCGGCCCGTCGAGTCGGTCCGCGGATGGGAACGAGCCGTCGACGCCCAACGCCGGGTCGAAGACGCGGTCCGTCGGCTCGTCGCCGAGACGCCGGAGCGTTCGATCGTGTTCGTCGCACACGGCGGGGTCGGAGCGCTCCTGCTGGCGAGCCTGACCCGGGTCCCGATCACCCGTGAGCTCGACCAGCCGGGCATGGGCAGCGCGTTCCGGTTCGACCCGACGCGTTGGGAGGCGCTGTCCACCTGGCAACGGATCGCCTGACACGACGGATCCGACGGCGACGAACCCGTCAGGGACTCGGCAGCAAGCCGGGCAACAGACCCAACCCGAGGACCATCGGTGCCAACACGACGACGAACGTGCCGACCCCCACCACCACGGCGCCGACCCCCGACACGATCGCGGTGAGCAGCCCGAGCAGCCCCACGAGCCCGGCCGCCCGCCCGACGTCGCCGCCACCCGGAACCACGGTCATCGCGCTCGAGAACAGCGCGCGCATCGAATCGTCAGCCATCCCCGCACAGTAATCCCGCCACCCGGGGGTCATCCCCACCCCGGTCCGGCAGGTGGCCACATTCCCGGGCAGGCACGCCGCCGAGACGATGGACACATGACCTCGACGCAGCACCCCACCACGAACGACACCACCCAGCCCACCACCCGATCCGAGCGTTCCGCCCTGACCTCCGCGGTCGGCGTCCTCGGCATGGGCGTCGTCGTCCTGGCCCTCGCCGGCTGCAGCGTGGTGAAGCCGTACCTGCCCGAGCAGCAGGAGCACTACGACACCTACGCCGACGCCCCGTCGAAGGCCGACTCCGAGGACCTCGCCTGGTTCATGCCGAAATGGGTGCCGGCGGACGCGAAGGACATCGACGTCCGTATCGACACGAGCAAGCCGGGCTACGTGATCGGCTTCACCTCGGCGGACGGCGTCGACACGAGCGCGTGCAAGCCGGTCGACGGCGCGAAGGGCGGCCCGGCGATGACCGCGGGCTTCCTGCCCGATCGCCTGCCGACCTCGTCACTCGTCACCTGCGGCGACGGCCGCCTCACCACCGAGGTGGACGGCCGCTGGTACGGCTGGAAGCCGGTCGAGCCGGTGGCCTCCGACGAGAACGACACCCTCCGCACCGACTGACCGGCGCCCGACTGTCCCGGGAACGTCGGAGCCCCGCCGGTGTTCCGGCGGGGCCCTGGTCGTGCTGTTCCGGAGGTCGTGCTCCGGGTGGTGCTTCGCTGCTGCGCGCGATCCCTCGTGGTCGGGTGACCGTGATCAGTCGTCCGTGGCGGTCAGTCGACCGGGCGGATGACCGACGGGAGCACGATGTGCAGACGCTCGGCGAGACGCGACTGTGCGTCCTCCAGCGAGCGGAAGTCCCCGACGTACTGGCCGAACGTGTCGGACACGAAGTAGTGCCCGTCGCGCTTGTCGACCGTGCCACCGAAGTAGCCGCCGTAGTTGGCGGACCAGAGGCCGGGTTCGACCTCGGCCCACGACAGGGAGGCGCGCGACGGAGTGTGGGCCACCTGGGCCTCGAGCACGGCGATCGTGTCCACCGTGTCGGTGTCCAGCGTCACCTCGACCTGGTGCACGTCGTGGCTGATGATCGTCATGGCCCTGCTCCTTCACGTTCTGGGGTACATCTGCTTGCGGGACAACGGTACGGCGCGCACCGATCCCCCACGAGCCATCCCCGTCGATTCACGGGTTCTCCTGATGCACTCCGGTATCGAAGCCCGGAAAACCGGGACGGAACGTCACGTTTCCGGGGTACAGGGGACAAACCGGGGTACTCGCTTTCTGGACGGGATCCAGCTGGGTGGGGCGCGCCTCCCGTCCGACGGTCCGCCCCGCGGCGGACCCGGTCTAAAGGCACGCACCGGTAGCGTCGCTCCCGTGACCCCCGACCGATCGGAACCCGACGTGCCCGACGTGACGTCGGCCGCGGTCCGACGGGTGGTCGCCTCCGGACACGCGCTCCGCCGCCGCGGCGGCACGAGCGCCCACGCGACCGGCCGCAGTCGCCGGGTCGCCGGTGTACTGGCCGTCGCCTACGGGGTGGCGGTGGTCCTCATCGGCTTCTGGGGCACGCCCGTCGACGCCAGCGCGCAGCCGTGGCTCGATCGCTTGATCGGTGCCGCGCAACGACGTGGCGCGCCGGGCTGGTTCGACTACGTGATGATCGAGTCGCTGGCGAACGTGGCGTTCTTCGTGCCGCTGGGGCTGCTCGTCGTCCTGCTCGCCGGCGCACGCTGGTGGTGGGCCGGCGCGGGCGCGGGCCTGCTCGTCAGCGCGACGATCGAGACCGGCCAGGCGCTGTTCCTGCCGGCGCGGTTCGCCACGATCGACGACGTCGTCGCGAACACGATGGGCGCGGTCCTCGGAGCGGTGCTCGGGGTCGTGCTGCTCGCGGCGGCCGCTAGGCGGCGGCGGGTCTAGCGCTGCTGGTCGGTCACGACTTGGGCTGGTCGTCGACCTCGACGTGCACGCTGTAGGACTCGGTGCCCTTCGTGCTGATGGTGACGACCGAGTCGTAGACGACGTCGTACCCCTTGGTGTTGACGTCGCAGTGCACCTTCGCGCCGTCCTTGAGTGCGATGTCGTCGTCCCCGCAGTCGACCTCCGGTGTGGCGTCGGAGATCTTCTGCAGCGCCTTGACCACCGTCGACTCGAAGCTGTCCGGACTCACCGTGCGGTACACCGAGGCCGAGGCCGTGCACCCCGCCAGTGTCGTCGCGAGCACCGCCGCCCCGAGGGCGACCCCCATCACGTGCTTGACCTGCATCTGCGTCCCCCGTCGTGCGGATCCGGCCCGGGCCCGAGCTTCCCTCGACCTTATCCTTCGTGATCGCTCAGCGGCGGGGTGGCGGGCAGAGCGCGCAGGTGCACGCGCCTACGGTCGGAGCATGGCCTCGACCAGCACCACGATGGAACAGCACATCGCCGTCTTCGGCGGCAGTGGTAGCGGGAAGACCGTGCTGCTCTCGTCGTTCTACGGTGCGGCGCAGGAGCCGAAGGTGCGGCGGGCGAACCGGTACGCCGTGACCGCCGAGGACCGGGCGCAGGGGCGGGCGCTGCACCGCAACTACCTGGGGATGCGGGACAGCTCGACCCTGCCGAGTGCGAACCGCTTCAGTGCCGCCTCGTACCGGTTCGTCATCGAGCCGTCGGCGGACGACCTGCCGAAGGGCCGATCGAAGCAGAGGGCGGCGAAGCCCCTGGGCATCGTGTGGCACGACTACCCCGGTGAGTGGTTCGAGGAGGACCCGAGCTCGGCGGACGAGGAAGCCCGCCGTGTCGAGACCTTCCGGTCCCTCCTCAGCGCAGACGTCGCCCTCGTGCTCGTCGACGGACAGCTGCTCGCCGAGAACGCGGGTGAGGAGGAGCGCTACCTGAAGGCCCTGCTCACCGACTTCCACACCGGGCTCTACGCCCTGCGGGACGACGTGCTCGATGACGGCAAGCGCCTGACCCGGTTCCCCCGGATCTGGACCCTCGCGCTGTCGAAGGCCGACCTGCTGCCCGACCTGGACGTCGAGGAGTTCCGTGAGCTCGTCATCGGCAAGGCCGGCGGGGAGCTCGACGAACTGCGGAGCGTGCTGCAGAGCTTCGTCGAGGACCCCGACGCGCTCGACGTCGGCGAGGACTTCCTGCTGCTGTCCTCGGCGAAGTTCGAGCCGGACGCCATCGACGTCACCACCCGCACCGGTGTCGACCTGCTGCTGCCGATGACGGCGATGCTGCCGTTCGAGCGGTTCGCGAAGTGGGCCTCCACCCGGCAGCGCGGCGCGCAGGTCGCCGAGCAGCTGCTGAAGTTCGTCGGCCCGGTCGTCGGGTTCCTCGGCACGTCGAAGTTCGTGAAGTCGAACCTGGTCGGCGCCGCCGTCAGCATGATCGGCGGCGGGCTCGGCTCGAAGGCCGTCAGCTTCGCGAGCAAGAAGGTCGCGAAGGTGAAGGACCAGGCCGAAGCCGAACGGGAGTTCACCACACGCATCCTCGCCCGCTTCGCCGAGGACCTGGACCGCGGGGTCGACGACCGGGTGCTCCGCCGAGGAGACGACGCATGAGCTTCATCTGGGCCACCCGCGGCCGCACGTGGGGCTTCCGCTTCCTGGCGACCGAGCAGCCCGGTCAGGACCCGCTCGCCCGCTACGAGGAGGCGTTCGCCGGTGTCCGGGACGTGCCGGCGACGATCCGGCGCCGGACCGGGTTCCTCGCCGTGCGGTTCCCCGACCCCGAAGGACGGCAGGACCGCTCTGGCCGGCCGATCCCCCACGAGTTCGTGCTCACCCCGCCGCTCAGCGACTCGGTTCGCTCGGTCGAGGACGCCGTGGCGCAGGTGTGGCCGCTGGTGCGAGAGCGGTACGCCGAGGTGTGGGAACTGCCGAAGGCGCCGGGCTCTGTGTCCGACGTGTGACGATCAGCCGAAAACTCGATGGTATTCAGCATCGCGGGCTCTGATCCAGCGTTGTCCACCACTCGGGGGTCGTACGGTCAGCACGTGAACCCGAATCGCAGACCGTACCGTCGGCCCTCCGCCTTCCCGCTGTGGCTGTGGGTGGTCGCCCCACTCCTCGTCATCGGCGTGGTCGCCGTCCTGCTCGTCGTGACCTGACCCACGCCCCGCGAACGACGAAACCCCCGGAGCCTCTCGGCCCCGGGGGTTTCGTTCAGTGAGCTGAAGCTCAGACGGTCTCGCGCTGGCGACGGACCGAGCCGCGCACGACGAGCAGGCCGCCACCGAGGACGACTGCGCCACCGGCGACCCAGAGGGCCAGGGCGGAGATGGTCGAACCCGTGAAGGCGAGCGAACCGTTGGTGCCGTTGACACCGGTCGCACCGTTGCCGGCGGCGACAGCAGCAGCGTCAGCCGGGGCGACCGTGAAGGACGCGAGGCCGGTGACACCGGAGGTGGCGCCCGTGGCGGTCAGGTTGTAGGTGCCCGAGGCGCCCTGGGGGAAGGTGACCTTGACGACGAGCGCGCCGGTCGGGGAGGCGGTGTACGCCTTCGAGACGGTCGTGGTCGGCAGCGCACCGAGGGTCACGGCGCCAGCACCGGTGACCTGGACGTTGACGGTCTCGTTGTTCTGGAACGCGCCATCGGTGAAGCTGACGTTGGCGACGCCACCAGCGACGTAGTTGCCGGAGACGGCAACGCTGGAGTCGGGTGCGTAACCGGCGGCGTTGGCGGCGGCCGGAGTTGCGAGCAGTGCGGCGCCAGCCAGCACGACCGCGGCGATGATCTTCTTCATGAAGTAGTTCCCCTAGTTATCTGATCTGACAGACCCTGATACCAGAGTCCTGCCTCCGCAGATGTCAATCCCCCACGACCGGTGACGGCGAGTGCGATTGGCGAAGTTCCCTCAATCTAGCGGACTTTCTCAGTCTGTTGCCACCCTTCATGCAACGAATGTGTGAACTGGGGCTGAATCGACTCCCAGGCAACAGCGTTCGTTACCACCGGATCCGACTCGAATCGACTGCGGGTCCGAGAAAACCCCAGGTCAAGAGGACATCCGGACACTCGAACGTCGATCTTGCAACGAGATGTGAAGCCTCGGTACCCACTCAGCGCGCTGGAGACCCCCAGGAGTGGGGGTCTCGTAACACAGCGCTATGCGGCGACTCACCGCGCTCACATGCGGCAGAGAACGAGGTCCGGACCCTACAGTTCGCCAGCGCACGGCCGACGGGCGTCTCAACCGACCGGGACCGGCTTCGCGCAGTCGAACTGCAGCGGCTCGACCTTCGACGACCGGACTCCGGGCGTCGACGTCGCTTGCACACCGGCCGAGGCGTACTTCGCGTCGCCGAGGTACGCCACGCGGAAGGTGGTGCTCTGCCCCGGTGCCAGCAGCGTCTCGAGTTGTGCGACCGGGTGCTCGCCGTCGACCGTCGTCTGGAGCGCCGCACCTTTGCCGTCCTGCGATGCGCCGAGGTAGATCGCGTTCGCCGGCGCGTAGACCGCGACGAGGGTCTTGATCTTGCCGGGCTCGGTCCCGAACGCGCCCCCGCCTGTTACGTAGCGAGGTAGGCTCGTCGCGGCATCGGCCGGAGCGGTGTTCTTGAGTGTGACCTCGACCACGGAGGTCGGTCGGCCGTCCTTCCGGCACACCGAGCTGCCGACCGAGACCTTCTTGTCGAGGTAGTAGTCCATCTTCGCGGCGGTGCCGTCGTTCAGGTAGACGCCGAACTCACGAGTCCGCTTCGACGTCGTGGGCAGTGCGCCCGCGACCGCTGTTCCGGCGATCTGCTTCTGCTCGGCAGCGTCTGCGCTCCAGAGCCGAAGTCGACCGTCAGCGGTCCCGTCGGCCAGCGCAGCGATGAGCTTCTTCGCGTCGAACCCGCCGCTCGACACTTTGTCGAACACTGCGCTCGCGGCCGAGGCGAAGAACGCGTCCTGCACCGTCGGGTCCGGGTACTTCGCGTAGACGTCACTGAGCAGGAGCTTCACGGCGTTGTCCGACGTCAGGGTGTCGCCGGTCGCCAGCTGCACCGGGCCGGTCGCGCGGAGGATGTAGCCCAGGGTCACGGGGTCGATGGCGAGCACGCCGTCGACCTGCTGGCCGAACTTCTGCTTCCACATCTCGCGGGCGAGCGCTCCGGTGACGTCGAACCGCGGGGTCAGGTTGACGTCCTGCATGTAGCGCCCGGTGATGTTGCCGTACAGGCTCGTCGTGTCGGCCGACAGCGGCAGCACGGGCTGGTCGTACGGGCCGAAGGAGGACCCGGCGGCCTGGTCACCAAGACTGATCGCCCCGTCCTTGGCCTGCAGGAGCGCCACTGCTCCCGGGATCCCGCCGCCGGCGCGGAGTTCGGCGTTGTTCTGGAACAGCAGGACGTAGTTCCGGTCCCCGTCGTGTCCGAGCATCGCCGGAGCGAGCTGCACGACCTTGTTCGCCGTGGCGGCCTGCTGGGAGACGGAACCGAGGGCGTTGCGCAGCCGGTTCACCGCGGCGGTGACCGGCGAGAGCGTCGCGGTGGTGTCGATCTTCGCTGCGGCAGCGTCGGCGCGCGTCAGGGTCGTGGTGGCCCGGGCCACGGCTGGCTGCGCATCGACGAGCGGCTGCAGGTCGACCCGCCCGTTCTTCGGGGCGAACCCCTCGGTGTTCAGGTCCCCGATCACGCCGGCGACCGGGCGGACCGCTCCGGTCGCGACGTCATCGACGACCACAGCCACCTGTCGGACCGCGCGCAGGTTCGTCCCGAAGAACGGTGTGTACTGCGCGGCACCCCACACCGGGTCACCCGTCAGGCTCCGCGCCGATCCGGCGTTGTCTTCCAGTTCCTGCGCAGTCCGCTTCGCGGCGTCGGAGTCGCCAGCCACGATCTCCGTCTTGAGCGTGTCGACGAGGCTCACCGAGCGCTCGAGGTGCTGCTTGGCGAGCAGTCCCCTGACACCGACCCAGACGACGGCAGCGAGCAAGAGCAGAACGATGGCGAGGACGATCCACAGCACGACGCGGGCCCCTGACCCCCGGCGTACGGCAGCGCGTCGCGACTCGGGCAGGTCGGACATGATCTGATTCTAGGGTTCCTCACGCCGAGACGCCTCGCTCGGTAGCGCGTCGCTGGATTGCTTGCCGTTCACGCGGGTCTCCGCATCAGCAAGACAGTCGAGAGCAATGAGTCTTCCTCCACGTTGCACCTACGATTGGTCCGACCGTCCAAGACATCGAGCGGAGCCATCTGTGAAACGATCCGTGGCCATCATCGGTACTCGCGGGTATCCCAGTTACTACGGAGGGTTCGAGACTGCGGTTCGCCGACTCGCACCGTTCCTCGCGGACGCCGGGTGGGACGTGACCGTGTACGGCCGGAAGGGCTCGGTCCAGGCAGACGACCCCGAGCGCCACGATGGTGTGCGGAGCGTCTACAGCTGGGGAGTGAACTCGAAGTCGCTCAGCACACTGTCCTTCGGGGCCACCGCAACGGCATCCGCTGTCCTGCGGAAGCCTGATGTGGCCCTGATCATGAACGTTGCCAACGGGTTCTTCCTGCCTGCCCTCCGCGCTCGAGGCGTTCCCACGCTGCTCAACGTCGACGGCATCGAGTGGGACCGTGCGAAGTGGAACAGAGCCGCGAAGTCGGTCTTCCGAGCAGGAGCGGTGATGTCGGCTCGCTGGGCTGACGAGCTCGTGTTCGATGCTCGGGCGATCGGCGATCGTTGGAAGCACGAGTTCAAGGCGGATGGGACCTTCATCCCGTACGGCGGCGACACGCACGAGGAGCTCCCGGTCGACGCAGGCCTGCAGCACCGCGGGTACGTGCTCTACGTCGCCCGGTTCGTCCCGGAGAACAGCGTCAACGAGTTCTTCCGGGCAGCAGAGGTCCTCTCCCGCCGGTGGCCCGTCGTCATCGTCGGAAGCGACGGGTTCCACGGAGACTTCGACACGGCTGCGAAGGCGCTCGCAGATGGTTCGTCGCAGATCCAGTGGCTCGGGCACGTCAACGACGACGATCGATTGAAGTCTCTCTGGCAGCACGCCGGAGCGTACTTCCACGGGCACAGTGTCGGCGGCACCAACCCTGCGCTGGTCCAGGCGATGGCCAGTGGCGCCCCGACGGTTGCACGAGACACGGTCTACAACCGCGAGACCTTGGCTGGAACCGGGGTGTTCGTGCAGCCGGATGCAGACTCGATCGTCGAACGAGTGAACGAGATGATGACGTCTGGCGATGGGGAACGGTTGGGGCAGGCCGCACGTGACCGCGCGCAGACCGAGTACTCCTGGCACGGAGTCTGCAGCGCGTACGAGACGGCACTGGTCGATCTCATCGACAAGAAACAGCGATGAGGACAGCGACCCGCTCGGTTCGCATCTACCCGGAGCTCCGAGCGGCGCAGGTGCAGCGGGACTCCCGGTTGACGCCTGCGGAAGGCTGGTTCTTCAGCAGGAACTACGATCTGCCGGCTGCGGACGTTCCGGAGCACTTCGTCGCGATGACCACTCGGTCGGCGATGCGAGCGGTCGCCCGCGGAGACGTGCGCCTTCTCGAGGTGCCCGAACTCCTGTGGGCGAGGGAGCTTCCTCGAACGGTCGCGGTCCTGGTGGTCCACAAGATCTGCACGCGCGGTCCGAGTCGGAGGGTGTTCTACGCGATCGAGAACAACGATCCTCGTCGTGCGCTCTTCGGGATGAGGTCTCTCCCGAAGCCGGCGGTCACCCTCGCCCTGGCGCTCGTCGGAGGAACCGCTCGGCTCTTGGTCGACGCGATCGCCTTCGGCTCGCGCGGGGCGCAGCAGAGCTACGAGGCGCTGCCGTTCCTCCGCCGGGTGCGGAGCGCGCTCATCGAGGAACTGCCTGGTCGGCCGACCACGCACGTGCCTGGCTCGAGCGGACGCCGTGGCGCGATCTTCGTGGGCGCGCTCGAAGCACGCAAGGGGATCGCTGAACTGCAAGCGGCGTGGGAGCAGGTCGAACTGGCCTTGCCGGGAGAAGTCCTGACGATCGTCGGCGATGGCCCCTTGTCCGACGACGTCCTGACATGGGCTCGGGGCAATGCGGATCGCCGGAAGGTGATGGGCCGTCTCCCCCATGCTCGCGTTGCTGAGCTCCTCCGGGAGAGCGCCGTACTGGTCGCCCCTTCCCGACGCGACGGCCGTTGGCGCGAGCAGATCGGGCTCCCCATCAAGGAAGCGCTGGCGGCCGGAGTCACCGTGGTCAGCACATCCGACACCGGGCTTTCGTCGTGGCTCGCCGCCCATGGTCACCTCATCGCGGACGGTACCGACCGTGCGTTGTCGGATGCAGTAGCGACTGCGTTGTCCCAGCCACTCGATCCGCAGGCGGTCGTCGCGGCTCTTCCGACCGTAGACGGACGCATCGTGGCCGATCGATGGCTCCGCGTCGGACAGGAGAACGCACGATGACAGGTCGTACCGGAGCAGTCGTGGTGCACCACCGTAGCTACGACACCATCGGAGCAGTCGTCTCCGACCTGATGTCAGAAGGAGTTGCGAAGGCCGACATCCTGATCGTCGACAACAGTGAAGAACAGACGTCGGAGCAGCAGCTGCGGGACGTCGTACCGCCGGAGATCACTCTGCTGTTCGTTGCGAACCAGGGGTACGGGGCGGCCGTCAACCAGGGAGTACGTGCGATCCAGGCACGTGGTTCCTACGAGTTCCTCCTGGTCGCCACGCACGAGGTCCGCATCGCAGCCGGTTCACTGACCGACCTCGAAGCGGCGTTCGACGCGGACCCAGCCATGGGTGCTGTGGGCCCGACGCTGCTCACCACAACGGACGACGGTCGAGACGAAGTGTGGTCGACGGGGGGCAAGCTGACCCGTTGGGCTCGGATCCCGCGGCACCACGACCATCGCGCGGCGCCCGATGTCGTCTTCGCCCGCCGTGAGTCGGCCGTCGTTCGCCGGGTGTGGCTCGACGGAGCCTTCGTCCTCTACCGAGCTCCGCTCCTGGCCGGCTTCCGCATCGACGAGTCCTTCTTCATGTACGTCGAGGAAGTCGACTTGCACCTCCGCCTCGAACGTGCGGGCCATGCGATCGGTTGGGTGCCCGCCGCTCGTGTCCACCAGAGCTCCGGCGGGACACCGATGTTCTACCTGGGCCGCAACCTCGTGTTGCTTCTCCGCCTCAACGGCCAGCGCCTGCGGATCGCATTCGTGCCGTTCGTCGCGCTGCGGGCTGCCCTCCCGCAGTCGATCCGACGGCGCACCGTGCGGCCCGTTCTCGACGTGGTTCGTGGCATCAGCCGCGGACTCACAGAACGGCTCGCTCGATGACGACGCGAACGGTCGTCCTGAACCCGCTCGGCGCGGCCCTGCTGCACTACCGCCGTGAACTGGTCAGCGTGCTCGAGGCGTCGGGTCAGCCGACCGACGTGCTTGAGTTCCCTGAGCCTTCCGCTGGTGGCGGGTCTCGCTCACGGTGGGTCCTCCGGTACGTGCAGGCGCTGTGGGAGCTCCGTCGAAGGGGACGCCGACCGTCGCGACCCGCACGCGTCGTGGTCACCTGGCCCGTGCTCGGGTACGTGGATCTGCTGATCATCGCGGCGTGCTTGCCCGGCGCCTGGTTGACGGTGCACGATCCTGTCCCCCTGGTCCGGTCACTGGGCTACGGTCCGGTGTCCCGTTCCTTCGCCCGGCTACTCGGTCGACGCGCGAGGATCATCGTCCTCAGCGAAGCGGCAGCCGACGAGGTCCGCAAGGCGCTGCCGGCAGCCACACTCGTCCTGTTGCCGCATCCGATCCTGGAACCGGAGATCGGGCGGTCTCGCCCCGAAGACGAGGTCGTGCGGGTGCTCGGTCAGTACAAGGCCGACAGAGACCTCGACCTCCTCAAGTCGATCGCCGAAGACGGCGCCGCGGGGCGCTACGCGATCACCGGTCGCGGCTGGCCTGCGGTCGAAGGGTGGCATGTTGACGATCGCTTCGTGCCCGAGGACGAGCTCGACGATCTGATCCGAAGCGCATCTGTGGTCCTGATCCCCTATCGACGCTTCTTCCAGAGCGGTATCGCGGTTCGGTGCCTGGAGCTCGGTACACCCGTGGTAGGCCCGAGGAACAGCTCGCTCCGGGCGCTCCTCGCCGCTCACGAGGAGCTGTTGGCGGGTGAGCGCTCAGCGGATTGGACGCGCGCCGCAGGAGCGGCGATCGATCTCTCTGCAGAGGAGCTGCACGAGCTCAGTCGGGATGCCCGAGAGCGGGCCACGCACCTCTGGGCTGGCTTTTTGAACAGCCTCGATGAGGGACCGTTCGCGTCGCTCCGGTGAATTCATTACCTCGATTCACCAGACCTCGGCAATGAACTCACGCTAAACAGTCACTAAAACTGCTGCTCAAGACTAGCGGGTTGCGGCACGCCCTACATCGCAAGTGAGCCAGGAGAGTCGTTCCAACGGGGTGCACTCAGTTCAACGCGATACTCGTGTCACGTTGCGGCTCGAGATCCGCTTCAACCGCAGCGCTGGCTTCTCAACGAGCCGCCAGGACAACCAAGCGATGCACCACGTGACAGCGAGAGTCAGCGGGACAAGCCACCATTCACCTGAAAAACCGAAGAAGAGCAGGAGGTTGATGACCAGTACGTGCCAGATGTACGTGCTGTAGCTGAGATCGCCCACCCTCTCCGTCAGGTGGCCGAGAGCTCGCGGTCCGTGGTAGCCGAAGAAAACGACCATGTAGCTCAACGGGATTGCGATCACGAACGGAGACAAGGGCCCGAGCACATCCGTATCGAGCGCGAACAGCTTCACTGGGACGTAGATGGCGCAGGCGGCGACGAAGAGCCACCACCGGGCAGGAACGCGTTCGCGGTATTTCGCCCAGAATATTCCAGCAGCGAAGAACCCGGCGCGCTCGACGAACGTGTGGTGCGCGATCGCTTCCGCGGTGTGACCGCCGAGCGTGACCCCGATGCTGATGGCGATGGACACCAGGATGAAGCTGGCGAGCATCTGCAAGAAGCCGAAACGACGAGCGACGAGAACCAGCACCGGGACGATCAGGTAGAAGCTGACCTCAGCGGGGATCGTGTACAGCTGACCGTTGATCACGCCTGTGCCCACGTGTTGCCAGGTCGGCGGGTCGTAGTTCGGCAGGAGGAAGAAGGCACTCCCGAGCCAGACGACCAGCGGGAACTTGAAGAGGCTGGAGAGGGTCACGGCACCGGCTGCGACGAGGACGAGCGGCGCGATCACAGCGAACGCGTAGATACCGGGCGCGACTCGCAGGTACCGATTCCAGAAGAAATCTCTCCAACGCCCAGTCCGGCTCCACGTCGACTCGCCAGACCGATACACGAGCATGCCGCTCATGATGAAGAACATGCCAACGCCGTCGACGAGTTGGGACGCGTTCCACAGGAAGCTCGTGCGGAAGTCGGCTTGGGCGTGAGCGAGGACGACAACGGACGCCGCGGCAAGGCGCAGGAAATCGAGACTGTTCTCGCGGCTCACGCGGGGCTGTTCGACGGCCACCAGGCCCCTTCCGTCCGGTGGTCAGTAGCCTACGGGCTCTTCTGAGCGCTTGTCACTGCCTGTAGTGTCGCCCGTGTGCAGAGAATCATCGTCGCGGTCGGGGGCGTGCTCGCGACGGCTTTGGCGGCCTACGCGGTCGTGCAGTCGCCATTGGCGCTCCTCGTGGTGCTCGGCGCAGCGGTCGCTCTCCTGCTCGTGATGCGGCCGACGTGGTCCATCTACCTCGCATTGATCCTGTCGAGCATCGCACTGCCGGCGTTCCTGCCGACCACCTTCGAGGTCGCTGGCCTCACTCTGCACGCGCACGAACCCTTCCTGCTCGTCGGGCTGGCCTACTCAGTGGCGAAGTTCCCGGCCAGCCGGCGTGCGAACCTCATCCTGCTCGCCTTCGCCGGGTCGATCGCCGTGGCCTTGCTCGTGGGGTTTGCGCACCAGAATTCCCTCTCGAAGATCCTCTACGACGTGCGGCCTCTCCTCGAGACCGCTGCCGCCGTGGTCATCGCAAGTCGCGTGTACGGAACCCCCATCGCCGAGCGCTGCTTCAGAGTTCTTGGCTGGGTGCTGTGGATCTCGGCCGTCGTGACCTTGGCGGGCGCGACGACCGGTCTCGCAGTGGGAGGTCGCACCGAGGACGCGTCACTCACGTCGGTGACCGGGGACAGCGCGGCGGCGACGCGTCTCCTCACCGAGGCGACGTTCCCCGCCCTGGCGGTTCTCTGCGGCGTTCTCGCTCTGGCGATCGCCAACCGGATACGCGTCCGTGATTCATGGATGCTGAGCACTCCTGCGCTCCTGATCGTCGTGCTCAGCTTCTCCCGAAACTCGATCCTCGCAGTCGCCGTCGCGATCCTGTTCGCCATGATCGCGAACCGCCGCACAGGGACCTTCATCCGCGGTTCGTTCATTGTCGTCTCGGCGCTGGCGGTGTTCGGTTTACTCGTTGCGCTCGGCCCCGTGCTGGCGCAACTCCCTGGTGGGGAGTTCATCAACACGCAGGTGCAGAGCTACAGTGACCGAGTCGTAGGGGGGTTGAGTTCCACGGTGCAGGCCACCGACCCATCGGTGCAGTTCCGGACACGTGAGAACTCATACCTGCTGCAGGGTTTCTTGTCGTCGCCGGTTTTCGGTCACGGGTTCGGATTTGCTTACAAACCTTCGGCGGGTACTGCCAGCTTCCTGTTGGACTACGCCCCGTACTTCGCTCACAACTTCTACGGCTGGCTCGCCGTGAAAGGCGGCGTACTGAGCATGCTGCTCTTGGTAGCTTCAGTCGGGAGTCCGCTGCTGAGATCGCTTCGGGAAACGTCAAAGACGTCCTTTGCTCTTGGGGCAGCCTTCACCGCCATGCTGGCAGTGTCCGTTGTGGCGCCGGTAGCGCTGAGCACGAACTCGGCACTCCTCTTCGGCGGTCTACTCGGAGCCCTCACCGCGGCCACCGATCGGTCAGACCGAGTGGAACCGGCAGACGAGCCGGTCCGGGTCTTCGCCTCGCAGTGATCCGTCCGCGTTGACCAGAGTGTGCCCTTCAGCGCACCGACACGGCACTTGTGCGCGTCCAGCTACCCGTTGACGGGTTCCGTCGGTCCAGAGCCCGTCTCAACGACGCTTACCGTCCCCTGGTGCCGCTGGAGGAGGCCGCGAACTTCGCGAGCTCATCAGCCATCTGCGCGGAGGTGAAGCTCGCGACGACTCGTCGGCGAGCCCGTTCCCCCATAGCTTCTGCTGCAGCGTGGTCCTCGAGCAGGGTCCCGATCCTTGCTGCCAGGGCACGGTGATCGTTGCACGGCACCAAGAAGCCGGTGTCCCCGTCGCGGACGTAGTCGTCCAGGCCCGGTGTCTCGGTGATCACCACGGGACGCCCGACCGACATGGCTTCCAGGGAGACGGTCATGCCGGAAGCATGGAGGTTCGGTCGGGTTGCGATCGCGACGACCGATGCTCGTTCGTACGCCTCCCGCAGCTGTTGGTGCGTCAGGTACGGGACGACCGTGACACCGTCCGGCGGCTGCAGCTGCGTTCGCGACTGGACCGAGACTTCGATGCCCGGGTGTTCACGCCGGACGATCTCGATGGCCCGGAACAGCGTCGCGGGGTCCCGGTCACGGTCGCCCCCAGCGCTGAACAGCATGGGCGTGCTCGGGAACGGCTTCTCGGCGAAGAACTCGTGGTCGACCCCGAAGCGGAGGTACCGGACCGGCGGCCCGCCGGCGCCGAGCCAACGTTCGACGACCTCGACCTGCGGCTTGCTCAACGTCCACACCAGACTCATCCGACGGAGAGCCAGACGTGAGAGACGTTGCTTCAGCCGAGCAGCCATCGACTCCGGAGGGTCAGTCGCCCAGATCACGCCGCTCAGGGCGACGTCCGCCGGGTACTGCTCGAGCATCCGGAGCGCCACGTCCTCTTCCCAGCTGAGTGAGATCGTCCTCTGTCCGGGGTCGCCCTGCGACTCTCGCCGACTGGTCAGAGCACGGAGCAGTCGCAGCGGTCGGAGCGGGCCGACTTCGACAGCTCGTGCTGCCGAGAAGTGTCGCGTGACGCCGTCCAGTCCGTACGGCCATCGATCGGGGATCAGCCCACTGGCGTGACGCTGCTCCCAGGACGGAACATCCCGTCCCTGAGCGAAGACGATGTTCACCGCTGGGTCGTGACCGCCGGCTCGTGACGTCATCGCGCCTCGTCCCGCTGGAGGCGTTCGTCGATCCAGGTCGTCGCTGCCTCGACGTCGTCATCGCTCGACACGAACAGGAAGTCGCCCAGGTCGCCGGTACTCGCGTTCATGACACCGGCGATCTTGCCGTAGTTGTTGTCGGCCACGACGTGGGGCTTCCGCAGCAGGAGGGCGAGAACGTGAGCGTGGAGGCGATCAGTGGCGATGACCCGGCTTCCTCGGAAGAGACGGAGCCCGTCTCGGAGGTTGAGTCCCGCGAGCGCCCGGTAGGCAAGCGACATGGCCGGGTAGTACGCCGGGAGCGATGCGAGCACCGGAGCCGCCCGGGCAAGTCCGAGCGGGATCCGAGCCAGCCGCCAGAGCAGCCCGTCGACGCCGCGCAGCCCCCAGTCGGCCGTGCGGTCACGACGTCCGGGTCGCGTCGGCACGAACCGGCTGATCCCGACCCCGCGCTCGTGGTCTCGCCGCGCGAGGACCAGTACGTCGGTCGTTCCGTCCTTGCGCACGCCTCCGCTCGCGGGTTGCCACCCGAGAGCGGCGTCGTGGCAGAACTGCACCTGCACATCGGGAAGGGTCGCTCGTGCGCGGGCGTGGGACTGCCAGTCGCGAACGAGGAGGTGGAAGTCGTCGTGTTGCCCGAACACCGCGTTCGCTCCCGCTGCTGCAGCGGGATCACGGAACTCGATGGACTGCGGGAGCTGGATCACACGGCGGTTCGGGTAGAGGGACACGATGCGCTCTCGGAACCGCTGGAATTCCGGCCAGAGGTCACCGAAGTTGCCTCCGCCGTGCAGCAGGATCGGACCGTCGGGAACCAACCTGTCCAGCAGTTCCCGGGAGAATCGCTGGATGTCGGTCCGGTACCGCACACGCAGGCCGAGACTCGCCAGGTGGTCGAGTTCGCCGCGCCAGATCATCGTGTCGCCCACGTTCTGGTGGTTGGGGAAGTCCAGGAGGGCAACGTCCCGGTGCGGCCCGATGAGCGCCTCCAGGACAGAGCGAGTCTCCTCCCGGAGCTGCTCGAGACTCTGCGGGCGCGCGGCCGTCTCCTCGTCACCTGATCGGTTCACAGCTCCAGCTTTCCCATGGTCACGAAACTCCGCCACGGCAACACCTTCCTGAGGAGGACTGCGGTGGCTCCACTCCCGACGAGGAAGGCCACCGCGTTGAGGATGCCCGAGCCGCGCAGGTCACTCGCCATCGCGACGAGGAGCCACACGCCCACAGCAGCACCGCCGCCCGCTGCGAGGAGCAGCACCGGTCGGGCGACCGCGCTGGACCAGTCGCGCAGGGTGAAGCGCAGGACCCGGGCGGCCCGGAAGAGGTAGAACGGTTCGATCACGATCAGCGGCAACGTCAGACCGAGCGCGATGCCTGGCAGGCCCAGCAGTGCTCCGAAGAGCAGCGACCCGCCGACCGTGAGGACCATCCAGATCAGCTGCGGGATGAAGAACACACCCGGTGCGCCGGACGCGTCTGCAGCGGGGATCAGCGGCAGGTGGATCGCGTTGACCATGAGGCCGGCGAGGAGCAGGACCATCGTCACGGCGATCGTGTCGATGGGTACGCCAGGACCGAGCCAGATGCGGACGACGTCCTGCGCTGCGATAATCAGGACGGCGCAACCCGCGACGCTGAGCGACAGGGTCACGAAGCAGATCGACAACAGTGCCCGTCGCGCTTCGGCAGGTGCAGCCACGTTCAGACGGCTCAGCGCCGGACGGAAGGGATCGTTGGCCCACCCGATGAGTTGTCGGACGCTGGTGTAGACCCGGAAGGCAGCGTTGTAGTAGGTGACGTCCTGCGGCCGCAGCGTGATGCCGGCCGCGATGGTCCCCGCCTGCAGCAGCAACGCGCCGACGGCGTTCACCGCGAACGACCGCACACTGTACGAGAGCATGTAGCGGAGCGTTCCCCCGGGGAACCCGGCCCACTTCATCTGCGCGAGCTTCCGCGTGCGGACCGTTGCCCAGGACAAGCAGACCGGCACGATCACGGCGATCGCCTCGGCCATCGCGACGAAGACGATGTCCCGGAGGACCAGGCACGCGACGAGCGTCAGCACGACCCGGACGAGCACCCCGATCGCCTGGTTGCGTCGCTCGATCGGCAGGAGTCCGGCGCCGTTGAGCGCCGAGCCGAACGGTTTGAGGAGCAGTGCTCCGAGCATCGCCACACCCACGAGCAGCAACGTCACGGACTCGGGCTGCGTGAGGACGTCCTGGGCCTTGCCCGACCAGAGGTACAGGTAGGCGACGACCATGAACACGGGTGCCACGACCACCAGGGCCAGCGTGTTCCAGATGAGTCCTGCTTGCAGGAACGCCCCGAGGTCGCGCTCCTCACCGCCGGCTCGAGCGCGCGACCCGAAGTGGACGATCGCAGTGCCGACCCCGAGGTCCGAGTAGTTGAGGTACTGCGCGATCGCCGACACCACGAGCCAGATCCCGTACTGCTCGGCGGACACCGTGCTGATGATGACGGGCAGCAGGACGATACCGGCGATCAGTCCGGCGACACCGGCGCCGGCGCTGCTGAGGACCCCTGCCAGGCCGCGGTGACCACCGCGCCCCTTACGGGCCATCAATACGCCCCACTACTGTGGAGGACGGCTCGGAGGGTCTTCCAGAGGATCACGATGTCGGCGACCATCGACCAGTTCTCGACGTAGTAGAGGTCGAGACGGACCGAGTCCTCCCACGACAGGTCGGACCGCCCGCTGACCTGCCACAACCCGGTCATGCCCGGCTTGACGAGGAAACGGCGGTGCACGTGCTGGTCGTAGCGCGCGACCTCACGGCTGAGCGGCGGGCGCGGCCCGACCAACGACATGTCGCCGATGAGGACGTTGAACAGCTGCGGCACCTCGTCCAGGCTGTACCGCCGCATGAACGCCCCGACCCGGGTGACGCGGGGGTCGTTCTTCATCTTGAACAGCACGTCGTTGCCCGCAGCCCGGTCCAGCTGGCTGAGCTCCTGCAGGCGGGCTTCGGCGTCGACGACCATGGACCGGAACTTGATCATCCGGAAGGTGCTGCCGTTCAGACCGACGCGTTCCTGGCGGAAGAACACCGGCCCCGGCGACGTGGTCTTCACCAGCACGGCCAGGACGAGCAGGACGGGCGACAGGACCAGGATGAGCAGCGTCGAGCCGATCATGTCGAAGGCCCGCTTCGTGTAGAGCTTGCGGCCGGTGTAGGTCGGCGTCTCGACGTGGATGAGCGGCAGACCCTGCACCGGGCGGGTGTGGATGCGGGGACCGCCGATGTCGGTCAGGCTCGGGGCGACGACCAGGTGCTGGCGGCCGGGCTCGAGCGACCAGCTGAGCTGGCGGACGCGTTCCGGCGGCAGGTCGTCGGCGCTGGTGATGACGACGGTGTCGGCCCCGGTGGTGGCGAGGGCGGCGGTGAGGTCGTCGAAGCCGCCGAAGCTCGGCACGGTCGAGCCGGGCAGGACGCCGTGGGTGCCGGCGGAGACGGCTGCTCCGACGACCCGGTAGCCGGCTTCCGGGGACCGGCCGAGCTCGCGGGCCAGGTGCAGCACGCTGCTCGTCGAGCCGACGAGCAGGACCTTGGCCGAGTAGTTGCCACGCTTGCGCTCGGCGACCAGCCACTGGCGCCAGATCCACCGCGAGGTGAGCAGGACCAGGATGCCGACGGGGAACGCGATGAGGATGTAGCCGCGGGCCAGGTCGACGTGCAGCAGGAACGCGACGATCGCCAGGAAGCCGAAGACGCGCACGCTGGCGTCGGCGACCAGGCGGTACTCGGTGCTGCCGACACCGATCACGCGGTGTCCGCGGGTGTCGTAGAGCGCCAGGGCGGTCATCCAGACGACGATCACGACGATCGAGATGCCGGTGTAGCTCAGGCGCAGGTCGGCCGTGTTGGTGGCCAGGTTGGAGTCCAGGCCGAGCCAGGCGATCTGCACGCCGAACACGACCCAGAACAGGGCGAGCAGGTCGGTGACCAGGACACGGCGCGAGAACGACCGGCTCCACTCCTCGGTGGACCCTGTCGACGGGGAGACCCGCACCGCGCCCGCGGTCATCTCGACCACCGGCTCACCAGGTGGCCCCGCCGTCGGTCGAGACCGCGACGGTGTCGCCGGCCCAGAGCCAGACGTCCTCGCCGGCTCGGGCCAGGCTGATCGGGCCGTCGGTCGTGGCGTCGGCATCGCAGCCGAGCGGGGTCGTGGTCGTCGCGGGCGTGACGCTGATCGCGGGCATCGACTCGACCTGCACCCCGGCACACGTCGTCGCGCCGACACGTGCGAGCGAGTACTCGTTGCCGGCGTCGGCGATCGAGCGGACACCGGCGAGCGGCACGTCCACCCAGTCGCCGGAGCCTGCCCGCCACTCGAGGTGCCCGTCGCAGATCACGACGGCGGTCTGCTTGCCCTGGAACGCCTCGACCGGCTCGCTGCAGGGCGGGTCGACGACTCCGGTCGACAGGACCAGGCCCGCCGGCGAGACGCCGGCTCCGGCCGCCCCGGCGGCGCCAGCGGTCCAGGTGACGCCGTCGTCGGTGCTGGACCGGACCGTGGGCGTGCACTCGGCTCCGACACCGGCCAGGATCGTCAGGTCCGCACTGGAGGCACGGATCGCCATCACCGACGACACGTCGGCACCCAGCGCGACCGGCTTCCAGGTCGCGCCCGCGTCGGTCGTGTGCTCGAGGGTGGGTGCGGATCCGCCGCACGTCCCACCGGACGCGCGCCATGCCTCCTGGCCGTCGACCGCGGAGAGGGACCGACGCGAGGCGACGGCGTCAGCGGTCCCCGTGGGCGTCGGCGACGCGCTCTCGTCGGTGCGCGGCGAGCTGGAGAAGGTCGGGATCGGACCAGCCGGGTCGCCCGCGTTCGGGGCGGTCCGCCCCAGGGCGAGCGTGACGAGTGCGATGTCGATGACGACCAGCACGACGATCACGATGGCGACCCAGACCAGGGTCGTCCGCGTGAGCGACGAGCCGAGGTTTCGGGTCCCCCGGCGAGCGGCCATGTCCCCCGACCCCGTCTCAGCGCTCAGCGCGGCTCAACGCGCCGAGCTTCTTGCCGCCGCGCTTGGGCGGCTTGACCTTCGGGGCGTCCTCGTCCTCGATGCCGTAGCCGTACCCGTAGCCGTACCGGCCGTAGCCGTAGGCACCCGGGCCGCGGACCGGCATCATCGTGATGACGAAGCCGGCGATGGGCGCGCCCACGCTCTCAAGTGCGGAGACGGCGGCGGCGAACTGGCCCTTGTGCGTCTTGCCCGAGGCCACGGCGACGATCGCGCCGGAGGCCTTCTTCGCCAGGATCGCGGCGTCGGTGACGGGCAGCAGCGGCGGGGCGTCGAACAGGACGTAGTCGAACTCGCCCTCGAGCCGCTCGATCAGGTCCTGCATGGCGCGGGAACCGAGGAGCTCGGACGGGTTCGGCGGGATCTGTCCGGCCGGCAGGACGACGAGGTTGCCGCGGCCCCAGGGCTGGGCGACGTCCTCGAGCTCGGCGCGGCCGATGAGCACGTCGGTCAGACCGGCGTGGGTCTCGACGTCCATGTACTCGGCGACGCGGGGACGACGGAGGTCGGCGTCGATGAGGATCACGCGGAACCCGGCGCTGTCGAGCGCGATGGCCAGGTTGGCGACCGTGGTGCTCTTGCCCTCGGACTGCACGGACGACGTCATCACGAAGGTGCGCGCGCCGGTGCCGATGTCCAGGAACTGCAGGTTCGTCCGGAGTGTGCGGAAGGACTCGGCGCGTGGGCTGCGCGGGTCGACCTGCACGATGAGCGGACGTTCCGAGGCCTTGCTGTCGAAGGCGATGCCACCGACGACCGGCTTGTCGCTGATCTTCTCGACGTCCTGCTCGGTGCGGACGCGGTTGTCCAGCGTCTCGCGGAGCACGGCGATGCCGACGCCCAGGGCGAGCCCGACGAGCAGCCCGAGTGCGACGTTGACCGGCACGTTCGGGCTGACCGGCACGCTCGGCACGTCGGCCTGCTTCACGCGGGTGAGCTTGACGCTGCTCTTGCCGTCGGCGTCGGTGGCCTCGATGTCCTCGACGACGTTGGTCAGGCTCTGGGAGGTCGCGTTCGCGATGTCCGCCGCCTGGACCGGGTCCGTGTCGTTGACGTTGATCGCGATCAGGGTCGTGCTCGTCGGCGCGGTCGCGGACACCATCGTCGCGAGCTGGTCGGCGTTCATGTCGAGCTGGAGCTTCGCGATGACCGGCAGCAGCACGATCGGCGTCGACACCAGGTTCGAGTACGTCAGGACCCGCTGCTGGGTGAAGGTGTTCCCCTGCGCCAGGTCACTCGCACTGCCCGATGTCTCCGTCGACACGAACACCTGCGCTGACGCCGAGTAGACCGGCTTCTTCATCAGGGAGAAGCCCGCAGCAGCGGCGACTCCGACGAGTGCCAGGACCAGGATGAGAACCCATCCCTTCCGCAGCACGGTGATGTAGTCGCGTAGTTCCACGCGGCCCGCCTTCCCCGACGATCACGCCGCTCTCCTGTGTTTCCCAGCACAGGTGCACCGGGGATGTCCCGGTGTACGGCATTCAAATAGTGCCACATGATCGAGCAACGCTCGGCTGTATCTGCCGTTCTGGGCTTCCCGTCCTCTACGGTGAGCCCATGAGCACCGAGTCCGACGTGGCCAGCGCCCAGCCCGACACCAGCCGTCAGCGGGACCTCGTGATCCTGCTGGTCGCCCTGGGAGTGGCGGTCATCCTGGCCCGGGTCGCGTCCGGGTTCACGACCTCGGGCTCGATCCAGCCGCCCGTCCTGCAGGTGCTGGTCGCCGACGTCGCCGTCTGGCTGCCGCTCATCGCCGGCATCGTGTGGGTGCTGCGTCGATCGGCGAGCACGGACCGTGCGGCACGCCTGCGTCTCGGGGTCGGCGACGCGATCTTCGCCATCGGCATCGTGATCCTGTGCCGGGTGTTCGACGTGTTCCTCGGCCTGGCCTTCACCGGTTCGACCGGGCTCGCGCCGGCGCCGAGCCTCGGGACGCCGGACGAGACGCTGCTCATCGTGTCCGCCATCGGCATCGTGCTGGTCAGCCCGTTCCTCGAGGAGGTCTTCTTCCGCGGGCTCTTCCAGCGCCGGATGGCCGCCGAACTCACCCCGCGCACCCGGTTCCTGGCCGTGCTGCTGACCGCGTTCCTGTTCGCGGTCCTGCACGTCCTGCTCGGCGCCGCCGGGACGCAGCTCGAGGGCTTCCGGGTGTTCCTGACGATCTTCGCGCTCGGGTCGCTGACCGGCACCCTGGTCGCGATGACGAACCGCATCGGGGGCGCGATCCTGGCGCACGTGCTGTTCAACGCCGTCGCGGTGATCGCGACCTGGCCGCGCTGACATGCCCCGGCCTCGTTGCCAGACCTGACCGGGCTTCCTGCCTGACGTGACCGGGCTTCCTGCCTGACGCGATCGGGCCTTGCTGACGTGACCCGCGCCTCCTGGCCGGTCCGCGGAGCGTCGACGACGTGACGCATCTCGCGTGCGGTCTTCCCAGCGGGACCTTCGAGGCCCTACAGTTCCCCCACATCGTGACGCGGGCGTCTAGGGGGCGCCCGCGCCGGGTGACGGTCCGGGCCCCCCTCGCTGCGCGACACCTGTCGTGCCCGACGCCGGTCCTGCCCGACACCTGTCGATCGGCGTGGCCCCTCTTCGGGCCGACACCCCGTTGTGCGCCCGGTTCTCCAGTAGCCTCCACTGAGCATGTCTCGCCCAACCAGCGTCATCGACAACCCCTTCGTCCGGCAGGCTCCGATCAGCGGCCTGCTGGCCCTCGGTGCGCTGCTGACGCTGCTGCTGCCGACGCTCGAGATCAGCGACATGCCGATGTTCCTCGCCAGCCTGGTCGCCACGGCAGTCGCGACCCTGCTCGCCGCGTTCGCCGCGCACTTCCCGCGTGCGGTCCCCCTCGTGCCGATCCTGCTGGCCGTCGACTTCGTCTCGCTCGCCTTCTTCCGCACCGGCACCGGGGCCGGGGCGTCCGTGTTCACCTCGCTCGTGGTGCTGCCGGTGGTGTGGTGGGCCTCGCTCAACGGCCGTCGGACCATCGTCTACTCGGTCATCGGCGTGACGCTCGTGATCCTGGCGCCCTACGTCCTGCAGCCCGGCATGGCACCCCGACCGAGCGAGCTCGTGCGCCTCGGCATCACCGTCGTCGTGTTCGGTACCGTCGCCGTCATCGTGCACGAGCTCTCCCGCCGCTCCCGCCGCTCGGTGCGCTCGGCCCAGGACAGCGAGGGCCTGGTCCGCGAGGAGATCGACCGCGCCGCCGCCGTCCAGCGCTCCCTGCTGCCGACCTCGAGCGACGGCCTGGGCGAGGGCGTCACCGTCGCCGGGGCCTGCATGCCGGCGAAGAGCGTCGGCGGCGACTTCTTCGACTGGTACCGCACCGAGAACGGCATCGCCGTCGGGCTCGGCGACGTGATGGGCAAGGGCGTCGGCGCCGGGCTCATCGCCGCCGCGGTCCGGGCCACGATCCGGAGTGCCCGCACGGTCGACGATGCGTCCGAGGCGCTGCGCCGTGCCTCCGACGGCCTCGCCGCCGAGGGTGCCGGCACGGACGTCACCTTCACCACGCTGTTCCACGCCCGCATCGACGACGACGGGTCGCTGCAGTGGGCGGACGCCGGGCACGGGCTGAGCTTCATCCTCCGTGCTGCCGGAGGGGTGGAGCGCCTGCGTTCGGTCGACCTGCCGCTGGGGATGGGCCTCCGGGACGAGTGGGCGACCACCACCGGGACCCTCGAGCCGGGCGACCTGCTCATCTCGTTCAGCGACGGCGTACTCGACCTGTTCGGCGGACGCGACGACGCCGTGGACTCGGTCGCCGAGCTCGCGCGTGCCGATCGGTCGCCGGCGGCGCTCGTCGCAGCCCTGGCGGAGCGCGCGGCCGAGGTGCCGCACGACGACGACGTGACGGTCATCGCGATCCGCCGCGAGGCCGCCCCGGCCGAGCCGACCGAGGTCGCGGCTGCGCCGCTGTCCCGGGGCCGCGGCGCCTGACGCCGGCGCGGGCCGGCGGGCCGGGCTCGCCGAGCCTCGGCTGGGCGGACATGTTGCGCCGTCCGGCAGGCGCGAACTGTCCGCCAGGCCGAGGCTCGGCCCCAGCGACAGCGATCGCTCGGGTCGTAGAACGTCACCCACTTTGGGGATACTCAGGTGACTCCAAGGATTGAGAAACTGTCGACATGAGCTTCACGCCGCCCGCGTTCGATTCGAACGGCCCTCCCCACTTCCAACAGGTGTCACCTCCGCCCAAGCCAGCGAGGAGCGGGGTGGGTACGACGGCGATGGTCCTGGGCATCGTCGCCGCGATCATGTCGATCGTTCCGGGCCTCTCGTACATTGCATGGCTCTTCGCAATCCCGGCGGTAATCCTCGGGATCATCGGCCTCCGCAAAGCTGGGCACCCGCACGGGCGAGCCCTCGCCGGCCTCATCGAAGGAGCGGCTGCGTTGGTCGTGGCTATAGCTGTCAGTGTCGCCAGTGCCGGCGACTTCTCGGACGGTTTCAAAGACGGGTACGAGCGCAGCCGCAGCGCATCCACGACCGAAGCTACGCAGGCACCGTCAAAGGATGCAGAAACAACTCCGGTGAAGAGCACGAAGCCAGCACCTGTTCCGGCGCCGGCAGCTTCGGAACCGGCAGCGAAAGCACCGGCTGAGGCCGAATCGCCGGCAGACGGCGAGTTCGGAACGTACCCAGCCGATGAAGCAGCCTTCATCGCGGGCGTGCAGGCAACCACGGCTGACCTTCGCGGCGACCTCACTGACCTGCAGCGCTCTCAGGCGCTTCGGAATCGCGATGCTTCTCTCTGCACGACCCTTGGCGACGCCGCCGCTACCGACTGGACCGGGAAGATCAAGAACATCGGCGCAAATGGGGAGGGGAAGGCCTACGTCGAGGTCGAGATTGCATCTGGGATCACCGTCATGACGTGGAACAACGCTTTCTCGGACCTAAACGACCAGACGTTGATAGATCCGTCCGCTCCGTTCTTCAACAACCTCGTAGCCATGAAGGAAGGACAAAAAGTAAAGTTCTCGGCGCAGATGGCCGCCGGAGACTCGTCTTGCCTGAGCAAGGGCAACCTCACCGAGACGTTCTACGGAATCACTCCGGAGTTCATCGCGCACTTCACCAACGTCACATCCGCTTGACGCTGGACTGACCGACCTCCGAGTCGGGACTGGCGACAGCGCTCGAGCACCAGTGTCGAGCGCTGTCACCCACCACGCTCGAACCAGCTCCCGCCAGGCCGGGGCTCGGCCCCAGCGACAGCGCTCGCGCCCCGCCGCACGCGAGCACTGTCGCCCAGCGCGAACCGCGCTGGCCCCGCCCCGCGTCTCCCGCCGAGCCTCGGCTGGGCGGACATGTTGCGCCGTCCGGCAGGCACGAACTGTCCGCCAGGCCGAGGCTCGGCCCCAGCGACAGCGCTCGCGCCCCCGCACGTGAGCACTGTCGCCCAGCGCGAACCGCGCCGGACGGGAGGCCCGCCCCGGCCCCGCCCCGCGCCGCGCCTCCCGGCCGAGGCTCGGCTGGGCGGACATGCTGCGGCCCCCGGCAGGCACGAACTGTCCGCCAGGCCGAGGCTCGGCCCCAGCGACAGCGCTCGCACCGCCGCACGCGAGCACTGTCGCCCAGCGCGAAACGCGCCGGCGCGCCCGGCGCTACGCGGACCAGTCGGGACGGACGAAGCCGCTCTCGTAGGCGAACACGACGGCCTGCACGCGGCTCGCGGCCCCGACCTTGCCGAGCACGCTGCTGATGTGGGTCTTCACGGTGGCCTCGCTGATCCAGAGGTCCTTCGCGATCTGCGCGTTGCTGGCGCCGCGGACCAGGGCGGTGAGGACCTCCCGCTCGCGTGCGCTCAGTGACGCCAGCGCTGGGGCGTGCTCGGCGGGCGGCGCAGGCGTGGCCGAACCGGCAGCGCCGCCGGCAGCGCCACCGGCAACACTGCCGGCAGTGCCGCTGCCGGACCGCACCCCGAGCAACCGGTTCTCGAGCAGCGCGCGGGTCATCGACGGCGCGATCAGGGTGTCGCCGGTGTGGGCGGCGCGGACCCCGGCGGCGATGAGGTCCGGGCCCGCGTCCTTGAGCAGGAACCCGAGCGCACCGGCCTGCACGGCGTCGAGCAGGTACTCCTCGTCGTCGAACGTGGTCAGGATGACGACCGCCCCCGCGGTACCGGCGGAGACGATCGAGCGGGTGGCCGAGATGCCGTCGAGCACGGGCATCCGCACGTCCATGAGCACCACGTCGGGGCGAAGGTCGACGCAGAGGGCGATCGCCTCGGCCCCGTTCGGTGCCTGGCCGACGACGGTCAGGTCGGGTTCGGCGTCGACCATCATGCTGAGGCCGGTGCGGACCACGGCCTGGTCGTCGACGATCACCACGCGGATCACGACGCGACCACCCGACGGTCGGCAGCAGCAGCAGCAGCAGCAGCCGAGCCAGCCGATGCCTGCCCAGCCAGGCCGACGGGCCCAGCCGGCCCGGCCGGCCCAGCACCCGACCCCGGGACGGGCCGGACGCTGCCCGCGGTCTGGCCACGGGCCTCCCGGGGTGCCTCGAGCGTGACGCGCCACCCGCCGCCCTCCGCCGGTCCGGCGTCCAGGACCCCGCCGATCGAGGCCGCGCGCTCCCGCATCCCGCGGATCCCGGCGCCACCGGCGGCGAGCTCGGGCACCCGGGGGCTGCCGCCGGAGCCGCCGTCGTCCAGGACCTCCAGGCGGATGCGGTCCTCGGACGCGGCCAGGCTGATCCGCACCGAGGAGCCGTCGGAGTGCACGAGGGTGTTGGTCAGGGCCTCCTGGCAGACGCGGAGCACGGCGAAGTCCTGCATCACGCCCAGGGTCTCGGGGACGCGCAGGTCGGCGTCGACCCGGACACCGGTGGCGCGGACGCGGTCGACGGCGGCCTCGAGGGCACTCCGCAGCGACACCGGGGCGTCGGTCGTGCCGCCGTCCCCGCCCGCGCGGAGGACCCGGACGACCTTCCGCATCTCGGACAGCGCCTGCTGCCCGGTGCCCGCGACCCACGAGGCGTACTCGGCGAACTCGGCCTGGTCCGCGACACCGACCCGCACCAGGGCCTGGGAGCGGACGACGATGGCGGCCATGTGGTGGGCGACGACGTCGTGGACCTCGCGGGCGACGGCGGTCCGCTCCTCGGAGGCGATGCGGGCCTGGTCGGCCTCCCGCAGGCGGACGAGCTCCTCGTTGCGCCGCTGCAGCACGAGCTCGGAACGACGACGGCGGGCGGTGGCGCGACCGAGGAACGCGGACGCCACGAGCAGGATCCCCATCAGGACGATCGTCGACCAGTCGGAAGTCTCCAGGAGCGTCCGGCCCAGCAGCAGTGCGAGGGGCCACCGTTGGACGGCGAGCACCCAGGACTCCGCGGGGGCGAACGCGAGCGGCAGGAACAGCGCGGACAGCGTCGGCACGACCACGACCGCCAGCACGGCGAGCACCCGGCGCCCGGCCGCGCAGGCGAGGTAGACGGCGATCACGAGCGGGATGAGCCGCACCGTCGGCACGCCGAACGTCCACATCGGCCAGCCGACGACGACCCCGACCACCACGAGCAGCGGGTACGGCAGGCGCTGGCCGACGCCGATGCAGAGCGCGACCAGGGCCGCGGTGATCCGGTAGTCGTCGAGGCTCGTCGGGTACCAGCCGGCGCGGTGCAGCCCCTCCATCGCCAGGAGGGCCACCGCCAGGAACCCGATCCCGGCCAGGGCAGCACGTGCCCACGGCGGGATCGAGAGTGGACGCATGGCGTGAGGCTAGCCGCCCAGGGCGACTCCGCGCCTCCTCCGAAGGACGGAGCGCGCGTCGGCCGGTGATCAGTCGAACGGACGGGAGGCCCACCACCTTCCGCCGATGCGCCCTGCGCCCGCCTCGTCGGAGGCTGGACCTGCCGCAGTGAGCGGTCTGCCGCACTCCGCGGCAGCGCCGCGGTGAGCGGCCGTCGAACGGAGCACGAGATGCAGAAGAAGACCGCTGTCAGCCTGGCCACCCTGGCGCTCATCCTGGCGATCGCGGGGACGGGCGTCGCGGCGGCGACCATCGCGAGCCCGCAGGCCTCGTCGGACACCGTGCGTCCCGCGACCACCTCGACGACCGTGCAGACCACCGCCGCGACCTCGGAGCACGGCGGGTGGCCGGGGCAGCTGCCGGACGCCGACCGGTTCCACGGGCTCTCCCGGTCGGACCAGCAGGCGGTGCTCCGGCGGGTCGACCGGCTGCTCGGGGACCTCAGCGGTTCCCGGGCCAGCGAGGTGCTCGTCACGCAGCTGAGCAGCTACCGGAGCGAGCTGGCGCGCCTGCGGCGGTAGGTGGTGCGGCGCGGCCCGGAAGTTCGGCCGAGCCTCGGCCAGGCGGACACTCTGCGGGCTCCGGGGCGCGAGTCTCGTCCGCCGGGCCGAGGCTCGGCGAGCCCTGGACGGCGGCGGGCGCGTGCCGCACACTGACGGCATGGGCTGGGGGAAGCGAGCGCTGGCGCTCGGGATCGCGTGTGTGCTCGGGGGCGGGCTCGCCGGGTGCGCTGGGATCAGGAGCGGGCAGTGCATCGACCACGTCTCGCTGACCCCAGCGGAGCAGGCGCAGCAGTCGTCACTGATCGTCGACGCCGATGTCCGCTCGACGGACCGGACGGTCGAGGCCTCCGGCGAGTACCGCGTGTACGAGGCAGCGATCACCGACGTGCGGAAGGGCCGGACGCTGGGCGACCGGATCGAGGTGATCGCGACCTCCGACCAGTGCACGTCGAGCGGCCAGCCCGTCGAGTACGTCGACGGCGACCCGCTCGCTGAGTTCGGTAGCTACCGCCTGTACCTGACGCGGGTCCGGGGTGGAGGCCCGTGGCAGCTGGTCGTCCCGGGTGCCGCCGAGCGCCTCCCGGCTTAGCCGCGGCCGCCGCGCCGCGCGCCGCGCGCCGGCCACCCACGCCGAGGCTCGGCCCGGCGGACACTCTGCGGCTGCCGACGGGCGCAATGTGTCCGCCCAGCCGAGGCTCGGCGAGCGGCGCAGCGCGCGGCGCAGCGCGCGGCGCAGCGCGCGGCGCAGCGCGCGGCGCAGCGCGCGGCGCAGCGCGCGGCGCAGCGCGCGGCGCAGCGCGCGGCGCAGCGCGCGGCGCGCGGCGCGGCGCGCGGCGCGCGGCGCGGCGCGCGGCGCGCGGCGCGGCGCGGCGCGCGTCAGACCTCGACGTCGCTGCCCATCGTCACCGTGCGGCGGAGCGGCAGCCCGAACCGCGCGGCCGGGTCGGCAGCGTTGTGCGCCATCGCGACGAACAGCTTCCGCCGCCACGACACCATGCCGCCCTTGCCCGCCCCGGTCCGGAGTGCGCCGCGCGAGATGAAGTACGACGCCTTCGACATGTCCTCCTGCGACAGGTCGATCACGCCACCGGCACACGCGGCACGCATCGCGGCGGGCAGGTCCTGGTCGTCGGAGAACCCGAACGTGATGGTGATGTGGTCGATGCCGTCGTCGTCGTAGCCGAGCTCGTCGCGACGGAAGGCCTCCTCCAGCGCCACGTGCGGCACGTTCGCGGTGAGGACGGACACGATGATGACCCGCTGGTGCACGACGCCGTTGTGCTCGACGTTCGCCCGGAGTGCGAGCGGGGTCGTCTCCTTGTTCGGGTGCGGGAACACGGCGATGCCCGGGACGCGCGGGATGTGGTCGGCGTTGACGGTCTCGATGAACTCGGCGAGCGAGCCCTCACGCTTCCGCCGCTCGATCTGCACGAGCTGCCGGCCGCGGTGCCACGTCGTCATCAGGGTGATCACGGCGAGGGCGATGAGCAGCGGCACCCATCCGCCGTGCAGGACCTTCGACAGGTTGCCCGCGAGGAAGGTCAGCTCCAGGCCGCCGAACACCACGGCGACGGTGACGAGCTTCCAGGTCGCCCAGCGCCAGAGCGGCTTGACGACGACGAGCAGCAGCAGGGTGTCGACGACCAGGGCACCGGTGACGGAGACGCCGTACGCGGTGGCGAGTGCAGCCGACGACCGGAACGCCAGCATGATCGCCATGACGCCGATGAAGAGCAGCAGGTTGACGGCCGGCAGGTAGACCTGGCCGCCCTCGCGCTTCGAGGTCTGGCGGATGGTCAGCGGCGGCAGCAGTCCGAGCTGCACGGCCTGACGGGTCAGCGAGAACGCGCCGGAGATGACGGCCTGGCTGGCGATCACGGTCGCCGCGGTCGCCAGGATCACGACGGGCAGCTGCGCCCAGTTCGGGAACAGCAGGAAGAACGGGTCCTTCGTGGCGGTCGGGTCCTCGAGCACCAGCGCCGCCTGGCCCAGGTAGTTGCAGACGAGCGCGGGGAACACCACGAAGAACCAGGCCCGGAGGATCGGCATCCGCCCGAAGTGGCCCATGTCGGCGTACAGCGCCTCGGCTCCGGTGATGGCGAGGACGACGGCGCCCATCGCGATGAAGGTGATGAACGGGTGCGCGAACAGGAACGCGATCGCCCACGTCGGGGACAGGCCCTGCAGGACGCCCGGGTGCTCGACGATGCGCGGGATGCCGGCGAGAGCGATGACGACGAACCAGAGCAGCATGACGGGGCCGAACGAGGCGCCGACCTTCGCGGTGCCGAATCGCTGCACGATGAACAGCCCGATGAGGATCACGGCCGCGATCGGCACGATGAGGTGCTCGACCGACGGGGCAGCGGTACCCAGGCCCTCGACCGCGGACAACACCGACACCGCCGGGGTGATCACGGAGTCGCCGTAGAACAGCGAGACGCCGACGATGCCGATGATCAGGAACACCGTCGTGCCGCCGGGCCGGTTGGCGTGCAGGCGTCGGGCGAGTGCGGCGAGCGCCATCACCCCGCCCTCACCGTGGTTGTCGACGCGCATCAGCACGAGCACGTACTTGATCGACACGACGATGGTGATCGACCAGAAGAGCAGCGAGATGACGCCGTACACGTCCTCCGGGACGGGTCGGACGATGCCGCCGTCGACGCTGAACACGGTGCGCATCGAGTAGAGCGGGCTGGTGCCGATGTCGCCGAACACGACGCCGAGCGCCGCGAGGGCGAGACCGGCCTTGCCACGGCGACCCGGGGCCTCCCGGCTGGTGGGCCGCTGCGCGGCCTTGGCGGGGTGCGTGGCGTCGTCGCCGGGGCCGGCGTCACCGGGCTGGGAGTCGTGCCCACCCGAGGGGTGGTCTGACGACTGCGACGAGGCGCGGGTCTCGGTCACGGTGGTGCTCTCCAGTCCGGGCCGTGCGGACGACGGCCGCGCTCATCATGCACCCGTGGAGTGACAGCAGGTCGCGAGGCGCACGCGTGCCAGCGCCGATCGGCTCTACGCGTCCGGTTCCGGGACGGTGACGATCCGGTTCTGGTAGGCCCAGACGACGGCCTGCAGGCGCGACCGGACGCCGAGTTTCGGCAGCATGCGCGCCAGGTGCGACTTCACCGTGGAGACCTCGACGACGAGCGACGCAGCGATCTCCTCGTTCGACATCCCCTGGGCGAGCAGCAGCAGCACGTCGCGTTCGCGGGCGGTGAGGACGCCGTCGACCCGGTCCCCGGTGACGGGCTGCAGGCTCCGGCGGGAGGCGAACTCGCGGAGCACCCGCCGGGTGAGGGCCTGGTCGAGGGTGCCGTTGCCGGCCGCGACCTGCCGCACCGCACCGATGATGACGTCGGGTTCGGCGTCCTTGAGGAGGAACCCGGACGCCCCGGCCTCGAGGGCGCCGAACACCAGGTCGTCCATGTCGAACGTGGTGAGCATGAGCGCGGGCACGGCCGGGTCGGCGTCGGGCCGGCAGAGCTCGCGGGCGACCTCGATGCCGTTCCGGACCGGCATCCGGATGTCGAGGACCGCCACGTCCGGCCGGGTGCTCCGGGCGAGCTCGAGGGCCTGGCCCCCGTCGGCGGCGACGGCCACCACCTCGATGTCCGGTTCCGCGTCGAGCAGGGCGGAGACGCCGGCGCGGACGAGGGGCTGGTCGTCGGCGACAAGGACGCGGATCGTCGGGCCGTCGGGCGTCGTGTCGGTCATCGGGGGCCTTCCGTGGCGTCGGTCGCGGGTCGGGCCGCGGTGTCCGCGTCCGTGACCGGCGGGGCGGGGGTGGGCAGGTCCTCCCGGCCGAGACGCAGGCTGACGGTCCAGCCGCCGGCGTCCGTCGGACCGACCTGGAGGCTCGCCCCCACCAGTTCTGCCCGCTCACGCATGCCTCGCAGCCCGTTTCCCCCCGCCGGCGTGCTGCCGACCGCGGGGACGGTGGCCGGCCCGTTCTCGACGCGGATCGCGAGGTGGTCGTCGGCGCGGTCGTCGATCGTGACGGTGCACGGCGCTCCGGGGGCGTGCAGGGCGGCGTTGGCGAGGGCCTCCTGGACGGTGCGGTAGGCGGCGAGCTGGGCGAGCGGTCCGACGCCGTCGCCGAGCGGGCGCGACGCACGGGGGCCGGCCGCCGCTGGCAGGACGTCGAGTCGGACGTCGCTGCGGAACCGGGCCCGTTCGACCAGGTCGACGACCCCGGCGACGGTCTCGACCGCGCGCTCGGCGGGGCTGTCGTCGCGGAGCAGGCCGACCAGGCGGCGCAGGTCCTCGAGCACGGCGGTGCTCTGCTCCCGGACCTGGCGGACCCCCTCGTGGGCACGCTCGGGGTCGGTGTCGATCTGGCGGTCGATGACGGCGGACATCAGGGCGATGCCGGACAGGTGGTGGGCGGCGATGTCGTGCAGCTCCCGGGCCATGGCGGCGCGTTCGCGGGAGACCGCGGCGTCGATGCGGGCGTCGGCCTCCCGGTCGACGGCGGTGGCCTCTGCGGTGCGGGCGGCGCGGACCTCGCGGCGGGACAGCACGACCAGGGTGATCAGGAGCGGCAGCCCGATCGCGCCGACGGCCTGCAGGACGCCCTGCCCGATCGAGCCGGTCAGGCCCTGGACGAAGTCGGCGCGGAAGCCGCCCGCGTTCAGCGCCCACAACACCGCTCCCCCGGTGACGACCAGGACGGACGCTGCAGCGAGCGCGGGCCACAGCCGGGCGAGCGGGACCCGCAGCGCGACCAGCACGACGGCGACGACCACCGGCAGGGTGGTGAGGCCGAACAGGTCGAACGACCGCGGGGCGAGCGCCGCGACCGCGATCGGGATCGCCGCCGCGACGACGAGCATGGTGCGCGGCGCCCGTCGGGCCAGGAGCAACCCGGCGGACTGGGCGGCGAGGCCGAGCGACAGGATCGTCCACGCCGCGCTGGCGACGGCCGGGTAGCGGGAGACAGGGCCGACCGGGTCCGGATCGGCGGCGTCGAGCGGCGGCAGGGCGAGCATCAGCGCGAGGGCGACCGCGAAGGTGACGAGCGCGACGACCCAGAGCGCGCGGGGCCGGCCGGCCGGCGCGGGCGCAGGCGACACGGACGCAGGCGACACGGACGCGGGCGCCGCCTCGGGCGCACTCCGGCGCGGCTCAGCGGTTGCCATCGTGCGATCCTACGAGGCTCGTGGTGGCACGCGACGGGATCGGGGCGTCGATCGGCAGCGCCCGACGCGCCGGGTCGTAGCCGAGTCGGCCGCGGGTGACGACGAGCAGCACCACGGCGGCGACGGTCGACATGATCGTCAGGCCGATCATCAGCGTGCCGCCGGTCATGCTCGGGTACATCTCGGGGAACAGCGACGAGATCGTGTTGTTCAGCCCGACGTGCAGCAGCATGGCCAGGGGCAGGCTCTCGCCGGTCTTGTTGAACACCTGGACCATCACGACGTTGAACGTGATCGTGAAGAGGGCGAACACGACCGGTTCGCTCCAGTGCGCGTCCGGCCATCCGCCCCAGTCGCTGAGGTAGAGCGGCATGTGCCACAGCGCCCAGATCGGACCGAGGACCGCGGCGGCACCGAGTCCACCGAAGCGGTGCTGCAGGCGGGGCAGGGCGAAGTCGCGCCAGCCGGGCTCCTCGCTCAGGCCGGTGGAGAACAGCTGGATGACCAGTCCGGGCACCAGGGCCGAGAGCGCCAGGGCGGAGGGGGCGTGCACGTCCCCGCCGGCGAACGGGATCGCCGAGACGACGACCAGGCCCGGCACGACGACGAGCGCCAGCGCGTACCAGTACCAGGCGACCCGCCAGCGGAACAGCCGTCCCACCCAGCGGCGGAGGCCGGTGCGACCGTCGGCGACCGCGGTCACGATGAACGCGCTGCCCAGCGGGCCGAGCAGGGCGCCGGGCAGGACGCCGCTGAACTGGGCGGTGCCCAGGACCTCGGGGAAGTGGAGGTCCCACACGCCCACGCCGTGCGGCGACAGGATGTACGGCACCCAGGCCAGCCAGCTCAGGCCGAGGGCGAGGGTGAAGAAGGTCAGCAGGGGGTGCCGCGTGATCACGCCCCGGACGCCGCGGCGGTCCTGCCGCGGGGTGCCGGTCGTCGACCGGGCTTCGATGGTGTTCGTCATGACGTCGACGCTAGGAACTCCGCCGTTCCGGGACGACCGGCGGAGGGAGGCACCTGTCGGACCTGCATCGAAAGGAGGAGTCCCGCTGCGGCGGTGTCTGTGCCACGCTGTCGGTGGACGGAAGGGGACCGCATGGACGAGGCAGTGCTCTACGACCTCTGCAGCCGGGCGCGGCTCGTGCACCTGCGGACGGGTGGCGCCGAGGCCGGCCTGCGCGGACTGACGGACTGCATCGCGGCGGCGTCCGGCGCCCCCGATCGCTACCCGCACATGCGGCTGGCGCAGTTGATCGACTCCGCCCCGCGCCCGGTCGGCTTCCGGTACGGCATGCGGCAGCTGGAGTCGGTCAGCACGAGCCGGACCACCCCGCCCGAGGACTACTCCGGCGAGCAGCGGCGCGACTACGAGCAGGCACAGACCGCGCTGCTCCGGGCGATCGGCAAGGACAGCGGCGAGCCGGCGAGTGGTCCGGTCGCGGTCGCCCGGAACGTGCTCGAGCAGTTCGTCCTGCGCTGGTTCTGACCGGTCCCGCCGCCGGCGCTCGGCACCGACCGGGCACCGCGACTCAGGCCGCGGGGGTCCCCGCCACGTGCGCCAGCACCACCGGGTCGGAGCAGCCGCGCGCGAACCCTGCGATGCGCCGGTCGATGTCCCGCTGCAGCACGAGCACGCCGATCCGTTCGGCGAGCGGTGCCAGCCACCTGGGCCGACAGGTGAAGTTGTAGCGCCAGACCGCCAGCGTGTGCCCCGGCTGCCCCTCGGCCGGGCTGAAGCGCCAGCCGCCGCCCATCCGCTCGAAGAACCACGAGCCCTTCGTCATCTTCATGCCCACGTTCGACGGCGGGTTGTACGAGACGTACTCGCTCTCCATCGCGAAGCCGAACCGCTGCACGGTCCAGGTGCGGACGCCCTTGCCCGGCACGGTCGCGCCGCCGACCAGGTGCTGGCGGCGGATGAACGGGTCCCACCGCTTCCGGATCGCGCCCTGGGTCTGCGAGACGGCGAACGCGACCGCCACCTCGACCGGGACGACGCAGCGGGACTCGACGACAGGCACGGGCCCATCGTGGCACGGGCCCGCCACGGCGGCCGGGAGGCCCACACCCGGCCCGCCCCGCGCCTCCCGTCCGCCGTCCGGTCGCGTCACGGGCGGCGGTACGGTGGCAGCGACCCGCCCGTTCCCGCCACTGCCGAGAGGACGCCCGTGCGCCAGCTCCACCCACCGATCGAACCGAACCGAACCGGCATGCTCGACGTCGGCGACGGCCAGCAGGTGTACTGGGAGGAGTGCGGCGCTCCCGACGGCAAGCCCGTCGTCTTCCTGCACGGCGGGCCCGGGGCCGGCTGCTCCCCCGACCACCGCCGCCTGTTCGACCCGGCCCGCTACCGGATCGTCCTGTTCGACCAGCGCAACTGCGGCCGGAGCCTGCCGCACGCCGGCGACCCGACCACGGACCTGTCGACGAACACGACGTGGAACCTGGTCGGCGACATCGAGCGGCTGCGCGAGCACCTGGGGATCGACGCGTGGCAGGTGTTCGGCGGCTCGTGGGGGTCCGCGCTGGCCCTGGCGTACGCCGAGACGCACCCGGAGCGGGTCACCGAACTCGTGCTCCGCGGGATCTTCACGCTGCGGCCGAGCGAGATCGACTGGTTCTACGAGGGGGGTGCCGCGAACGTGCTGCCCGACCTGTGGGAGGGGTACCTCGCTCCCCTGGCGCCCGAGGAACGACTGCCCGGCGGCCTGGTCCGCGTGTTCGAGCGGCTGCTCGCCGACCCGGACCCCGCCGTGCACGGCCCCGCGGCGGTCGCCTGGGCCAGCTGGGAGGCGGCCTCGATCACGCTGCTGCCCCGCCCGGACCTGGTCGCCCGGTACGCGGACCCGACGTACGCGCTGGCGTTCGCCCGGATCGAGAACCACTACTTCACCCACGACGGGTGGTTCGAGGACAGCCAGCTGATCCGCGACGCCGACCGGCTGCGGGACATCCCGACCGTCATCGTGCAGGGGCGCTACGACATGTGCACCCCGGCGGTCACCGCGTGGGACCTGCACCGGGCGCTGCCGTCGGCGGAGTTCCGGCTGATCGACGACGCCGGGCACGCGTTCGACGAGCCGGGGATCCTCGACGCGCTGCTCGAGACGACGGACCGGTTCGCCGGGTCGGGTTCGGCGTCGGCGGGCTGAGCGTCCGGCGGAGGTGACGAGGACGCGCCGACGCAGGACGCGCCGACGCAGGACGCGCCTCCAGGCCGACGACCGTGGTGGGGTGGTGCCATGACCGACGACCTCGTGCCGTGGTTGGTCGCCGGGGGGCTCGCCGTCGTGGTGGTCGTCCTGGTGGTCCTCCTGCGGCGACACCAGACCACCGCCCGCGCCGAACTCGAGGCCGCCGACCGGGAGCGTGCCGCGGAGCTCACCCGGCGCGAGGCCGAGCACCGGGACGCCACCGCGCGGGTGCAGGCCGACCGGGACGCCCAGGTCGCCGCCGCGGACGCCCGTCGCCGAGAGGCGGTGTCCGAGGCTGAGGAGAGCCGTGCACTGCTGCGGACGGGCATGAAGTGGGAAGCGGCCTCGGAGCAGGCGATCCTCGAAGCCTGCCGAGCCGCCGGCGTGAGCGGCGTGCTCATGACGAACGTGGTGTTCGTCCCCGTCGGCGAGACCGAGCAGGGGTCGCGGCGGAAGTTCGTGGCGCAGGCCGACCACGTGCTCGTGTCCGAGTCCGGCCGCGGCCTGGTCATCGAGAGCAAGCGGTGGGGCGGCATCGTGTTCGACGGGCGCCGACCGAGCGAGGTGCACCCGGCGTTCCGGAACCTGGTCGACGAGTCGTCCCTGGTTCCGCCGTTCGCCGTGCAGGTGCAGAGCCGGACCGTGCTCAACCACGAGCAGGAGGCCGAGAACTGGTGGCAGGTCCGGGTGAAGGCGAAGGGGTCGTCGCCGGCCCAGCAGGTGCGGGTGCAGGCCCGACGCCTCGCCCGGTTCGTCGACGAGCAGACGGGAGTGTCCCGCACCTGGTTCGACACGTGCGTCTTCTACTCGGCGCCCTCGGCCGCGACGTTCGTGCAGCCGGAGGACCGCAGCGGCACGGTGACGACGAGCATCGTGACGAACGGCCACGAGCTGCAGTCGGCCCTGGCGTCGTGGGCCGCGAAGGACTCGGTGCCGAACCGGGCCCGGGCCGACGCGGTCGTCCGGGTGCTCGCCGGGCAGGGTGCGCACGCGATCACGGTGGGGTCGTACCGCCTGCCGGAGTGACGTGACGTCGCCGCACACGCGCAGCACGCACGACGCACGCAGCAAGCACGACGCCCCGTCGGCCAGTGGCCAGCGGGGCGTCGTCTGGAGAGCGGAGAGCGTTACGCAGTCGGGCGGATGACCGACGGCAGCATCACGTGCAGGTGCCCGGCGAGCGCGTTCTGCGCGTCCTCGAGCGAGGTGAAGTCGCCGACGACCAGGCCGAAGGTGTCCGACGCGACGTAGCGGCCGTCGCGCTTGTCGACGGAGCCGCCGAAGTAGCCGCCGTAGTTGGCGACCCACTCGTCGTCGCCCTCGAGCGTCCAGGTGGTCTTCGCGCGGGAGGCGCGGGCGCTGCTGGCGGCCTCGGCTTCCAGGACAGCGACGATGTCGACGGTCTCGGTGTCGAGGGTGACGTCGGTCCCGGCTGCGGCCCGGTTCATGGTCGTGCTCATCGCGCTCTCCTGTCGTGTTCGGGGTACGTGGTGCAGTACGTGAACGCTACGACACCGATCGCAGCCGTCGACAGCGAGGCCCGTCGATTCACGGGTTCAGCCCCGGATGTTCATCCACGAGGCCCGGAGTTCCGGGCCTCGTGGTCCGCCGATCGGGGTACAGCGGGGCCGAACGGGGTACTCGTCATCCGGATGACCGCGCGGCCGGGGTACAGCGCGCAGGACGTCGCCGCGAGCCGCCCGCGGTCAGGACACCGCGCGCAGGGCGTCCGCGATCGTCGTCAGTGCGGTGTCGATCTCGTCCGCGACCCGCACGTGCGTGGACTCCGCGCGACGGTAGGGGTCGTCCACGTCGTCGTCCGCCGGGTCGGCGGGCGGCGGCACGGTCCCGCGCAGCCGGGCGACCCGTTCGACCAGGGCCTCGGGCGAGTGCACGTCCGCCAGGTCGCCGGGCTCGAGACCGTCGAGCACCCGCGCGAACTGCTTGATCGTGAACGCCCGCTTGGCGGCCCGGGGTGCGAGCTGCACGGCCGCGGACCGGTGGGAGCGCTCGGCCGTCAGCACCAGGTCGGCGGACCCGGCGATCCGCTCGGTCAGGTACCGGGAGCGGTGCGCCTCCGGGTGTCCCCCGAGGCGCACCGACTGCGCGGCCGCGGCACCGTCCATCACGGCACCGTCGTCGGCGATGGTGCCGGCCGACTCGATGACGTGCGCGGACGCGGCCGGACCGAGACGCTCCTGGAGCACCTGGGCACCGAGCGGCGACCGACAGATGTTGCCGCTGCAGACGAAGAGGATCCGCATGCTCAGCCCTGGCCGAGCAGGTCGTGCCGGACGACGATCGCGTCGCGGCCCGGACCGACACCGATCGCCGAGATCCGTGCGCCGGACATCGCCTCGACCGCCAGCACGTAGTCCTGCGCGTTCTTCGGCAGGTCCTCGAAGGTACGCACGCCGGTGATGTCCTCGGTCCAACCGGGGAACTCCTGGTACACCGGCTTGGCGTGGTGGAAGTCCGACTGCGACACCGGGACCTCGTCCACACGCTCGCCGTCGACCTCGTACGCGACGCAGACCGGGATCGTCTCGAGCCCGGTCAGGACGTCGAGCTTGGTGAGCACGAAGTCGGTGACACCGTTGATGCGCGCCGTGTACCGGGCGATCGGGGCGTCGTACCAGCCACAGCGACGCGGACGCCCGGTGGTGGTGCCGAACTCGAAGCCGTTGGCGCGGAGGAACTCCCCCGACTCGTCGAACAGCTCGGTCGGGAACGGGCCGGCGCCGACGCGGGTCGTGTACGCCTTGACGATGCCGATGATGCGCTCGAGCTTGCCCGGGCCGATGCCCGAGCCGGTCGCGGCGCCACCGGCCGTCGCGGACGAGGACGTCACGAACGGGTAGGTGCCGTGGTCGACGTCGAGCATGGTGGCCTGGCCGGCCTCGAACAGGACGGTCTCACCGCGTTCGAGTGCCCGGTGGATCTCGAGGGCCGTGTCCGCGACCATCGGCCGGAGCCGGTCGGCGAAGGACAGCAGCGACTCGACGACCTCTTCGGCGTCGATCGCCCGGCGGTTGAATACCTTCACCAGCAGGTGGTTCTTCTGGTCGAGTGCTGCCTCGACCTTCTGCCGCAGGATGTTCTCGTCGAAGATGTCCTGGATCCGGATGCCGACGCGGTTGATCTTGTCGGCGTAGGTCGGGCCGATGCCGCGACCGGTCGTGCCGATCTGGCGCTTGCCGAGGAAGCGCTCCGTCACCTTGTCGATGGTGCGGTGGTAGTGCGTGATGACGTGGGCGTTCGCCGAGACGCGGAGCTTCGACACGTCGACGCCGCGGGCCTTCAGCGCGTCGAGCTCCTGGAACAGGACCTCGAGGTCGACGACGACGCCGTTGCCGATGACCGGGGTGACGCCCGGCGTCAGGATGCCCGAGGGCAGCAGGTGCAACGCGTACTTCTCGCCGCCGACGACGACCGTGTGTCCGGCGTTGTTGCCGCCGTTGAACTTCACGACGTAGTCGATGCGGGAGCCGAGGAGGTCGGTGGCCTTCCCCTTGCCCTCGTCGCCCCACTGGGCGCCGATGATGACTGCTGCGGGCATCTGGTTCTCCTCACGTTGGCGGAGGACCGCACACGGCCGTCCCGGCCGGTGGTCCACCCGAGTCTATCGGCTGGCCATCTCCGCGTCACCGGCACGACGGCGGGTGCCCGGTCGCCGTCCGACGGACGGGAGGCCCGGTACCAGCTGGTACCGGGCCTCCCGTCCGTCAGGTGGTCGCGTCGCGACCGCGGCGTCAGCCGAGGAAGAAGTCGGCGTAGGAGGGGTCCCCGACCGGCTGGGTGTGTCCCGGCTGGGCGAGTCGTTCCTCCACCATGGCCTGGATGGCGTCCGGCGGGGTGAGGCCGCGTCGACGCCACTCCATCGGGTTCTGCCGGAGCTGCACCAGGGTGTTCGTTCGCATGCTGCAACAGTGTCACGAAGTACCTAGTTCGGCTAACTACGTGTCCCGTGAGCGCACATCCCGCCCACGAACTGGGGACACGCGGACGACGAAGCGGGCGGCCCGTTCCCGGACCGCCCGCTCGTGTCGAGTTCAGGCTCGCGCGGCAGCGCTCACCGGGTGATCTTCCCCGACTGCGGCGAGGTCACCGAGGCGGACGTGTACCCGGACTTCTTCGCCGTCAGGACGAACGACAGCCGGTGCCCGATGTCGGCCTTCGTCGTCTTGTAGGTCGACGTCGTCACGCTCACCTTCTTGCCGTCCCGCAGCCACTGGCGGGTGAAGGTGATGCCGTTGGCGTTCCAGGTGCCGGTCGGGGCGTGCATCCTCGTCCCGACCTTGAGCGAGCCGGTCACGGCCACGCGACCCGACACCAGCGCGAGCTTCGGCGTGTCCGAGGTCGTGCTGAGCAGGTCCGCCTGGTCGCCCGGCGCGTTGTGCAGGTGCAGCAGGAGCACCTTCGCCGAGGTCGAGGTGGCCGAGGACCGGATGGCCGAGATCGCGGTGTCCGGGTACGTCAGGGTCGACGCACCGTCGGCCTTGAACGACACCGCCGGCTGGAAGGCGTTGAACGTCGCCTTCGTCGTCTCGTCGACCACCGAGGACGCGGCGGTCGGCAGCGTCGGTGAGTAGGACGACTCGGTCACGACCGAGTAGTCGAACACCCCGGACTTCGACTTCGCCGTGTAGCCGAGCGCCGCGAGCGACACCGGCAGCACCTTGACCGCGGAGTCGAACGTGTTGACGTCGACACCGGCTGCGACACCGCCGAGGGGGCGGGTGTCCACGACCTGCTTCTTCGGGTCCTTCTGGTGCAGGTCGAGCGTCTTGACGATGGTCACGTCCGCCGTCGCCGACTTCGTGTCGTACGTCATGTAGTCGGGATCGCCGTCGCGGTTCGTGTCGATGAGCACCTCGACGTTGTTCGACTGGCCGGGGTTCGACTCGGCGCCGTCGGTCTGGACCCCGAAGGACACCATGCCCTTCGAGTTGTCCGCCAGGCCGAGCGCCGTGGAGTTGGCGCCGAAGGCGCGGATGTCCGCGCCGGCGAGCGTCTGCTTCGCGGTGCCGTCCGGGAACGACTCCTTCGGGTCGGTGCCCCCGAGCTGGAACGGTGCGACGCGTGCCTGGTAGCCGGTCGCCCCGGTTCCTTGGGACAGGCCGCGGCCGGTCATCGTGATGGTGCTGGTGCGTCCGGTGCCCGTGAACCCCACGTCGCCCGCGTGCCGGGCGCTGACCGGTTCCGGCGCGGCGTAGACGCCGAGTCGGAGGGGCGTGACGCCGTCGGCGGCCGGGGTGAACGTGACCAGGCCGGTGGCGGCCGGGACGAACTCCCGCGGTGTGCCGCCCTCGACGGCGACCTGTGTCGGGTCGATGACCTTCCGCAGCAGCGTCGGGTCGGCGATCGTCATGGTGACCGTCACCGTGGCGGTGCCGCCGGCGGGGACCGTGACCGTGTCGGCGCTCAGCGTGAACGCGACGCCGGGCTGCGCGATCCGCGACTCGTAGGCGACGCGGTAGGTGTGCGCGGTGGCCGAGGTGTTGCGCACCAGCAGGGTGCGCTTCTCGGTGGTCGCTGCGCCGACCTCGACGACGCCGAAGGACGCCGTGACGAGCTGCCCGTTCTCCTGGCTGCGGACGGTGGTGCCGTCCTGCACGGCCTGGAGCGCGTCGACCCGACCGGTGCCCTGGCGGAGCAGGGTCGCCGACTGGCCGTCCGTCGCACTCTGGCGCACGTCGTGCGTGGCCGTGTTCATGAGTGCGGCCTTGATCTCCGGCGCGGTCCAGCCCGGGTGGGCCTCGAACGCCAGCGCGGCGACGCCGGCGACGTGCGGGGTGGCCATCGAGGTGCCGCTGAGCGACAGCCGGTCGTTGCCGGTGCCGTTGGCGGCCGAGATCACGTTGACGCCGGGGCCGGCGATGTCCGGCTTGACGACGTCACCGTAGGAACCGTGCTCACCGCGGCTGCTGAAGGACGCCAGGGTGTTCACCGTCTCGGCGTCGGTGGCGAGCTGGAAGCCCTTGAGCTCGTCCGCGAACCGGACGTGCAGGGTCCCAGCCGTCGCCGCGGCCTGGAGGCTCGTCACGCTGTCACGGGTCAGTTCCGCACCCGGGACGGTCGCGTTGCCCGCGATGCCCGAGTCGAAGGTGTTCACCGTGCCGGCGAGGAGGACGCCGGTACCGCCAGCGGCCGCGACGTTGGCGAAGCGGACGCCGGAGCCGCACTCGAGGGCACCGTCGGTCCACTTGAGCCAGACGATCTTGCCCGCGATCGCGGCGGCCTGGTCGGCGCTGAACGCCGTGCAGCCGTCGACGTCGGTGGTCGGGACGACGACGTCACCCTCGACCGGCAGCGTGCCCTGGTAGTCCTGCGAGTACTGCGCGCGCCAGGTCTTCGCGACGTCGGCCGGGGCGGTCGCCGCGACACCGTCGAACAGGCTCTGCCCGGTCGCGCTCGCGGCGACGGTCAGGGCACCGGCGGCGTTGCCCGGCGATCCCCCGATGTCGGTGAAGTCGTCCGCGTTGCCGGCGGCGACCACGGGCAGCACACCGCGGGCGGTGAGCGCGTCGATCTTCGCGTTGTCGGGGTCGTCCGCTGCGCCGTAGTCGGAGCCGAGCGACAGGTTGATGACGTTGATGCTCTTGCCCTCGGTCAGGGCCTGCCCCACCCAGTCGAGCGCGGCACCGGTCAGGTCGGTCGAGCCGCCGCCGTCACCGAAGACCTTCAGCGAGTAGAGGCCGGCCTGCGGCGCGCTGCCCGGGCCGACCCACATGTCCTGCACCTGCTGCGGCGTCAGGGTCGAGTAGTCGCCGCGGAAGGTCGTCTTGTCGGCGTTCATGCCGAACCCGGCGGCCGTGCCGGCGACGTGGGTGCCGTGGTCGCCGCCCCTGCCGTCGATGGGGTTGGCGTCCGGTGCGGGCACCGGGTCGTAGGTGTCCGGGTCGGACGGGTTCGCGTTGTACGTGGCGCCGGCGAAGTCGTAGCCACCGAGGAACTTCGACGGGTCGTACCAGCTCGAGGACGGGGCGCCGGTGCTGGCGAGGGCGTCCTGGTAGGCGGCCGTGGTGCCCGGGCCACCGAAGTCGGCCTGGGTGTAGTCGAGGCCGGTGTCGATCACGGCGACGTTGACGCCCTTGCCGGTGCGACCCGTCTGGGTCCAGGCGTCGACGGCCTTCGTGTAGAGGTCGCTCGCGGCGTTCTTCGGCGTGACGCCGTCGGCACCGGCCGTCACGCGGTCGGGGTCGACACCCGAGGGTGCGGCGTCCGCCGAGGCGTTCCGCTCCGGCTGGACGACCTTCTTCGGCAGCAGCGGCGCGATGCTCAGCACGTCCGAGCGCTTCGCGATCTCGGTGAAGGCCGAGACGTCGGCGACGATCGCGACGCCGGGGACGGTGTACTCGGTCGAGTAGAGCTCAGCGGCCTTGCGGTCGGCATCCTTGACGGCACCGAGGACCTCCGCGTTGGTCGAGCGGATCGTCGAGAGCCGGCTCTTCGCGGCGGACGACGGCGTCCTCGACCGGGTCAGGTCGCCGCCCTTCGCCTGCGCGTCGACCTCGAGTGCCCCGGCGCCCGTGGTGCGGACGAAGGCGCTGACGGTCTTCGTCGGGGACGCGTTCCGCAGTGGGGCGGCGAGCTTGAAGCCGGCCGAGGTGGCGGTGGCCGGTGCCGCGGAGGCTGCACCGCCGACGGCGAGTCCACCGCAGGCCAGTGCCGCCACGGCGACGATCGAGGTCAGCAGCCGCGAGGAGCGGTACCGGCGGGAAGGGTTGGTGGGTGGTGTCACTTGGGGCACGCAGCACACTCCTGGGTTGTCCGAACTCCGGGTGAAGTTCTGATGAAGCTATGTGCTCGTCCCCAGCTCGGGGAGTCGGCAGTTCAGGGGACAGAACCTGTGGTTCTCCAAAGTTGCACACCGGTGTGCAGGTTATTACGATGGGGTGCATGACCTCCACCGACCGGCCGGCACGCGCGCCACGACGGGACGCGACCGAGAACCGGGCCGCCCTCGTCCAGGCCGCCCGAACCCTCCTGCAGGCCGATCCGGACGCCTCACTCGAGTCGATCGCCGCCCATGCCGGACTGTCCCGACGTGCGATCTACGGACACTTCCCCTCCCGCGACGACCTCATGCGCGAGGTCGTGGCCGGCGGAGCCGAACGCATCCTCGCCGCGATGCCCAGCCGAGCCGACCTCGCCGGGCTGGCCCCGGCCTCCCGGCTGGCCGCGATCGCCGTGACCCTCTGGACCGAGGTCTCGCACGTCCGCTCGATGGCGGTCATCGCCGTCCGCGGTCCGCTCGTCGAGACCGTCGCCACGGTGTTCGCGCCGCTGCGCGAGCAGGTGCGTGATGCCTGTGCCCTCGGCATCGCCGACGGCACCCTCCGCGACGACGTCGACGCCGCGACCCTCGGCCGCCTGGTCGAGGGCGCGTGCCTGGCGGTCCTCGACGAAGCCACGCGCTCCGCCACCCCGGGCGACGCCGGCCGCCGGACGGTCGTCCTCTCCGCCCTCGGCATGGCGGGCGTCGACTGGCGCACCGCCCTGCTCGCTCTCCCCGCCACCCTCCCGGAGGACCCCGCATGACGCTCGAACTCGCCGCCGTCGGCATCGGCACCGAACCCGGCGCCGCACTGCCCGCCGTCAGTGCCGTCGCCGCCCCCGGACACCCGGGCATCGTCGCCGTCGAGACCGAACAGGCCCCCGTGCTGGCGTCCCTGGTCGCCGGCGGGCGGATGACGCCCGACACCGGCCGGGTCCTGCTCGACGGACACGACGACCCCGCGGGCATCCGACGCGCGTTCGCCCTCGTCGACACCCCGGGCGTCGCCGAGCCGTTCCCGGTGATGAGCCTGAAGCGCATCGTGCACGAAGAGCTCGCGTTCGCCGGACGCCGACCCTCGCGCAGCGACGTCGCGACCGTGCTCGACGAACTCGGCATGACGAGCTGGGCCGACACCCACGTGCAGCGTGTGCCGACCGACGTCCGCGTGCGGCTGCTCGCCGAACTGGCGCTCCTGCGGCCCGACGTCACCGGACTCGTCATCACCGCCCCCGAGCGGCACGGCGGCGTGGTCGCGGACTGGTTCGCCGTCGTCCGCGACATCGCCCGACGCGGGGTGACCGTCGTGCTCGTGACCTCGAAGGCCGCGGCGGAGACGGCCTCGGCCCTGCTCGACACCATCGCCGACGAGCCGCGCGCACCGCAGGAGCCGCGCGACGGCGCGGCGGACACCGACATCGACACCACCACCGAGGGTCCCGAGGACGCGACCCGGACCGGCGGGCCCGACACGGGCCTCCCGACCGACACCGCAGACGCAACTGACGCAACCGCTCCCCTGGAGACCCGCTCGTGACCATCCCCTCGCTCGTCCGCGCCGAACTCGCGCGTCTGACCGCCACCCCGCTCGCCCGCCTCGCGTTCATCGCGCTGATGTGCGTGCCGCTGCTCTACGGCGGCGCCTACCTCTGGGCCAACCGCGACCCGTACGCCAAGCTCGACCAGATCCCGGCCGCCATCGTGGACCAGGACGCCGGCGCCACCCTCGACGGCGACCACGTCGACTACGGCAAGGACGTCGCGAAGCAGGCCATCGACGGCGGGGCCTTCGACTGGAAGCGCACCACCGCCGCCGACGCCCGCTCCGGCGTCCGCAACGGCACGTACGACTTCGTCGTCACGATCCCGCACGACTTCTCGGAGTCCCTCGCCTCGGCGCAGTCCGACGACCCGAAGCGCGCCGAGCTCGTGATGACCACGGCGGACACGAACTCGTACCTCGCCTCGACCATCGCGGAGCAGGCCGGCAAGACCATGCGGATCGCCGTCGCCGAACGGGTCGGGAAGGAAGCCGCGAGCACGCTGCTCGTCGGACTCGCCGACGTCCGGGACAGCCTGGGCGACGCCGTCGACGGGGCGGGCAAGCTCGCCTCCGGAGCGACGACCGCCGCGAACGGGGCCGACTCGCTCGAGGCCGGCACCGCGAAGCTCTCCGCCGGCGCCTCCACCCTGGCGTCGAGCACGGCCGCGCTGCCGTCGCAGACCGCGACGCTGAACTCCGGCGCGCAGCAGGTGGCGACCGGTGCGGCCTCGCTGGCCACGGGCCTCCGGTCGGCGCAGCAGCAGACGGCCGCGCTGCCGGACCAGACGCAGCAGCTCGCGCAGGGGGCGGCGAAGGTCGCCGCCGGCAACGCGGAACTCGCACGGCAGGTGGACACGGCGAACACCACCGTGCAGGCGATCCAGCCGCTCGACGCGAAGACCGTCATCGCCGACATCACGGCGAACCTGCCCGAGGGCGTCACCCTCACGCCGGCGCAGCAGCAGGCACTCACCGCCACGGTGGACTCCGCCGTGCAGCGGGCGAACAGCTCCGGTGCGGACGCCAAGCAGCAGCTCGCCGCCACGACGGGGAAGATCGACCAGCTGAACAGCGGCGCGCAGCAGGTGTCGGAAGGCGCCACGACGCTCGCGAACGCGGCACCGCAGCTGTCCTCCGGGATCGCGACCGCGGCCTCCGGGGCGTCGACGCTGTCCGACGGAGCGGCGCAGCTCGCCGGCGGCACGCAGAAGCTCGCGGCCGCAGCGCCGCAGCTGTCCTCGGGAGCGTCGCAGCTCGCGACCGGTGCGGCCTCGGCCGACCAGGGCGCGACGTCCCTGGCGAAGGGACTGCACTCGCTCGAGTCCGGCTCCTCGGAACTGGCGTCCCAGCTCGACAAGGGCCGGACGAAGATCCCGGCCTCGGACGCATCGCAGCGCGCCCAGCAGGCGAAGGTGATCTCGGACCCGGTGAAGGTCGGGGACGACAACGTCGCCGCGGCGTCGAACTACGGCGCCGGGCTGGCACCGTTCTTCATCTCGCTCGCCGCGTGGATCGGCATGTACGCGCTGTTCCTCATCCTCAAGCCGATCTCGAAGCGCGCGATCACCGCGGTGCGACGGCCGCTCCGCATCGTGTTCGGCGGCTGGCTGACCCCGGCGCTCCTCGGCGTCGTGCAGATGGCGGCGCTGTTCCTGATCGTCCGGTACGCGCTGGACCTCGACGTGGTGCACGCCGGCGGGACGGTCGGCATCATGATCCTGGCGTCGGCGACCTTCGCGGCGATCATCATGACGCTCAACGTGCTGCTCGGCTCGGTCGGACAGTTCCTCGGCCTGGTGCTCATGCTCATCCAGCTCGTCACCGCGGGCGGCACCTTCCCGTGGCAGACATTGCCGGGGCCACTCGCTGCGCTGCACTTCGCCCTGCCGATGACGTACTCCGTCGACGCGATCCGGCAGACGATGTACGGCGGTTCGCTCGCCACGGCCTGGAGCGACGCGGGCGTCCTGACCTGCTGGCTGCTCGGGGCGCTGCTCGTGTCCTACCTGGTCACGGCGCGGCAGACGCGGACGCGGACGCTGCGCGACCTGCGGCCGAGCCTGATCGGCTGACGTCCGCGGGGCGCGGCGGGCGCGGGCCCCGGGGCGCGGGGGGCGGCGGCTGGCCGCCGCGGCTCGGCCGCGCTTGGGCCCAACAGAAACCCGTCCGAACCGCGGCATCCCGTGGTTCGGGCGGGCTTCCGTTGTGCGCAGCCGAACGACACCGTCGGCGGCGGGCGGCAGGCGGCGGGCGCGCCGCGCGGGTCGGGTCTGGCCCGGGCGTGGAGCGCGACAGCGGTACGATCGAGCCTGACGCACCCAGCGGGTGCGCAGCCGGAGGTCGAGGATGACGATGGGGAACACCAAGCCCGCGACGATCTACGACGTCGCCGCTCGCGCGGGGGTGTCGAAGTCGCTCGTGTCCCTCGTGCTGCAGCGATCACCGCGGGTCAGCGAGCAGCGTCGGGCAGCAGTGCTGGCGGCGATCCAGGAGCTCGACTACCGCCCCTCGACCGCGGCGGTGTCCCTCGCCGGCACCCGCTCCCGGACCATCGGCGTCGTGCTCGACGACTTCCGGAACCAGTGGTTCGTCGATCTGCTCACCGGCCTCCGCGAATCACTGCAGGACCAGGGACACCGACTCGTCGTCGCGGACCGCTTCCTCAACACCGGCCTCGACGTCTCCCCCGTCGAGGGGTTCCTGTCGATGCGCGTCGAGGGTCTGGTGATCGCGGGTGAACCCGACCCGGACCTCGTCGTCCCCGCCAGCACCCCGGTCGTCGTCGCCGGAGGCCGGGCAGCGCTGCCCCGCGCCGACACCGTGGCGAACGACGACCTGGCCGGCGGACGGATGGCGGCCGAGCACCTCATCGAACTCGGGCACGTGCGCCTCGGGTTCGTCGGCGGGCAGTCGGCAGCCAGTGACGCCCGGCTCGAGGGCTGGTGCGCGGGCATCGACGCCGCCGCCGGAGCGGGCACGGGCGATTCCTCGATCAGCGGGGTCGCGGTCGTCCTTGCCGCCGACGTCACCGAGGAGACCGGCGTCGCCGGCGCCCACCGACTGCTCGACGAGCACCCCGACGTGACGGCGGTGTTCGCCGCGAACGACGTGACCGCCCTCGGTGCGATGTCCGCGATCGCCGACAGAGGCCTCCGCGTCCCCGAGGACATCTCGGTGATCGGGTACGACGACACCCCGATCGCGGCCTCACGGTACGTCGGTCTCACGAGCATCGACGACCGGAGCATCGACATCGGTCGCGGTGCGGGCGCGCGGTTGCTCGAGCGGATCGCGGACCCGGCGCTGCCCACCACCGAGGTGCTCGTCGAGCCGAGGCTCGTCGCCCGCCGGACGACCGCACAGCGCTAGTCCGGCCCGCCGAGGCCGCCGCCACCGGCCCGCCGACGCCACCGGCCGCGACCCGCCGCCGCTCCGTCAGGCGGGGAGCTCCGCGTGCCGGACGACCCAGCTGTGCATCACGATCGCCGCCGCAGCCGAGGCGTTGATGCTCCGCGTCGACCCGAACTGCGTGATCTCCAGGTGCCCGTCCGCGCCCGAGACCGCCTCGTCCGTCAGCCCCGGCCCCTCCTGCCCGAACAGGAACACGCACCGCGCCGGGATCTCCGCCGTCTCGATCCGCGAGGCGCCGGGCGTGTTGTCGATCGCGACGACCGGCCGCCCCTCGGCGCGCATGGCCTGGAGGAACGCGGCGACGTCCTCGTGGTGCCGCACGTGCTGGTACCGGTCGGTGACCATCGCCCCGCGGCGGTTCCAGCGCCGCCGTCCGATGATGTGCACGGTCCCGGCCAGGAACGCGTTCGCGGTGCGGACGATGGACCCGATGTTCAGGTCGTGCTGCCAGTTCTCGATCGCCACGTCGAAGCCGTGCCGACGGGTGTCCAGGTCGGCCACGATCGCCGCCATGCTCCAGTACCGGAAGCGGTCGACGACGTTGCGGGTGTCGCCGAGCTCGAGCAGTTCCGGGTCGTACTGCGGGCCCTCGGGCCACGGCCGCGGGTGCGGTCCGACGCCGTGCGTCGTCGCCTCGTGGGTGGGTGGGAGCGCCGGCGTCGGCTCCGGCAGGTCGCCGGACGGGAGGCCCTGGGTCACGTGACCAGCGTACGGTGCGTCCGCCGCGCCTCCCGTCCGGACGCCGCCCGCCGGGCGCACACGCACGACCCAGCCGCGATGCCCGACTGCTCAGCGGGCCGCGCGTGCGGCGATGCCGTCGAGGAGCACGTCGATCCCCATCGTGAAGCGTGCCTGGTACGAGTGCTGCCCGAGGATCTCGCTGACCAGCCGGTGCCGCTCGGGCCGCCCGGCCTCGGAGTCGCCGCGCCCGACCTGCACGGCGGTGTGCCCGACGACGAAGTCGTAGACGACGAAGAAGGCGTACATCGCCTCGGTGTCCGACAGGCCCGCCGAGCGGAGCGCCCGGACGACGGTGGCGGCAACGGCGTCCGACTCGGTCGAGGCCAGCGGTGCCCGGCTGCTGTGCGACTCGAGGACCAGCGGGTGCCGGACGAGCAGGTCGCGGAAGGTGGTGGCGAAGACCCGGACGACGTCGCGCCAGTCCTCGGGCCAGACGAAGGTGTCGGTGAACTCGTCGACCGTGCGGCGGACGAGTTCGGCGTGCAGGTCGTCGAGGCCGCCGATGGTGCGGTGCACGGTCATCGGGGCGACGCCGAGCGCCATGCCGAGGGCGCGGAAGCTCAGGCGGTCGAGGCCCTCCTCGTTCGCGATCACCGTGGCCGCGTCGACGATCTGGTCGCGGGTCAGCGCGCGGGGTCGGCCGCGGCGGCGCGGTCCGGCGGTCTCCGGCGCAGTCTCGGTCACGGCGTCCTCCTCGTGTTCCGGTACGCGTACGGGAACGCGTTCCCCGCAGCCTACGGCACACCCGGTCCCCCGCAGCCGCGAGCACTACGCTGACCCCATGGCATCCCGCGACGAGGTCGAGTGCTGGCTGACCGACATGGACGGCGTGCTCGTCCACGAGAACCAGGCGCTGCCCGGCGCCCCGGAGCTGATCCGGCAGTGGCAGGACCAGGGCACCGAGTTCCTGGTGCTGACGAACAACTCGATCTTCACCCCGCGTGACCTCAGTGCCCGGCTGCGCTGGTCGGGCCTCGAGGTGCCCGAGGAGCGCATCTGGACGAGCGCCCTGGCGACGGCGGACTTCTGCCGGTCGCAGATGCCCGGCGGCTCGGCGTTCGTGATCGGCGAGGCGGGCATGACGACCGCGCTGCACGAGGCCGGGTTCATCATGACCGAGACCGCACCGGACTACGTCGTCGTCGGCGAGACCCGCAACTACTCGTTCGAGGCGATCACGAAGGCCGTCCGCCTGATCCTCGGCGGTGCCCGCTTCATCGTCACGAACCCGGACGCGACCGGCCCGAGCGCCGAGGGCGTCCTGCCGGCGACGGGGGCCATCGCCGCGATGATCGAGAAGGCCACCGGCAAGCAGCCCTACGTCGTGGGCAAGCCGAACCCGATGATGTTCCGGTCGGCGATGAACCGGATCGGCGCGCACTCCGAGAACACCGGCATGATCGGCGACCGGATGGACACCGACGTGCAGGCCGGCATCGAGGCGGGCCTCCACACCGTCCTCGTCATGACCGGCATCAGCGACCAGGCCGAGATCGACCGGTACCCGTTCCGCCCGAGCGAGGTCATCTCCGGCGTGCACGAGCTCCTGCACAGCGAGCCGTACGAGGTCGAGATCTAGGTCTGCTCGGTCCAGCTCAGAGGGACTCGAGCACCTCGAGCGCCCGCTGCACCCCGTGCTCCTGCCGGACGCGTCGCCCGACCTCGGCCGCCCGCTCCCGACGGCCCATCGCGTCGCGCATCGCGGGCACCAGGGTGTCGGCCGACAGACGGCGCAGCGGCACCGGGGCGGCAGCCACCCCCTGTCGATGCAGCTGGGCCGCCCAGAACGGCTGGTCGGCGGTGACGGGCACGACGACAGCGGGCACACCGGCCCGGGCCACGGCGTGCGAGGTGCCGGCCCCGCCGTGGTGCACGACGAGCGTCGCAGCCGGCAGCACCGCGTCGAACGGCACGGATCGCACCGCCAGCACGTCGGGGCCGCGGCACTCCGCCGGCAGCGCGAGCCCACCCCACCCGGTGACGAGCAGCACCCGCAGGCCGAGTGTCCGGGCGGCCGCGACGATCGCTCCCCCACGGGCCGCGGCGTCCCCCGTCGCCATGGACCCGAACGAGGCGACGACACAGGGTCCGGCGCCCAGGAAGTCGCTGACGGCACGGTCCGGGGACGCCGCCGGGGCCTGGTCGTACCAGGCGCCCGTCTGGTGCACCCGCTCCGGCCAGTCGTCGGGCCGCGGCAGCAGCGTGGGGCTCACGGCCATCAGCGTCGCGCGGGACGGCTGGCGGCCGTCGGGACGACGTCCGCTCGGCAGCTCGGCGGCGGCGCGCGCCACGTCGCCGTCGAAGAACCGTGCGGCGGCGCGCGGGACGGCGTAGGTGGACCGGTTGCGCGCGCCGAGGTCGCGGGTGGCCGTGGGACCACCGGCTGCGGGGAAGCGCTCGCTCGGGGTGGCCACCGGCGCGAACTCCACCAGCACACGGGGCACACCGAGCGCGGCCGCGACCATCGGCGCCGTGAGGATCAGCGGGTGGTGCACCACCACGTCTGGGTCGAAGGCGACGGTCTCGCGCACCGCGCCGGCGAGCATCCGCCGCATCGCGGGCCGCACCTCGGCGTGCACGTGGTGTGCGAGGGCCCACGGGGAGCGGCCGGCGAGGGCGAGGACCCGCTGCGCGTCCAGTCCGAGCACCACTGTGTCCGTCCCCTCGGGTGCGTCCGCGTCGTCGGGCAGGGCCAGCCGGACCTCGTGCCCGCGCGAGGTCGCGTGCCGCGCCAGGGCTGCGAACGGCTCCACGTCGCCTCGGGTGCCGGCGGTGAGCAGCATCATGCGCATCCGACCAGTGTGGCCCGGAAGCCCGTCACCCGGCGTCGACGTGGGCCGGGTACGCTCGGGCCCGTGACAGACGGTAGCGAGCGGATACCGCGGACCGCGCCGTCGGGGACGGGTGTGGCCGTGCGCCGCCTCGTGCACATCTCGCGCCCGGTGCTGTGGATCAACACCATCGGTTCCGGTCTCGTCGCCGTGTGGCTCACCGGCGCACTGTTCGACCTGCGGGCCCTGCCGGTCGTCCTCTGGCTCACCCTGCCGTTCAACCTGCTCATCTACGGCGTCAACGACATCTACGACCAGGACACCGACGCGGCGAACCCGCGCAAGGGCTCGATCGAGGGTGCCCGCATCCGGCAGTCCGAGGTGCGGCTCATCGCCTGGGCCGTCGCGGTCGTCAACGTCCCCTTCCTCGTCTTCTTCCTGCTCACGCTGCCGCCGCTCGCGAACGCCGCGATCCTGCTCTACGTGGGCGTCTTCGTCTTCTACTCCGCACCGCCGCTGCGCTTCAAGGCGCGGCCGTTCCTCGACTCGCTGAGCAACGCGGCCTACGCACTGCCGCTGGTCATCGTGCCGCTGGCGCTGTCGGTCACGCCCGTCTGGCCCGCTGCCCTCGGCCTGATGGCCTGGAGCGTGGCGAAGCACGCCTTCGACGCGGTCCAGGACATCGTGGAGGACCGTGACGCGGGCATCGAGACCACCGCGGTGCGACTCGGCGCGCGTGGGACGGCCCTGTGGAGCGGCGCCTGGTGGATCGTCTCGACCGCGCTGTTCGCCGTGGTGAGCGTGCCCGTGGCCGCGGTCAACCTGCTGATCGCCGGCATCCTGGTGGTGAGCCTGCTGCGGGACCCGACGCCGGAGACCGGGCACCGCCTGTACCGGCTGTCGGTCGCGTTCCCGTACATCGCGGGGTCGTTCGCCGGGGTGCTGCTCATGGTCTCCATCGTGCTGGGGGGCTCCTCGTGAGCCGCGTCGTCGTGGTCGGCGGCGGCATCGGCGGGCTCACCGCCGCAGCGCTCCTCGCACACGCGGGCCACCGGGTCACCCTGCTCGAGGCCTCTGCAGAGCTCGGCGGCAAGAGCCGTCGCATCCACCTCGGTGACGACCGCATCGACACCGGGCCGTCGCTCGTGACGTTCCCCGCGGTGTGGGACGAGCTGCTGCGACGACTCGGCGACGGCGAGCGCCCGGCCGAGGGCACCCGCGACGTCGGCCACCTCGACCTGGTGCGGATGCCCGAGGTCGGCCGCTACTACCACGACGGTGAGGAGACCGCCCTGCCGGTGGCCCCCGACCACCCCTGGTACCCCGCGTGGCGACGCTTCTCCGACCTGCACGCGCCCCTCGCCGACGACGTGACCGAGCTGCTGCTCGCCGACCCCCTCGACCGTGCGGCCCTGCCCGCGCTCCGCAGGCTGCTGGCCGTCTACGGCTCGCGCCTCACCACCCGCGCCTACCTCGACAGCCTGCCGTGGCTGCCGGACGGGCTGCGCGAGATCATCGCGATCCACACCCTGAACGCGGGCGTCTCGCCGTCCCGCACCCCCGCCCTGTACGCGAGCATGCCGGCGATCATGGCGGAGACCGGCGCCTGGGTGCCGCGTGGTGGTGTGTACGAGATCGTGCTCGCGCTGGGTCGGCTCGCCGAGGCCGCCGGGGTGGAGGTCCGCACCGGCGAGGCCGTCACGCGCATCGAGCGCGGCTCCGTCACCACCGACCTCGGGCACCACCCCGCCGACCTCGTCGTCAGTGCCCTGGACGCCGACCGGCTCAGCGCACTGATGGGTCCGTCGCGGATCCCGTCGCTCCCCCGCCGTCGCCCCCGCACCCTGTCCTGCTCGGCCATCGCGGTGTACGGCGTGCTGCGCGAGGAGCTGCCGGCCCGGATCGCGACGCACAGCGTGGTGCTGCCGACGAAGCCGGACGCGCTGCACCGCAGTCTCGAGGCGGGCGACGAGCCGGCGGACACCATGGTGTTCGTGAACCAGTACCGCGCGGGCGAGGTGTACCCGAACCCGCGCAGCACCGTCGGCATCCTGCTCACCGCCCCGGCCGACGGCGGGCACTACTCGGCCGAGCACCCCTTCGTGCGGCGCGAGGTCGACCGGGTCTCGGCGGCGATGGGGCTCGACGGGCCGCTCACCGACCTCCTCGACGAGCAGGTGGTGCTCGACCCGGAGTACTACGCGGGCGGCGGCGAACCCCACGGTGCGCTCTACGGGGCCGCGCGTCCGCCGTGGCTGAGCGGGCCGTTCCACCGCCCCTCGTACAACGACCCCTGGCGGCCCTGGCTGTGGCGGGTCGGCGCGTCGGTGCACCCCGGCGGCGGCATCCCGGCGGTGGTGGGTGGCGCGATGATCGCGGTGACCCGGCTGCTGAAGAACAACCCGTCCTGACGCGACCCCGTCAAGGGTGCTGATGACCATCCGGTGAACAGAACCGGCCTGCGGTGAACGGCAGGCGAACTGGCCCCCGAGCGACTCTATGGTTGCCCGTGGTCGAGCCCAATCATGGCTCTGACCAGGGTTTTCTGTGAAAGTCTTCAGTTGGGACAAGCCGTGTCGATCTCTGCTCGCGCCGCGACGGCCGCGGTCGTCGGCGTGCTCGGAGTGGTCGTCGCCGGTGCCCTGGTCGCCGCCCACCTGACCCCGGCGAGCGCCCCGACACCGACCCGGTACGCGGTCCGGGTCGGGACCGACACGTGCGGAGCCGGCTGGCCCGGTGGCGGTGGCGCCCGGTCCGGCACCCAGACCCTCCGGATCGAGAACACGTCCGTGGCCGGCATCGAGGTCCAGCTCGTCGACCCGGCCGACGGCGCGGTCTTCCTCGACGCCGAGGGCCTGGGCTCCGGCGCGGCACACACCTACCGCGTCCGTCTCGCCCGCGGGGACTACCGCTTCCGCTGCCTGCCCGCCGACGGCGAGCCCGAGACCGGCCCGGTGATCCACGTGCACGGAGCCGCGCACGTGGCGGGTGCCGCTCCCGGGATCGTCCCGGTCACCCGCGCCGACCTGATCCCTGCCGCGAAGTCGTACGGCGACTGGATCGAGGGACGCCTGCCGGTCCTGCTCGCCGACGTGCGCGCACTCGACGCGGACGTGCACGCCGGAGACGTCGCCGCGGCCGAACGCGACTGGCTCACCGGGCACCGCGAGTACGAGCAACTCGGTGCCGCCTACGGCGCGTTCGGCGACGACGACACCGCGATCAACGGCCTGCCGGCCTCCGGACGGACGGCACTCGACGACCCGCACCTGACCGGGTTCCACCGCCTGGAGGCCCTGCTCTGGTCCGGCGCGCCGGTCACCCGGGCACTCGCCCCGGCAGACGCGTTGGTCGCGGCGGTCACGCACCTGCAGCAGGCGTTCCCGGACTCCCGCGTCGACCCGCTCGACGTCGGGCTCCGCTCGCACGAGATCCTCGAGAACGCGCTGCAGTTCGAGGTCACCGGTCGGTCGGACGCCGGCAGCCACACCACGCTGGCGACGATCGATGCGAACGTCGACGGGACGGAGCACGCGCTCGAGCCGCTGCGCGGGATCCTCCGGACGCGGTACCCGGAGCTCGCCGAGACGGAGCGCGCGCTGCGGTCCCTCCGCACCGAGGTCGAGACGCACCGGCGGTCCGACGGCAGCTGGCAGGCGCTCGGCGACCTGGACGGCTCGGCGCGCGAGCACCTGGACGCCGCGCTCGACCGTGCCCTCGAACTGCTGGCTCCGGTCGCCGCCATCTGTCAACCGAGGAGGACCTCGTGACCGACCCTGGACACGGCATGGACGCTGCGACCCACCGCCGGATGGTCGAGGCACACGCCCGAGCCGGGCTCACCGCGGACGGCACTGTCTGCCCCGCGGGTGTCCCGACCGCGCACACCGACCCGGCACCGGCGCAGCGCCGCCCGCTCGGTCGTCGGGCGTTCCTGACGGGCGCCGTCGGCGCCGGAGCGGGAGCCGCCGCAGCGGTGGGCCTGACCGCCGGAGGGGTGCCGGGCCTCCAGACCGAGGCAGCAGCCGCGACCCGCGCGGACGACGCGAGCGCCGCGACGTCGTACGCGTTCCACGGCGCCCACCAGGCCGGGATCACCACCCCGGCGCAGCGACAGTCGGCGTTCCTGGCGTTCGACGCGACCGTCGGCAGCCGCGCAGAACTCGCCGACCTGCTCCGCACGATCACCGAGCGTGCCCGGGCCCTCACCCGCGGCGGGGCGCCGGCGGACGTCGGGATCACCGCACCGCCGACGGACTCCGGGGTCCTCGGGCCGGACGTCCCCGCCGACGGCCTGACCGTCACCGCGAGTGTCGGCGCGTCGCTGTTCGACCACCGGTACGGCCTGTCCGGACAGCGGCCGGCTCGACTCCGCACCATGGAGGACTTCCCGAACGACGACCTGGACCGGGCGATCTGCGACGGCGACCTGCTCCTGCAGGTCTGCGCCCACAACACCGACACGGTCCTGCACGCCGTCCGCGACATCGCCCGTGCGACCCGCGGCGGCATGCAGGTGCGGTGGCGGCAGGACGGCTTCGGCTCCCCGCCCCGACCCTCCGGCACCCCGCGGAACCTGCTCGGGTTCAAGGACGGCACCGGGAACCCGTCGACCAGCGACCGGGACCGGATGGACGAGCTCGTGTGGACCCGCGGTGGCCGGGACGGCGAACCCGACTGGGTGACCGGCGGCAGCTACCACGTCGTCCGCACGATCCGGATGTTCGTCGAGTTCTGGGACCGCGTCTCGATCCAGGAGCAGGAGGACATGATCGGCCGGCACCGCGACTCCGGGGCGCCCCTGACCCGCAGCGGCGAGTTCGACGACCCGCGCTACCAGGACGACCCCACCGGCGACGTCATCCAGATGGACGCGCACATCCGGCTCGCGAACCCGCGCACGGCCGAGGCGCAGAAGCAGCAGATGCTCCGTCGTCCGTACAACTACGACAACGGCACGGACGCGAACGGCAACCTCGACATGGGCCTGCTGTTCGCGTGCTTCCAGGCGGACCTGGACCGGCAGTTCGTGGCCGTGCAGAAGCGCCTGGTCGACGAGCCGCTCGTGGACTACGTCTCGCCCGTCGGTGGCGGCTACTACTTCGCCCTGCCCGGTGTCCGGCACGCGGACGACTGGTTGGGGCGCGGGCTCCTCGCCCGGACCTGAGACCCGCCTGACGCCTCCCGCCTGCGACCCGCCACCCCAGACCCACGACCCCAGACCCACGACCCGTCACCCGCGACACCGAACACCGAACACCCGACCCAGGAAGAGGACCCCAGTGTTCCGACCCTCCGAGCGACGCCTCCAACAGGGAGCGCTCACCGTCATGGCCATCGCGGCCGTCGCCGCGACCGCCCTCGCCGTCCCGCAGTCGGCGTCCGCCGCCGACAACTCCCTGAACACCACGACCCCGATCAAGCACGTCGTCGTGCTGTACGACGAGAACGTGTCGTTCGACCACTACTTCGGCACGTACCCGAAGGCCGCGAACACCGACGGGACGCCGTTCACCGCCGCCGCCGGGACCCCTGCCACCGACACGCTCGCATCGTCCGGGACGCTCACGAAGAACCCGAACGCCTACGCCCCGTCACGGTTGACGCCCGCGCAGGCCCTGACGTGCGACCAGAACCACAACTACCTGCCGGAGCAGAAGGCCGTCGACGGCGGTGCCATGGACAAGTTCGTCGAGAGCACCTCGGTCGACACCTGCACCGGCCTGTACGGCTCGCCCGGTCTCACGATGGACTACTACGACGGCAACACGACCACCGGGCTCTGGAACTACGCCCAGAACTACGCGATGAGCGACAACGCCTGGGACACCGGCTTCGGCCCGTCCACCCCCGGTGCGCTCAACCTGATCAGCGGCGACACCCACGGCGGGACCGGCGTCGACTCGGTCACCGGGGCACCCGTCACCACCTCGACCGCGGTCGTCGGGAAGGACGCCGCCGGCCAGGGCACCGTCATCGCCGACCCGGACCCGGCGTTCGACGACTGCTCCGACAAGGACCACACGTCGACGTCGAACCTGGTGAAGATGTCGGGCAGGAACATCGGCGACCTGCTGAACACGAAGGGCGTCACCTGGGGCTGGTTCCAGGGCGGCTTCACCCCGACCACGGCTGCGGCCGGCGCCGGGACCTTCGCGAAGTGCGACACCACCACGGCGAACGTCGGCGGGTCGACGAGCAACGACTACTCGCCCCACCACAACCCGTTCGCCTACTACGCGTCGACGTCGAACCCGCACCACCTGGCACCGACGAGTGACAGCATGATCGGCTACACCGACCAGGCGAACCACCAGTACGACCTGTCGGCGTTCGACACCGCGCTCGCCGAGCACCGGATGCCGGCGGTCTCATTCCTCAAGGCCCCCGAGGCCCAGGACGGACACGCCGCGTACTCGGACCCGCTGGACGAGCAGAAGTTCCTGACGTCGAAGATCAACGAGATCGAGCAGTCCCCGGAGTGGTCGAGCACCGCGATCGTCATCAACTACGACGACTCGGACGGCTGGTACGACCACGTCGCCCCGACCGTGCTGAACGGTTCGACCGACGCGACGAACGACACCACGGTCTGCACGACGGCCGCCACGAAGGTCGGCGTCGCCGGAGGCTACCTGGACCGCTGTGGCCCCTCGCAGCGCCTGCCCTACCTGGTCATCTCGCCGTTCGCGAAGCAGAACGACGTCGACCACACCGCGATCGAGCAGACCTCGACCACGAAGTTCATCGAGGACAACTGGTCCACCGGGCGGATCGGCGACCAGTCGTTCGACGCGCGTGCCGGGTCGATCCGGGGCATGTTCGACTTCGCCCACCCGCAGCAGCGTGAGGTGCTGCTCGACACCAAGACCGGCGCGGTCAGCCGGATCGTGTCGACGGCGGCGACCCCGACGCCGACCCCGACGGCCACCCGGACGCCGAGCGGCACACCCGGGACCGGGAGCGGTGCCGGCACGCCCGGCGCCGGCAGCGGCACGGGGACCGGTACCGGTACGGCCGGGACCGGGACCGGGACCGGGACCGCCGGAGCATCGGGAACGTCCACCGACCCCGGCACGAGCACGAGCACAGCGGGACGGACCGTGGCGGACCCGCCCGCGACCGGAGCGCACGGCAACCGCCTGGCCTACACGGGAGCGCAGCTCACCGGCGTCTCGATCGCCACGATCGTGTTCCTGATCGCGGGCTTCAGCCTCATCCTGCTCCGGCGTCGACAGCTCCGTCGTCGGGGCTGATCGGTCGTCGGGCCTGATCGGCCCCCACACAGCGGTGCCCCGGAGCGTCACGCGCTCCGGGGCACCGCTGTCCGCGTCCCTCACCTCGTCAGGGTCACCGCGTCCGCACCGGCCGGGAGGCCCGCCCCAGCCCCGCCGACGTCGGTCCCGCCGACACCACCCCCGTCGACACCGGTGCGGTCCCTCGCCGGCACGGTCCGCCACCGGCGCCGCATCCGCCAGGCACGGTCGTCCCGCCAGGCGACGAGGGCGCCCGCGACGACGCCGAGCAGCAGCACCGCGAACGAGGCCAGGCCGAGCAGGCCGACCAGGACGAAGTCGAGCCCGGCACCGCGCGAGGCACTGACCGCGATCGCGCCGAAGTCCCAGAACGCGTGCAGCAGCACCGGGGCGAGCAGGTTCCCGGTGAGCCGTCGAGCCAGGTACAGCGTCGACCCGAACGAGGCGGCGAACACCACCTGCACCACCGTCTGGGCGACCGGTGCGCCGGCCAGGATGTTGACGAAGTGCAGCAGCCCGAACAGCACGCAGGACACGATCCACACGCCGAACTCGGGCAGCCGGCGCCGCAGCCCGACGAGCAGGACCCCGCGGGTCAGCAGCTCCTCGAACACCCCGACGAGCAGCACCCCGACGGCGAGCAGCAGGAAGTAGTCCACCGACTTGCCGGCCCAGTCGACCAGCGGCAGCCGTCCGATGCACACGGCCAGGATCAGGACCGGCGCCAGCAGCGTCCAGCGCGGGCGGCCCCGGGCCGGGTCGACGGTCGCGATCCGCCACCAGCCGAGCGCGGTGACGAGCACGACCATGATCCCGGCGACGATCGACTCCGGCAGCAGCAGGTCGTGCACGACGCTGTCGGTCGTCAGGCCGAGCGAGTCGTAGTCGTCACTCGGGCGCGAGCGGACGATGCTGTACGTGGCGAAGAGCACCAGCGGGGCGAGACCGACGAGCAGCGACGGTGGGACCGGCCACCACCGTCGGCGGCGACGGACGGCGGGAGGCTGCACGGGGGTCACCCTGACGGTTGTACCAGTGTCGGCCCTCCCGGTGTCGGCCGGAGCGGTCTCGGTCGTACGATTGCCCCATGCGTCTGCCCTCCCTCAGCACCATGGCGGAGGACTACGTCAAGCTCGTCTGGAAGGCCGGCGAGCGCGGCGGCGACGGGGGTCTCGCCACGCGGGACATCGCCGCTGCCCTGCACGTGTCCGCCTCGACCGTGTCCGGCAACCTCCGGAAGCTCGACCGCGACGGGCTCATCGAGCACACGCTGTACCGCGGGGTCGTCCTCACCCCGCTCGGACAGCAGGCCGCGGTCGCGATGGTCCGTCGCCACCGGCTGATCGAGACGTTCCTGGTCGAACGGCTCGGCTACTCGTGGGACGAGGTGCACTCCGAGGCCGAGGCGCTCGAGCACGCGGTGTCGGAGACGTTCCTCGACCGGGTCGACGCCGACCTGGGCCACCCGACGCACGACCCGCACGGCGACCCGATCCCGAGCGCGGACGGTGTCGTGCCGGACTCCCCCGGAGCGCTCCTCGGCACGGTGGACCCGGGCGTCTGCGGGACGGTCGAGCGGGTCTCGGACGACGACCCGGCGCTCCTGCGGTACTTCGACGAACTCGGTGTCGGGCTGGGGACGCACCTGCGGGTCGAGCAGGTGCGGGACTACGCGGGGGTGGTGGCGGTCTCGCGGCGCGACGCCGGCGGGACGGAGGCGATGGTGGACCTCCCGGCCGCCGCCGCGACCGCCATCTGGCTGGCCCCCGACGCACCGCACTGAGCCACCACCCGTCCGCCCGGCCGCATCAGCCCTTCGCGGACCGCGTCCGGCCGAGGGCGACCTCACGCCGCGCCCGTGCGAGGGCCAGCGCGGACCCGGCGTCCGGGTCCTCGAGCAGCCGCGCGGTCTCGGCCGCGTGCTCCCGGACGGCCGCGCTCCGGTGTTCCGCCGCCGCGTCCAGGACCGGCGAGACGACGTCGGCGCCGAGTCCGGCGAGCGCGCGGCTCAGCGCCAGCCGGGTCTCCTCGTCGCCGTGCCCGAGCTGCACCGCGAGGGTCCGTGCCAGCGCGGGCTTCGCGTCCTCCGGGGCGAGCAGCACCGCCGCACGCCAGGCGGTCCGGGTCACGCCGGGGTCGACGTCGCCGAGCAGCCGCGCCACCTGCGGGTACACCGAGCCGTCGCGGATCTTCGACAGGGTGTGCAGCGCCTGGCTGCGCGCCTGCGCCTCGGGACGGTCGAGTTCGTCGAGCAGCCGCGGCACCACCAGGTCGGCCGGCAGGCGCACCAGCGCCCACGTGAGCATCTCCCGCACCTGCAGGTCCGGCTCCACGGCGCACTGCGCCACGAGGAGGTCGAGCTCGTCCACCGAGGGGGTGGTCCCGGCGGCCATCACCGCCCGGAGTCGGACGGCGGGGCGGGGGTCGGTGAGGTACGAGGCGAGCGTCGGCATGGCGCTTCCACCTCACCCCGCGCACCTGAGTGGCAGCCCGGCGCGAGGCATACCGTGGACACGTCCCCCACCGACCTGAAAGGACTGCAGCATGCCCCGCATCGGCTCCAGTGACCTCACCGTCTTCCCCCTCGCCCTCGGCGGCAACGTCTTCGGCTGGACCGCGGACGAGTCCACCTCGCACCGGGTCCTCGACGCCTACACGGGGGCCGGCGGCGACTTCATCGACAGCGCCGACGTCTACTCGGCGTGGGGCGACGGCAACTCCGGCGGCGAGTCCGAGACCGTGATCGGCTCGTGGTTCCGGGCGTCCGGCAAGCGCGACGACGTGACGATCGCCACGAAGGTGTCGCAGCACCCGGCGTTCCCCGGGCTGTCGGCGGACAACGTCGCCAAGGCCGCACGGGCCAGCCTGCAGCGCCTCGGCACCGACCGGATCGACCTGTACTACGCGCACTTCGACGACCAGGACACCCCGCTCGAGGAGACCGTCCGCGCGTTCGACCAGCTCGTCCGCGAGGGTCTGGTCCGCTACACCGCGATCTCGAACTACTCGAACGAGCGCGCCTCGGAGTGGATCCGCATCGCGAAGGAGCACGACCTGGCCGTGCCGGTCGCGATCCAGCCGCACTACAACCTCGTCACCCGCCAGCCCTACGAGTCCGAGATCGCTCCGCTCGCGGCGCGCGAGCACCTGGGCGTCGTGCCGTACTTCGCCCTGGCCGCCGGGTTCCTGACGGGCAAGTACCGGACGAAGCAGGACTTCGCCGGCAAGGACCGCGAGGGCCAGGTGTCCGGCTACTTCTCCGACCAGGGCCTCGCCGTCGTCGACGCCCTGTCCGAGATCGCGTCGGCGCACTCCGCCGAGATCGCCTCGGTCGCTCTCGCCTGGCTGCAGGCGCAGCCGGACGTCGTCGCCCCGATCGCCTCGGCGCGGAACACCGAGCAGCTGCCGGCGCTCCTCGCCTCGGCCGAGCTCGACCTCAGCGCCGAGGAGCTGCAGACGCTCACCGACGTGTCGGCAGCGGTCCCCGCGTCGGCCTGACCGGGCTGCGGTCGCGGATCGCGACCGGCTGACGGACGGGAGGCTCCCCACCAGCTGGTGGGGAGCCTCCCGTCCGTCACGCGGTGCGTCGGCGACCGGTGGATCGTACCCGGTCGCTGGCCGCGGTCAGCCGACCGTGCCCGGCGGCTCGACCGAGAGCGCGGCGGCCGGGCTGCTCGACGGGGACGCCGGCTGGTCGTCGATGGAGTTGCCGCGGATCCACGAGGTGATGAGGAGCACGAGGAGCAGCAGCAGCACGATGATCGCGATCGAGCCGTAGACCAGGAGCTGCTTGCCGCGGCGGCCCTCGTTCTGCAGGCGGGCGAAGCCCTCGTTGATGAAGTTGTCGCGGTCGGCGGCACTCGCTCCGGAGGCCTCGGCGGGCGGCTGGGGTCGGGCGACGGCGGGCATCATCCGGGTGCTGGTGTCCTCCGGCCGGGCGGCGTCGGCGTCGCGGAGCTGCTGGATCGCCTCGGTGCCGAACAGGTCCTTGATGACGCCGGTGTCGCTCGTCTCGCGGCCCTGCCACTCGGACTGGTCGATGTCCTCCGGAGCCAGGCCACGCGGGGCCGGGGCGTCGAGGCGGTCGGCGGGGTCGGGTGTCGGCGACTGCCAGTCCGGGGTCGGCCAGGCGGGATCGGGGTGCGTGCTGTGGTCCTGGCCCTGGCGCGGGGCGGACGATGCCGGCCACGGGGCCTGCCGTCCGGGCTCGACCAGGGGCGGGACGGCGGTGCGGGGGTCGTCGGCGTCGGCGTCCTCGGCTTCCCACCACGGCACCGCGGGTGTCGGCAGCACCGAGTTCGGCAGGACCGAGGGCGGCGGGACGGCGGCGGCGGAGCGCGGCGAGAACGCGGCGGTCGGGGCCGCGCCGCGGTCGTCGTCCGTCAGGTCGTCGTCCGTCAGGTCCTCGTCGTCGGCCAGGTCGTCGTCAGCCAGGTCGTCGTCGGTCGCGGCGTCGTGGGCGCTGTCGACGGGGACCACGACGTCGACGTCGCCCGGGAAGACCTCGCCGGTGCGGGCCGCGTCGTCGCTGAGGGACCAGCTCGACCCGGAGGGCGTGGTCCGCTCGTCGGCACGGTCGTGCTCCGGGACGGCGTCCGCGCCACGGTCGGCCAGGGCAGGTGCGGCAGGTGCGGCCGGCGGGACAGGCGCTGCGGGCGGTGCGGACACGGCAGGGGCTGCCGGCTCGACGGGCGGCGGCGCTGCCGGCTCGACGGGCGGCGCTGCCGCCTCGACGGGCGACGCTGCCGGCTCGACGGGCGGTTCGGCGCCGAGGCCGGTACCGGTCGCCCAGGACTCCGCGGCCACCAGGTTCGTGTCGAACGCGTCGCCGGTCAAGGTCGTCGGGACCTCGCCGGTCTGGTCGTCGAGCAGGGACCAGTCGAGCGGCCGGTCGGCCCGGGGAGCGGCGTCGACGTCGTCGCCCAGGCGCAGGAGTTCGGTGAAGGTCGGCGGCTCGGACGTCGGCGGCAGCGCGTCCTGCACTCCGAGCGGCTGCGCGTCCGGACCACCGCGGAACGACGGCGGCACGGGCGCGGACTGCACGGACTCGGGCGGCAGCGGCGTCGCGGCGGGACGGGCACGGCCGAGCCAGTCCACGTCGTCCCGACCGACACCGTCGGGGTCGGTGCGGCGGCGCTCGTCCTCGATCGCCTGGGCCTCGGCGGCGCGGAGGTCACGGTCGGTGCGCGCGGTGGGCAGCGTGATCGAGCGGGGGTCCGGCGCGTTCGACACCGGCGGCACGGCGGCGGGCGGCGGGACACGACCGGCGACACCACCCGGCAGCGCGAGCTCCTCGGGCATCGAGATCGCCTGGGTCGCCGCGGGGTCGGGCGCAGCAGCGGGCTCGTCGGGCTGCGGCACGTCGTCGGGCTGCGGCACGTCGTCGTGGTGCTCGTGGTCCGCCTGCGGGGCCGAGGCGGGCACGGACGCGGGGGCCGTGAACGGCTCGGGCTCCGGCTGTCCCGCCTGCCGGGCGATCCGTTCGGCCTCCCGACGCTCGCGGCGCGACGGCCACTCCTCTTCCGTGATCGGCGCACCGAAGATGTCCGCCGCACTGCGGAGACCCGGGAACGGAGCGTCCGGATCGGGACCGCGCCGAGCCTCCTGTCCGTCGCCCCCGTCTTCGGGTGCGACCGACCGGTCGGACTCGTCGTGTCCCTCCGGACGCTCCTCGGTCACGCGGACAGCCCCAGGTCAGCCAGTCCGATCGCCGCCAGGTACGGGTACCCGGCAGCCTCGATCTTCTCCTTGGCGCCGGTGTCCCGGTCGACGACGACAGCGACGGCGACGACGACGGCGCCCTCGCGCTCGAGTGCCTCGGCGGCCTTGAGCGGCGACCCGCCGGTGGTCGAGGTGTCCTCGAGGACGATGACGCGCTTGCCGCGGACGTCCGGTCCCTCGACCTGCCGGCCGCGGCCGTGGTCCTTGGGCTCCTTGCGGACGACGAACGCGTCGTACGAACCGCCACGCGCTGCGGACTGGTGCAGCACGGCACTCGCGATCGGGTCGGCGCCCATCGTCAGCCCACCGACGGCGTCGACGTCCGGGACGCTCGCGATGAGGTCGGTCATGACCTGACCGATCAGGGGCGCGACGCGGTGGTCGAGGCTCACCTTGCGGAGGTCGATGTAGTAGGAGGCCTGCTTCCCGCTGGTCAGCGTGAAGTCGCCGTGGAAGACCGCATCGGCCTTGATGTGCTCGATCAACTGCTCGCGCGCGTGGGTCACGAGGGTCAAGGGTAGCGGCGACCGCCGTTCCACGCTCATCCGGGCACCCTGCGCGCGCATCCGTGCACGCCGTACGATCGTCCGGGCGCACCGTCCGGGTGCTCCGATGCCGACGCCGGTACGCTCCGGTCATGCCCCTCGCCCGCGCGCGGGACGGCGTCCGACCGATCGAGGCCGGCGACCGCCGCCCCCGATCCGCCCTCGTCCGGGCGGTCGCGCACGAGGCACTGGGAGCGGTCCTCGCCCTGGCCCTCGCGGTCGTGGCGCTGCGGCACTTGCTCGCCACCGCCCGCGTGACGCTGCTCTGGTACGACGGGGACTCGGTGCTCCTGCCGCTCGTCGCACGGTCGATCGCGCTCGGGCAGCCGTTCGAGTGGGCGATGTCCCCCGCGCTGTTCTTCTTCCCCGAGCTGCCGGTCTACCTGGCGACCGCGGCCGTGACGACGACTCCACAGCAGGCGCTGGCACTGAACGGCGTCCTGGTGCTGCTCGCCGTGTACGCGCTGGTGCGGGCTGCCGCGAACGAGCTCATGCCGTCGGCCGCCCGTCCGGCCCGCGTCGCCGTCTCGGTGATCGCCGTCGTCCTGCTGACGATGCTCGTGCTGACGGAGTCCTCGGCGACCGCGACCTCGCTCGAACTGGCCTCGCTGCTCCTCACCACGACCTACTACTACGGCGCGGTGCTCGCGATGCTCGGGACCGCCGTCCTGGTGCTCCGGACGGTGCGCACCGGGCGGGCCTCGGTCCCCGTCCTCGTGACGCTCGGCCTCGTGGCGGCGCTGAGCACGGCCTCCAACCCGCTGTTCGTGCCCTGGTCGGCCGCACCGGTCGTCGTCACGCTGGCGTTGCTCGCAGTCGCCCGCCGCGTGCCCTGGCTCCCGGCGGCCCGGGTGGCGGCGACGCTCGCAGGCGGCGCCGTCGTCGGGTACCTGCTGCGGATCCCGCTGCGGCCGTTCGTCTCGCTCGATCCCTCGACCTACGTGCACCCGGAGCAGGCCGGGGCGACCGCGGCGTTCTTCGCGTCGCTCACCGACGACCGGGCGGCGTCGGCGGCCGGGGACGCCGGGCTGCTGCTCATGCTGCTCGGGGTGCTGCTCAGCGCGGGCGGGACGGTCTGGGCGTGGCGGGCGCGGGCCTCCCGGACGGTGCTCGTGGCGACCGCGCTGCCGCTCGTGACGATCGTGGCGGTCTCGGTCGGGGTCGTCGTCGCCGGGTCGCAGACGCCGCGCTACCTCGAGCCGGTCGTCGCGATGCCGCTGCTCGCCGTGGTCGCCGTCTGCGAACTCACCCGCACCGCGGTCCGACGCACGCGGGTGCACCGTCCGGTGCGCGGGCTCCGGACCGCACTGGCCGTCGCTGCCGCCGCGGTGCTCGTCCTCGGCGTCGCCGTGACCCCGGGCACCGTCGGTGCCGTGGCGGCGGCGCGGTACACGCCGGTCAGCTGCCTGGACCGCTGGGTCGACGCGCAGCGGAGCGACGGGCGCGACCCGGTCGGCGTCGGACAGTTCTGGACCGTGCGTCCGCTCGCGGCCTACGCCGAGCAGGACGTCCGGCTGCTGCAGGTCCGCGACTCGTTCGACACCTACCCGTGGCTCGTCGACCTCGGCGCCTACCGCGACGCCCGGCCGGACTACGTCGTGATCGGGTCCGGGGACGTCTGGACGACCCCGGTCGAGGACTCGCTCGGACGCCCGGCGACCATCACGCACTGCACCGGGTACGACGTCTACGACTACGCGGGCACCCGGGGCGCCGAGGTGCTGCGGCAGCGGGTCGTGGGATCGGCCGAGCAGATCCTGCACGACCGGGGGTTCTGAGCTCGGCGCTCTGAGCCCGGGGTCCTGCGCCGCACCTGAGCCGGGGTACCGGCCCTCCACAGGCCGACCCGCGCGACCGAGTCCTCCACAGCGGAGCGTCGCCGCAGGGTTCCACCTGTGTGGATGTATAGGCTCCGTTCCGATGTCTCGCTCCGTGGTCTCCGCTCACCGTCCCCGCTCCGCCTCGCCGGGCCGCCGACGCCTGCTCGCCACCGCGCTCGCGATCGTCGGCCTGGTCGGCTCGCTGGTCCTCGACGCACCGGTGGCGCAGGCAGCCTCGTACCCGTCGTGGGACGACGTCGTCGCGGCCCGGGGCAAGGAGTCCGCGAAGCAGTCGCAGATCGTCGAGATCCGCGGCATCATCGCGGGCTTGGCAGCAGAGGCCGACGCCGCCAGGGCCGAGGCCGAGCGGCTGGGCGAGGCGTTCCAGGAGGCCCAGCGTGACGCCCTCCGTGCCGCCGAGAAGGAACAGGCGCTCCGCGACGACGCCGAGGAGCACGCCGAGATCGCCGAGGCCAGCGCCGCGCAGGCCGGCCGGTTCGCCGCGCAGATGGCCCGTTCCGGCGGCGCCGACGTCACCACCAGCGTGATCACCGGCGGCGAGGACTCCCGTGACCTGCTCTACGACCTCGGTGCACTGAGCAAGCTGTCGGAGCAGGCCGAACGCGTCGAGACCGCGGCCACCACCGACGCCTCCGTCGCCCGCTCCCTCACCGCCCAGGCCGACCGAGCAGCACTGAAGCTCGCGGACCTGGCCCAGGCCGCGCAGGACCGGATGGGCGAAGCGCAGGCCGCCTCCGACCGGGCGCAGGCCGCCACCGACGAGCAAGAGGGCAACAAGTCCCGACTCGAAGCGCAGCTCACCTCCCTGACGTCCGGTCGGGCCACGACCGAGGCCCAGTTCGAGAAGGGCGAGCGGATCCGCAAGGCGGAGGAAGAGCGCAAGCGCAAGGCGCTCGAGGCCGAGATCGCCCGTCAGCTCCGCGCCCAGCAGGCCGCGGCGGCCGCGAACCAGGGCGGCGGTGGCAGTGCGCCGTCCGCTGGCGGCGGCGGCGGCGGCGGGGCTCCCGTCGGCTCAGGTTCCGGGTCCGGCTGGGTCCGCCCGGCCGGCGGCTGGATCACCAGCGGCTACGGCGTCCGAGTGAACCCGTACACGGGTGCGGTCGCGATGCACGACGGCCTCGACCTCGGCAGCGCCTGCTCCAGCCCGATCGTCGCCGCGTCCGCCGGCACGGTCGAGTACGTCGGCCGGTACGGCGGGTACGGCAACTACGTCCGCATCGACCACGGCGGTGGCGTCAAGACCGCGTACGGCCACATCGTCGACGGCGGCTTCCGGGTCTCCCCCGGACAGCAGGTCGGCGCGGGCACCCTCGTTGCGCTCGTCGGGTCGACCGGCAACTCGACCGGCTGCCACCTGCACTTCGAGACGCACGTCGGCGGCGGCACCGTGAACCCGGTCGGGTTCATGGCCGCGCGCGGAGTCGGCTTCTAGGGCCGCTCCGCTCCGGCGTCACTCCCGTGCCGGGAGGCCCCTCCCGCACCACGCGGGTCGTCGACGTCGTCGACGTCCAGCTCCCACATCAGGCGGTACCAGGCCGTCCGGTCCCGGTCCTGCGGGAGTCCGTAGGCCTCGTGGAACAGGTCGTCCCAGCCGGGGCCGTGGTTCCACCCGAGGCTCATCGACGCCACCGCCAGGTCGGCCCAGCGGTCCGCGACCCCGAGGGCGCCGAGGTCCACGTGCCCGACCCATCGGCCGTCGTCGCCGATCAGGGTGTTCGGGGTGCAGGCGTCGCCGTGGCAGACGACCAGCTGGTCGGTCTCCGGCCGCGGTCCCATCGCGTCGACGGCGTGCCCGGCTGCCCGCGCACGGTCCAGCCGTTCACCGGTGGACCAGACGAACGGGCAGGACGCCACGGGCAGGGTCTCGTGCATCGCCCGGAGCCCTTCGCCGACCGCGATGACCGCCGTCCGCGGCTCGTCGTGCCACCGCGGGTCGACCGCGCTCCACCCCACCACGGGTCGGGTGACCATCCAGGCGCCGGACTCGTCCGCTCCGTGCTCGACGACCTCGGGCACGGTGAGCCACCGGCCCGCCCACTGCAGGCGGGCGACCTCGGCGGCGACCCAGGGCGCGTAGTGCGGCGGGACCCACTTCACGTACCCGTCCGCACGGTCGGGTGCCGGTCCCATACGGAACGTCTTCCCGCCCGCCGAGTTGACCCACACCGGCTCGAGACTCCGACCGGCGGCGAGTTCGGCCACGGCGTCCGGGACGGTCACCGGCTCGTCCGGCTGCCCGCCGCGGCCGATCAGGTCGCCGCTCGGCGCCACGGCTCAGCGCACCCGGTCGGGACGGGACGATCCGCCGCGGACGATCCGGAGCAGCACCGGCAGGCGCTGGCCGAGCAGCGTGTCGAGGTCGTGGACGACGTCCTCGACGCGGTCGACGACCTCCCGGGGTGGTGCGCCGCGGCGGGTGCGGAGGACGATCCGGACCGCGGTGCGGCGACGGACGCGGCGGACGTCCACCGCCAGGGACGCGACCTGCGGCAGCGGCGAGATCGCTGCGGAGATCGCGTGTTCGACCGCCGCGGCGTCGATCCGCACCTGGCCGGGCAGTCCGCCGTCGGGCCCGTCGTCCTCGAGGACGGTGTCGGTGCGGCCACCCCCGATCGAGCCGAGGACGAGCAGCGCCAGGATGCCGAGGACGACGGCCCCGCCGAGCGCCCACCACCACGCGGACGTGTCGGCAGCACCCGAGCGGAGACCGCCGAGCGTCCGGTCCGCGGCGGTGTGCCAGAGCTCCGCGGCGGCCGGCAGTGTCTGCACCAGCACGACGGCGGCACCGAGCGCCAGGAACACCAGCCCGACCAGCACCAGGACGATCCGACCGAGGGCGCGGTTCGTGCCGTTCATCCGTCGATCCGCCCCGTCGAGCGCACCCGCACGCGAGCGGTCAGCAGCGGGACGGCGTCGACGGCCGCGAGTTCACGCTCGACGGCCTCGGTGGCGGCGACCGCGGCGACGTCCACGCCGGAGGCCGGCAGGAGGACGACGTCGAGCGTGCGGCGGCCGACGGACCCGACGGCCGCGTCCGGGGCCAGACGGGTGACCGAGCGGGCCGCACGGGCCGCGGCGGAGGCCAGGACCTCGTCGTCGACCACGACGCCGAGTCGGGCGGAGCGGACCGCGTGCCGGGGCCGACGCGCTGGCAGCACCCCGTGCAGCAGGAACCAGAGACCGACGAGGGCGATCGCGGCACCGACGACGACGACCACAGCGTCGACCAGGCCCGCGGGGGCGCGGACGGCGGCGTCCACGACGCTGCGCGGGTCGATGCCGGCGATGCGCTCGTCGAGCAGGGCAACGACCGACGCGGTCCCCACGGCCGCGGCGACCACCAGGAGCAGGACCATCGCGACGACGACGGAGGGGGTCCGGGACGCCGAGGTCTCGCGGCGGACGATGCGGCGCAGGAAGCGGTCGGCGTCTGCCGGTGGGGCCTTCGTGACGGGCTCTGACCCGGGCGCGGCACTGCTCACGTCGCTCGTGCCCGCCGGACGCGTGTCTGCCGGACTCACCGGACCCTCCGCGGCACGTCCAGCACGGTGGACGTGAAGGTCACCGAGACGCGCTCGACCTTCCGCCCGGTGATCGTCCGGAGGCGCTCGGCGATGGTGGTGCGCGCCCGGTGCGCCGTCGCGAGGACGGGCTCGTCGAGCACCGCGTGCGAGCCGAGCGCCGGAACCGTGAGCGGGCTGGTGACCTCGACCGCCAGCGCACCGCGACCGTCGTCGACGACCCGGGCACGGACCTCCCGGAGGGGTGCACGGAGCGCCTCGGCGGCGACGGCCTGCGCGGTGTGGACGAGGGCGGGGGTCGCGATCCGGTCGGTGCCGGGCAGCGCGGCTGCGCTCACGAGGAACTCCGACGTCCGCGGAGCACGTCGAGCAGACGGCGGACGTCGAGGTCGCCGCTGACGATGCGGCCGACCAGGCCGCCGAGCGCGATGGCGACGGCCACGACGACGAACGCCCAGAAGCCCAGCGTCAGGGCGACGACGGCCAGGACCGCCCCGACGGCCATGCCGACGACGGTGCTGCTCACCGGACGCGCGTCTCGGGGGTGACGACGGGGGCGTCGAGCGCGGGGATGTCGACGTCGACGATGGCGATGTTGACCTCGGTGACCTGCAGCCCGACCAGGTCGGTGACGGCGTCGGTGACGGCCTGGCGGACGCCCGCGGCGACCTCCTGCATCGGCATCGGGTAGGCGACGACGAGGGTCAGGTCCACGGCGGCCTGGGTCTCACCGACCTCGACGCGGACCCCCTGCCCGAGGTCGCTCGAGCCGATGGCGTCGCGGATGGCGCCGAAGGCCCGCGCGGTGTTGCCGCCGAGGGCGACCACGCCGGGGACGTCGCGGGCTGCGATGCCGGCGACCTTCGCGACGACCGCGTCGTCGATGACCGTGCGCCCCTTCGCGGTGACCTGGGTGGTGGTGCTGCCGGTCGTGGAGCCGGTGGGGGTACCGTCCACGCGGTCGGAGTTCGCCGTCGTTGCCATGAGTGCCTCCTGTGGTGCTGGTCGGATGTGCGTCCAGGGAACACCCTGCCACCGCAGCGCGCCCGTGGACAGGGGGCGGGCCTCCCGGGCGGGTGGTCGGCCGCTCCCGGTAGGTTCGATCCCATGCGCGTCGCGACCTGGAACGTCAACTCCGTCCGCACCCGAGTCGGCCGGGTCGTCGACTGGTTGGTGCGCGAGGACGTCGACGTCCTCGGCATGCAGGAGATCAAGTGCAAGCCCGAACAGTTCCCGGTCGAGGCCTTCGAGGCCGCCGGCTACACGGTCGAGGCGCACGGCCTGAACCAGTGGAACGGCGTCGCGTTCGCCAGCCGTCTGCCGATGGCGGACGTCACCCGTGACTTCCCCGGCCAGCCCGGCTTCCTCAAGGGGCAGGAGGGTCCGGACCTGCCCGTCGAGGCCCGCGCCATCGGTGTCACGGTCGAGGGGGTCCGCCTCTGGAGCCTGTACGTCCCGAACGGCCGCGAGCTCGGCGACCCGCACTACACGTACAAGCTCGACTGGCTGGCGCAGCTGGCCGACCGGACCACCGAGTGGCTGCAGGCCGAACCCGACGTGCCCCTCGCGCTGATGGGCGACTGGAACGTGGCGCCCTTCGACGAGGACGTCTGGGACGTGCGGGTCTTCGAGGGCGCGACACACGTCAGCGAACCGGAGCGTGCGGCGTTCCGGGCGTTCGAGGAGCGCGGGCTGCAGGACGTCGTCCGTCCCCTCGTGCCGACCGGCTACACCTACTGGGACTACAAGCAGCTCCGGTTCCCCCGCAACGAGGGCATGCGGATCGACTTCGTGATGGGCTCGCAGGCGTTCGCGGACGTCACCGTGGGGGCCACCATCCACCGTGACGAGCGCAAGGGCGACGCCCCGAGCGACCACGTGCCGGTGTCGGTCGACCTGGACCTCGACACGGTCCTCGACGACGACCGACCGATGATCTTCTGAGGAGAGCACTCCTCGCAATCCCTCACAGTCGATGTATTTTACATTTGACATGAGAGAGTCGTGATCCTGACGAGCAGCACTCCGCTGTTCGGGAAGGACCACAGTGCACATCCGCCCCACCCTCGCCGGTGCCACCGCCCTCGTCGCGGCGATCACCGCCGGCGTGACGATCGCATCCACCGCTGACGCCGCACCCGGCTCGACCCCGGGCGCGGCCGCTGCCTCCGCGGCTGCTCCCTCCGCAGCTGCTGCCCGCTCCGCGGCACCGCACGGGATCATCCCGGAGTACCCGGACCTCCCCGGCTCCTGGACCCGCCTCTCCACCGTCAACGGTGAGTGGGAGACCGACTACGGCCAGGCCTACCCGCTCTGGGTGGTCGCCGATGACGACGACGACATCGACGACGACGTCCCGATCGACCTCAGCGTGCGGTCCAGTCACGACGGCACCCTGACGGTCGTCGGGCACGGGGACCCGTACGACCCGACCGACGACTCCGTGGTCCTGGAGGCCCCGGTCGAGTCCGGCACGAGCGACGTCTCCTTCGCGGTGCCGGACAGCAACTGGGACTACACGATGTACGTGGTCACGGCGGACGACCAGCGGACGAGCCCCGAGCGCTTCACCCTCGCCGTCGGGGGTCAGGACGTGCAGGACCTCGCCGGCACGTACTCGGACGTGGCGGGGAGCACCGACGAGCGCATCACGGTGACCGGGTCGACGTACGCGAACGAGCGGGTCGAGATCGTGACACGCGGCGGCGGACGGTACTCCACCCGCTCCCGGGAGGACGGTCGGTTCGGCATCACCTACTTCGGGTCGACGGAGTGGACGGAGGTCGTCGTCGAGCACAACGGGTGGACGAACCGGGTGCAGGAGGTGCCGTTCGAGCAGGTCGAGCCGGGCGAGGGCGACCCGTCGCTGGTGTGGCCGATCGTGGACCTCGGCGACCTCCGCTCCCTGTTCGGTCTCTTCGTCGGCGGTGCGCCTGGTCGTGAGAACGCGTACCTCACCTCTGCATCCGGTGCGGGTCTCGGATGGCGTCTCGGCCCGGAGGACGTCGCCGGCAACAACGCCGTCGGCTGGTCGATCCCGAACGTCGACGTGTCCGGACCGATCATCCTCGAGGGCAACACCTGCGTCACCGCCGGGGCGGACGGCGCACTGCGGTCCGCGACCTGCATCCGCGACGAGGACGGCGACCCGAGCCAGACCTTCACCGCGGTCCTCCGCGACGGTGACACGCTGCTGCGCCTGGCGTCGGACGAGTCCCGCTACCTGACCCTCGGCGCGGACGGCAGGGTGGTCCTCGGTGACGAAGCCGACGCCGCCGTGCTCGCCTACGTCGACCTGTACGAGTCCTCGTGGTCGGTCGCCGAGCCCGCGCCGTCCGTCGTGGACCGGTCCGTGCGGCTGTCCGGCACCGCGATCCCCGGCGCCCTCGTCACGGTCGACGGCGTCCCCGTGGAGAACGGCACCGGCACCGACACGGGCGGTGCGAAGGGTGCACGTGCCGTCACCGCGGGTGGCTCCTGGAGCACGACGCTGCACGACCTGCCGGTCCGGCAGGACCGCACGTTCGAGGTCCAGCAGCTCATCGACGGCGTCGTCGTCGCCCGGAGCGAGCAGACCGTCCGCCTCGACGCGGGGAACCTGTCGGACGTCACCAGCGCGTTCCGTGACGACGTCACCCTGCCGGCACAGATCACCGGTGCCGCCGAACCGGGCGCGACGATCCAGCTCCTCGACGGCGGGGTACCGGTCGAGGGCGCCACGACGACGGCTGCGAGCGACGGCGACGCACGGGGGTCCTTCGCCCTCGACGTCCCGGCACCGAACGCAGCCGGTGCGCACGAGTTCGCCGTCGTGCAGGTCCTCGGCGGCGCCGCGGTCGGGGCGCCCTCCCAGGTCACCATCGACTACGGCGCGGGCGTCAGCATCGTCGACGTCACCGCCCCTTGACCGCACGACCGCTGCCGTCCCCCTCCCCTCTGAAAGGCCACTCGTGAAGTACCGCCCGTTCCTCCTCGGCACCGCCGTGCTGACCGCCGCGCTCTGCGCCGGTACCGCCACGGCACCGGAGACGGCATCCGCCACCCGCGGAGCCGACGTCGCCAGCGCACGCGGTGTCCACACCGCCGCCACGATCCCCCAGCTCCCCGTCATCCCGGGCAGCAGCACCACGATCACCGCCGTGGACGGTGCCGCGCCCGCGAGCACCGACGGCACCCGACCCCGCTTCGAGGTCGACCGCAACGACGTGACCGCCACGGTCGAGTCCAGCGCCGCCGGCACGCTCACCGTCGTCGACCGCAACGACCCGTGGAACGCCGACGACGACGAGGTGGTCGCCACGACCCCCGTCACCGCCGGCACCACGGACGTCGAGTTCACCGTCGAGGACGGACGCTGGGACGTCGATGCCTTCGTCGTGACCGACGACGACCGGCAGACCAGCCCCGCGGCCGTCACGGTCCGCAAGGCCCTGACCGCGCCGGAGGACGTCACGCTCTGGGACAAGAACCCGTCGATCCGCCAACTGACGGTGATCGGCACGACCTACCCGGGCGCCGACATCCGCGTCGTCGACGCCCGCGGCGACGAGCACCGCACGACCGCACGAGCGGACGGGGCGTTCGGGATCTCCTTCGCCGGGACCTTCCCCCGGGCCACGGTCTCCATCGCGCACAACAACGACGAGGTCACCGTCCAGCCGAAGGGAGGCGGCAAGCCCCCGGTCGGCCCGGCGGACCCGACGCTCGACTGGCCGATCATCGAGCAGAAGGACCTCCGCGGCGGTCGCGCCCTGTTCACGAGCCCCGCGGCCGGCGAGTCCGTGGCGTTGACCCCGGTCCGGACCGGCACGGGGCTCCTGCAGGACATCACCTGGGCGTCGAAGCCGACCGAGCAGGCCACCGCCGAGACGGTGTCGTGGGCGATCCCGAAGGTCGGCGGCACCGCCCAGGTCGTCGTCAACGGCAACCGGTGCGTGCAGCCGAGCAGCAACGCCGCCGCGGACGGACGGGTGATCCTCTCGACCTGCCGCAACGGCGAACGAGCCCAGGAGTTCACCGCCGTCGCACGTGACGGCGGCACCGTCCTGCAGTCCCGGTCGAACCGCGACTGGTACCTCACGCTCGGCGACGACGGCCGTGTCGCCGTGGGCACGTCCGACGACGCGGCGCAGCTGGCCGCAGAGGACGACTACTCCGACTCGTGGTCCGTCGACGAGCCGGTCGCCGACGTCGCCGATCGGAGCATCACGCTCGCCGGCACGAAGATCCCCGGAGCGACCGTGACGATCAACGGTGCGCCGATCGAGGCCGCCACCACGCGCGCCGCCGGTGCCGACGCCACGTGGACGACCACGCTGCGGAACCTGCCCGTCGGGGTCGAGCAGACGCTGGTCATCGAACAGCTCGTCGGCAGCGCGATCGTCGCCCAGGACGCCCGCACAGTCCAGCTCGACGCCGCCGCACTCGCCGACGTCGACCAGCACTTCGACGAGGACGTGACCCGGCCCGCCCAGGTCACCGGCACCGCTGAGCCCGGCGCCACCGTCCAGCTCCTCCGCGACGGCGCACCGGTCGGCACGCCGGTCACCGCGGGCGACGACCGAGCGGGCGGCGCGTTCGCGGTGGACGTCCCCGCCCCGAACGCGGGCGGCGTCCACGAGTACACGGTCGCGCAGCTCCTGGACGGCATCGCCGTCGGCGCGGACCAGTCCGTCAGCCTCGACTACGGTTCCGCCGTCAGCATCGACGGCGCCGAGGGCGGTCGCTGAGCGCAGCCCGCCGCCGCTCACCTCCGCCGACTGGCCACAGATCGTCGCTCCCACCGCCCCAGACCGACACTTCGTGACCACTCGGCGAAAGCCCGACGGCGCATCACGCGGAAGCGCCGCAGCCCGCCGCCGGTCGGGAGGCGCGGGACCACCCCGCCCCGCGCCTCCCGCTTCCCGTCCGCCCGGCCCCCGACACCCCGCTCACCTCCGCCGACCGGCCACAGATCGTCGCTCCGACCACCCCAGACCGACACGTCGTGACCACTCAGCGAAAGCCCGACGGCGCGTCACGCGTCTCCGACGAGTCGGCCGTCGGACGGGAGGCAGGGCCCCGCCCGTGCCTCCCGGCCCCGACACCCCGCTCACCTCCGCCGACCGGTCACAAATCGTCGCTCCCACCGCCCCAGAACGACACATCGTGACCACTCGGCGAAACCCCGACGGCGCGTCACGCCGCGGCGCCGCACCCCGCCGCCGGACGGGAGGCGCGGGACGGGAGGCGCGGGACCACCCCGCCCCGTGCCTCCCGTCCGCCTCGCGCTTGCCGTCCGCCCGGTCCCCCGGCCCCGACACCCCACTCACCTCCGCCGACCGGCCACAAATCGTCGCTCCCACCGCCCCAGAACGACACATCGTGACCACTCGGCGAAAGCCCGACGGCGCGTCACGCGACGCCGGCGCACCCCGCAGCACCCCGCCGCCCACGCCCCTACGGGTGCAGCAGCGCCGCGATCCCCACCAGGACCGGCACCGACCCCACGGTCGTCAGCAGCACCACGTCCCGCGCCACCGGCACCGCCGCCCCGTACCGCTGCGCGTAGTTGAACACGTTCTGCGCCGCCGGCAGCCCGCCCAGCACGGTGAGGACGAACACGTGCTCGGCGTCCAGCCCGAAGGCGTACCGGGCGAGCAGGAACGCGACCGCGGGCATCACCAGGAGCTTCACCCCGCTCGCCAGCAGCACGTCGACCCGGGTGGCGGGGTCCCGCAGGGGTGCGGCGCCGTGCAGGTTCATCCCGAACGACAGCAGCACGACGGGGACCGCGGCGCCGCCGACCAGGGCGAACGGCTCGAGGACCGGGTCGGGGAGCTGCACGCCGGTCACCGAGCAGAGCAGGCCGAGGAGCGAGGCGATGATGAGCGGGTTCGACACCGGCCCGAGCACCCGTCGACGCCAGCCGCCACCGGAGGCCGTGGCCGCGTCGAGGACGGTCAGTGCGATCGGCGCCATCACGACGAGCTGCAGCATGATCACCGGCACCACGGCGGTCGCCTGCCCGAGCACGTAGACGGCGACGGGCAGCCCGATGTTGTTCGCGTTCGAGTACGAGGCGGCGAGCGCTCCGACGGTCGTGGTGGTGAGCGGGCGCCGGAGCACGAGTCCGAACACCAGGGCGGTGCCGGCGGCGACGGACAGCGCGGTGATCGCGGACACGGCGAGCATCGGGGAGAACAGCGTCCGGACGTCGGCCGTGGCGATCGTGTGGAAGAGCAGGCACGGCATGAGGACGAAGAACGCCAGTCGACTCAGCACGAACTGCGCCTGGGGTCCGAGGAGTCCGGAGCGACCGACGCCGTAGCCGGTGACGATGACCGCGGCGATGATCGCGAAGCCGATCAGGACGCCACTCATCCTGCCCATCCTCGCAGGCGCGGACGGAAATAGTGACGTCCGGGCGTGTGTTCCGGCAACCATGACCACGCAGACGACGCTCTCCCGCTCCACGGACTCCAGCCAGCCCCTCGTGCCCCTGCTCGAGGAACGGTGGAGCCCGCGCTCCTACGACGAGACCGCGACGATCTCGGACGCGCAGCTCGACGCCCTCCTCGAAGCCGCTCGCTGGGCGCCGTCCGCCGCCAACACGCAGCCCCGCCGGTTCATCGTCGGCCGCCGCGGTACCGGCACCTTCGACGCGATCCACGCGACCCTGATGGGCTTCAACGGTGCCTGGGCGCACCGCGCCGGCGCGCTCCTGGTCGCGATCGCCGAGCCGGTGACGGCCGACGGTAACGAGCGACGCTGGGCGGAGTACGACCTGGGCCAGTCCGTCGCCGCACTCGCGGTCCAGGCGCACGCCGAGGGTCTGCACCTGCATCAGATGGGCGGCTTCGAGGTCGACGCGGTCCGCGCTGCCTTCGACCTGCCGGAGCACCTCGTCCCGGTGACGGTCACCGCGATCGGTCACGTCGCCGACGCCGCCCAGCTCGACGAGAAGGCCGCCGAGCGTGAGGTCGCTCCGCGCACCCGTCTGCCCCTCGACGAGGTCGTGCTCGTCAAGGAGTAGTCACCTGGCATGATCGAGGGCATGCCTGCACCTCGCCTCGTCGCCTTCGACCTCGACGACACGCTCGCCCCGTCGAAGTCCCCGCTCGATCCGCAGATGCTCGAGACCTTCGCCTCCCTGCTCGAGGTCGTCCCCGTCGCCGTCATCAGCGGCGGGAACTTCCAGCAGTTCGAGCAGCAGCTGGTCACGCCGCTCCGGAAGCGTCCGGGGCTGCGTCTCGAGGACCTGCACCTCATGCCGACGTGCGGCACCCGGTACTACGCGTGGGAGCAGGACTGGACGCTGCAGTACGCCGAGGACCTCACCGAGGACGAGAAGGCGCGTGCCCTCGCCGCGGTCGAGGCGCAGGCGACGGCCGCCGGGTACTGGGAGTCCGAGACGTGGGGCCCGATCCTCGAGGACCGCGGTTCGCAGATCACGTTCTCCGCGCTGGGCCAGTCGGCTCCGGTGGACGTGAAGAAGCGCTGGGACCCGACCGGGGCGAAGAAGGACGACCTGCGCCGCCTGGTGCAGGCCGAGCTGCCCGACCTCGAGGTCCGTTCCGGTGGTTCCACGAGCATCGACATCACCCGCAAGGGCATCGACAAGGCGTACGGCATGCAGCGTCTGGCCGAGCTGACCGGCGTCGCGCTGGCGGACATGCTGTTCGTCGGTGACCGGCTCGACCCGGAGGGCAACGACTACCCGGTCAAGGCGCTCGGCGTGCCCACGCACGCGGTGACGGGCTGGGAGGACACCGACGCGTTCCTCCGGCAGCTCATCCCGACGCTCCGCACCGCCTGACCCACCCGGCCGGGAGGCCCGCCCCACGTCTCAGGGGATGCTGCGGACCGCCTCGACGAACGCCCGGATCGCGCGCACGTCCTTGACCCCGCGCGCCGACTCGACGCCGCTGGAGACGTCGACGCCGTCGGGGTCGAGGCGCTGCACGAGCCCGGCGACGTTCTCGGGCGTCAGGCCGCCGGCGAGGATCCACGCTTCGTCGACGGTGCCGGTCAGGGTCGCCGGGTCGACGAGTTCCCCGCTGCCGGGCACGGCCGCGTCGAGCAGCAGCAGGTCGTGGTCGAACGAGGCGCGCTGTTCCGGCGTCTCGGCCAGGTAGTCCGCGGCGGCGAGGGCGCGGATCGTGAAGAAGCCGGCGTCGCGGGCACGGGCGAAGTCGGACGCCGACTCGCGGCCGTGCAGCTGCACGGTGGTGAGCCCGACGGCGGAGGCGATGCCGACCACCTCGTCGATCGGCTGGGCACGGAAGACCCCGACGGCGTCGGTGCCCTCGGGCAGCCGCTCGACCAGTTCCTTCGCGGTGTCGGCGCTCACCGTGCGGGGGCTGCCCGCGGCGAAGACGAACCCGACGGCGTCCGCACCGGCCTCGACGGCGGCGTCCACCGTCTCCGGCGTGGAGAGGCCGCAGATCTTGATCCAACGCTGGTCGCTCATGCACCCATCCTGCCTGATCGGCCGCGGCGGACCGCATCCACCGCGGAGCCCGTCCGCACGCTCAGTGCAGCGCGCCGACGACGTAGCAGCCGACGCAGGCTGCGGCGACCGCCAGTGCGGTGGCCGAGGCGGCCAGGACGTTCCGCCGGCGCCACCGTCGCACCACGTCGAACGTGCCGCGCCGGGCGTGCCGGTGGGCGGCCCGATGCATGCGGTGTTCCCTGCGGCGGACCTCCCGTTCGGGCCCCAGCGGCACCGGACCGGTGACCTGCGTCGACCCGCCCCGGAGGGCCCGGGCGACCGCGACGGCCGTGGGTCGGCGTGCCGGGTCGCGGGACGTCATCAGGGTGAGGAGCTCCCGCCACTCGGAGGCGACCGAGTCGGGGACGTGCGGGTCGCGTCGGAGCCGCGCGAGGGCCGCCTCGATGACCGTGCCGGAGTACTCCTGGTCGCCGGTCAGTGCCTCGAGCAGCACCAGGCCGAGCGAGTAGACGTCGGTGGCGTAGCTGATCGGTTCGCCGGCGACCTGCTCGGGCGACAGGTAGGCGGCGGTGCCGATGATCGTGCCGTCGTTGGTGAGCCGTGAGCCGTCGACGAAGTGGGCGACGCCGAAGTCGGTGAGCTTGACGGTCCGGACGAACCCGGAGGCGCCCTCGTCGCTCAGCAGGATGTTTGCGGGCTTGACGTCGCGGTGCACGATCCCGCGGGAGTGCACGTAGGCCAGGGCGTCGGCGAGCTGCGCCCCGAGGTCCGCGACCTCGTAGTTGTGCAGCGGCCCCTCGGCCAGGCAGCGGAGCAGCGTCGCGTCGGCGATGAGCTCCATCACGATGTAGCGGTGTGGGCCGTCCTCGAAGTCGTGCGTGCCGGCGTCGTAGAGCGGGATCAGGCCCGGGTGCGAGAGCATGCTGAGCAGGCGGATCTCGCGCTCCTGGCGGACCCGGTCGGCCGTGGTCATGCGCTCCGGCGTCGCGAACATCTTCACGGCGACGGCACGGTAGGTGTGCTCGTCGCGGGCCTCGTACACGGAGCCCATGCCGCCCGTGCCGATCAGCCTGACGAGGCGGTAGCGTCCTGCCAGGACGGTGTCCGCTCGCGCGCTGCCGGTGGCCAAGCTCATGGTGGTGATCGATCCTCTGGGAGTTCGGGGACCGCGTCGGTGATCGCGGTCTGACTCCTCCTCAACGGTACGCGCGGGCCTGTCGATCCGAGGCGGGGTTACCCGAATGTGACCCGTCTTCGCGTCTGCGGTGCGCAACCGGGATGGTGTCGGCGTCCGCTGGTGCGGCCCGGGTACCGTCCGTGCTCCGGACAGCCGGTCCGGACGACACGGGAGGCCGACATGCGCAAGGGTGACGAAGTCCACTGGAACACGTCCCAGGGGACGACGACGGGCACGCTCGTCGAGAAGAAGACCGCCGACTTCGAGTTCGACGGGCAGACCTTCAAGCCGACCGACGACGACCCGTACTGGATCATCGAGTCGGAGAAGTCCGGCAAGCGGGCCGCCCACAAGGAGTCGGCGCTGACGAAGGCGTAGGGCTCGTTCCCGCGACGCGGTCGGTCCGCTACTCCGACGCGGTCGACCGCGCTGCGGAACGGCCGCGTCGGACCCGGCGGACGACGAACGCCACCACGATGACGACGACCGCGGCGTACACGGCCCGGTCGATCCACTCGGTGTAGGCCTCGATGCGGTCGTACTGGGTGCCGAGGGCCGCGCCGCCGAGGACCAGGACCGCGTTCCACAGCCCGCTGCCGAGCACGGTGAAGAGCGTGAACGTGCCGAGGTGCATCCGGTCGGCGCCGGCGGGCAGCGAGATCAGGCTGCGGACGACGGGCACCAGACGGCCGAGGAACACCGCGCTCTTGCCGTGCCGGTGGAACCAGGAGGCGGCCTTCCGGAAGTCGTCCTCGTCGACCAGGGGCAGCTTGCCGAACCAGCGGGTGGTCCGCTCGAAGCCGATCACCGCGCCGAGCCAGTACAGCACGAGTGCCCCGACGTAGGAGCCCGCGGTCGCCAGGACCAGCACGAGCGTGAGGTCCATCCGCCCCGCACCCCCGAGGAACCCGGCGAGCGGCAGGATCACCTCGGACGGGATCGGCGGGAACACCGTCTCGATGAAGAGCATCAGGGCGACGCCCCACTCCCCCATCGTGTCGATGACCTGCAGGACCAGCCCGGTCAGACCGCCGATGTCCGGGTCCGGGCCGCCCCCTGATCCGGAGGACGCGGACGGGACGCCGACGTGGGCGACGGTCGAGAGCACGGCAGTCGTCATCCCGCCACCCTGCCTGAGCGGGCTGACAGACTCCGGTGTGCGGTCACGCCCCGCTCACGCCCCGCTCGCGCCGCGCGACGCCCCGCTCACGTCCGCCGAGTGGTCACGAACTGTCGGTTACACGCCTCCGGAACGACAGTTCGTGACCCCTCGGCAGCGCACCGACGGGGTGTCGTGACCGCTCGCGGCAGCGCCACCGGCCGGCCCCACGACGGACGGGAGGCCCGGTGCCAGCCGGCACCGGGCCTCCCGTCCGTCAGGTGGTGCGACTACACCGCGATCGGCGCGCGCTGCCCGACCGTCTCGCCGGCCGACGCCGCCTGCACGGCGGCCTCGTCCGTCGCGGCCGGAGCCCGACGCACCCACTTCTTCAGCGCCACGAGGACCAGCGCGGAGACGATCGTCCCGGCGATGATCGCGAGGATGAACATCCCGATCCCGCCGATGGCGAAGAACACGAAGATCCCACCGTGCGGCGCCCGCGAGGTGACGCCGGCGGCCATCGAGATCGCACCCGTCACCGCGGCGCCGACCATCGACGCCGGGATGACCCGCAGCGGGTCGGCGGCGGCGAACGGGATCGCACCCTCGGAGATGAACGAGGCACCGAGGAGCCACGCGGCCTTGCCGTTCTCCCGCTCGGGCTTCGTGAAGCCGTTGCGGTACAGGACGGTCGAGGCGAGGGCCAGGGCGAGCGGCGGGACCATGCCGGCGGCCATCACCGCGGCCATGATCTCGAACGGCACGACGTTGGAGGCACTGCCGGCACCCAGGCCGGCGACGGCGAACGCGTAGGCCACCTTGTTGACCGGACCGCCGAGGTCGAACGCCATCATCAGGCCGAGGATGATGCCGAGCAGGACCACGGAGGCGCCGGACAGCGAGTTCAGCCAGGCGGTGAGCTCGGTCATGAGCCAGGCGATCGGGCCGCCGAGCACGAGCAGCATGAGCCCGGAGGCGACGATCGAGGCGAACAGCGGGATGATCACGACCGGCATCAGGCCGCGCAGCCAGCGCCAGGTCGGGATGCGCCCGATCCAGTAGGCGGCGGCACCGGCGATGAGGCCACCGACCAGACCGCCGAGGAACCCGGCGTTCATGAAGACGGCGATCGAGCCGGCGACGAAGCCCGGCGCGATGCCCGGACGGTCGGCGATGGCGTACGCGATGTACCCGGCGAGGGCGGCGACGAGGAACCCGAGCGACACGGAGCCGATCTGGAACGCGGCGGCGCCGAGGTAGTAGCCGAGCCCCTGCGCCGGCAGGTCGAGCAGGGTGGAGTGCTGCAGCGTCCAGACCGCGTTGCTGACCCCGTCGCTGCCGTGGGTGAGCGCGATGCCGTAGCCCGACAGCAGGAAGCCGAGCGCCATGAGCAACCCGCCGCCCGCGACGAACGGGATCATGTAGGAGACGCCGGTCAGCAGCCAGCGCTTGAGCGACTGCCCGAAGTGCTCGTCCTTCGCGGTGCTCGTGCCGGCCTCGGCCGCGGAGCCGGAGACCCGCGCGGCCTTGGGGTCGTCGGCGGCGCGGAGGGCCTCGGCGATCATCGCGTCGGGCTCGTCGACTCCGCGCTTGACGGGTCCGGAGACGAGGGGCTTGCCGGCGAACCGGCTGCGGTCGCGCACGTCGACGTCGACCGCGAAGACGACGGCGTCGGCTCGGGCGATGAGCGCCGGGTCGAGGGGCTCCACCTGGGAGGACCCCTGCGTCTCGACGTGCATCTCGGCGCCGGCGCGCTGGGCGGCGGCGACGAGGGCGTCGGCGGCCATGTAGGTGTGCGCGATGCCGGTCGGGCAGGCGGTGACGCCGACGATGACCTTGCGGCGGCCGGCTGCGCCGTCGCCGTCCGCGGGGGTCGCCGTGGCAGCAGCGGCCGGCGCGGTCGTCGACGGTCCGGAGGCTCGCCCCCCGGCCCCGACGCCGGCTGCGGCGACCTCGCCGCTGACCTCGCGGTCGACCAGGTCGACGATCTCCTGCGGGGTCGCGGCGGCGCGGAGGGCGGCGGTGAAGTCGTCGCGGATCAGCGCACGGGCGAGGGTGGAGAGGACGGTGAGGTGGTCCTTGTCGGCCCCGTCCGGCACCGCGATCATGAACACCACGTCGGCGTCGCCGTCCGGGGCGCCGAACGGCACCTTCCGGGCCAGGCGCGTGAACGCGAGCGTCGGCGTGGTGACCGACGTGGACCGGGCGTGCGGGATGGCGATGCCGCCCGGGACGCCGGTGCCGACGCTCGCCTCGCGCTTGATCGCGTCGGCGGCGAGGGTGTCACCGGAGGCGGCTCGACCGGTCGCGGCGATCCGGTCGGCCAGGACGCGGATGACGTCGGCCGAGGTGGCGCCGAGGTCCTCGTCGAGGCCGACGAGGTCGACGCCGATCAGGTCGGCGCCGTTGCCGGCGCTGGTGCCGGTGCTGTGCGCTGCGGACATGGGTTGCTCCTTCGCAAGTGGCGCGGGGCGCCGGGGGCGGTGCTGGTGGGGACGGGACGGTCGGACCGGGACGGGTGGTGCCGGACGACCGGGAGGGACGACGGACCGGGTGGTCAGGCGCCGTGCGGGACGGGGACGGACTCGCCGGCCGGTGCCGGTGTGGCCGCACCCGCGGGTGTCGGCGGTGGGCCGGTCGGTGTCGGCGGTGGGCCGAGGCGGTGGACGACGATCGCGTCCGGGTCGGTGGCGTCGAGGGCCGGCACGTCGCTGCCGGGCAGTCCGGCGGCGGCCGCTCCGGTGGCGACGGCCTGGGCCAGTCGACGTTCCGGTGGGGCGCCGGCGACCTCGGCGAGCAGGTACCCGGCGAGCGAGGAGTCCCCCGCGCCGACGGTCGAGCGGGCCGTGATCCGCGGTGCTGCCGCGGTCCACGAGCCGGTGCCGTCGACCAGGACGGCCCCGGCGCTGCCGAGGGTCAGCAGGACCGTGTCGACGCCGCGCTCCCGCAGCCGTGCGGCTGCGGCGGCGGCGCGCTCCGGGTCCTGCTCGTACTGCTCGGGGTCGCCGCCGACGACCTCGGCGAGTTCCTCGGCGTTCGGCTTGACCAGGTCGATCCGTTCGCCGGACTGCAGCAGCGCGGTGAAGGGGACGCCGGACGAGTCGACGGCGATCCGGACGTCGTCCCCGTGGCGCTGCCGGACGGCCCGGACGAGCACCGCGAGGGCGTCGTCGGGCAGGCCGGGCGGCAGGGACCCGGCGAGGACCACCCAGCGTGCGGCGGGGCCGGTCGGGGTCGGTCCGGCGGTCGTGGCGACCAGGTCGGCGAGGTCGTCCAGGCGTCCGGCGAGCGAGGGGCCCGGCTCGTTGAGCTTCGTGGTGGTGCCGGTCGGTTCGGTCACGGTGACGTTCGACCGCAGTGCGGCACCGATCGGCAGCGCGGCGGTCGGGATGCCCCGGGTGGCCAGGCCGACGAGGACCGGGTCGAGCTCGTCGCCGGGCAGGACCGCGACGGTGTCCCCGCCGCTGGCGACGACGACGCGCGAGACGTTGACGCCCTTGCCGCCGGGCTCGGCCGTGGACCGCGTGGCTCGTTGGACGGCGCCGCGCTGCAGCTCGCCGGCGAGTTCGATCGTGCGGTCGAGCGACGGGTTCGGCGTGACGGTGACGATGCGGCCGCCGATCGGGCGCCCAGGCTGCGGGGTGGTCGAGGTGGTCGGGGTGCTCATGCGACGATCACCTCGACGTCGGCGTCGGCGAGTGCCCCGCCCAGGTCGGCCGGCGGCACCTGGTCGGTGACGAGCGTGTCGATCTCGTCGAGTCGTGCGAAGCGCATCAGGGCCTCGACCCCGTGCTTCGCGGCGTCGGCGAGGACGACGCTGCGGCGGGCCGCCAGGACGTAGGCGGCCTTGACGGCGGCCTCGTACTCGTCGGGGGTGCTCAGGCCGAACCCGGCGGACAGCCCGTTCGTCCCGATGAAGGCGACGTCGGGGCGGAGGGCGCCGATCTGGTCGACGGTCGCGGTGCCGACGGCGGCGCTGGTGACCCCGCGGACCCGGCCACCGAGCAGGTGCAGCTCGACGTGCTCGCTGTGCTGCAGGGTGGCGGCGATCGGCACCGAGTTCGTGATGACGGTGATGGTGGCCCCCGCGGTGGCGGGCTCCCAGCGGGCGAGCTCGGTGGCGACGGCGCCGCTGGTGGTGCCGGCGTCGAGGGCGATCGAGCCGGTGAAGGTCGGCGGCACCAGACGCATGGCGGCGCGGGCGATCGCGGTCTTCTCGGAGCCGTGTTGCCCCTCGCGCTCGGCGACGGTGAGCTCGACCAGGCTGGAGCGCTCGACGGGGACGGCCCCACCGTGCACACGGCGCAGCAGGCCGGCGGTCTCGAGGGCGCCGAGGTCGCGACGGACCGTCTCGGTCGTGACGGCGAAGTGATCGGCCAGGTCGGCGACGGAGACGCGGCCGGCGGACTGCAGGGCGGCGGCGATGGCCTCGTGCCGCTCGGTTGCGTACATGCCCGAACTCCTTCGTTCGCGTTGGTTTCGAGCACTGTACGCCCGAACCCAACACGATCGCAACCGCTCCGAGCAGGAACCAACACGATCGCAGGTCGGCTCGCCGTCGTGACGCACGCACGGGAGGCCCGTCACCGGCCCGCCGGACCGGTGACGGGCCTCCCGTCCGTGCGTCGCACACCGCGGCGAGCGTGCACACCCCTCACACGGCCGCGAGCGCGCTCGTCGGCGGGATCCGCGCCGCCCGGCTGGCCGGGTAGAGGCCGGACACCCCGCCGATCACGACGGTGGCCCCGAGGCCGCCGGCGACCGCCCAGAGCGGTGTCGCCACCGGCCACCCCTGGCTGAGGGCGAAGACGATCGTCACGCCGAGGCCGATCACCACCCCGGCGACCCCGCCCAGGAAGGACAGCAGCAGCGACTCGACCAGGAACTGGTTGCGGACGTCGGCCCGGCGCGCACCGAGGGCCCGTCGGACGCCGACCTCGGCCCGGCGTTCGAGCACGGTGATCACCATGGTGTTCGCGACGCCGATGCCGCCGACGAGCAGGGCGACCCCGCCGATGCCGACGAGCAGCCCGGTGAACGAGTCGTCGGTGGCGTTCTTGGCGGCCAGCGCATCCGACGGCCGCGTCACCCCGACGTCCTGGGGCGCGCCGGGGCTGATCGCGTCGGCCAGCACGTCCCGCGACCGGGCGACGCCGTCCGGGTCGACCCGGGTGTAGACGGCGGTCGGGTGCCCGTCGAAGCCGAGTTCGGTCGCGAGCCCGCGCGGGACGAAGACCTGGTTGTCCAGGTCCTCCGCCAGGCCGAACGGTTCGAGCACCCCGACGACCTGCACCCAGCGTTCGCCGGTCCAGACCCGGGTCGCGGCGTCGACCCGCTCGATGCCCAGGTTCCGGGCCGCGGATGACCCGAGGACGACCTGCGCCGGGGCGTCTGCGGTCGTGTCGAGCCACCGCCCGGAGGCGACGGCGCCGCCGAGGACCCCGGGGACGTCACCCCAGGCCGCGAGCATGCCGATCCCCTTCGACTCCGCCGAGGGGATGAACGGGTTCCGGTAGACCCGGCCGTCCGTGACCGTCCCGACCCCGGCGGCGTCGAGCACGGCGTCCTGCCGGAGTGCGGAGGCGACCGCCGTCCCGGGCAGGGGCGGGACGTCCGAGAAGCCCTGCGCCTGCGTCGCCGTGAGCACGTTCGTGCCGAGCGTGTCGAGGACGCGGTCGAGGGCGGCCTTGCTCGAGGACGAGATCCCGACGACCGCGATCATCGCCGCGATGCCGATCGCGATGCCCAGCGCCGACAGGACGACACGGGTCGGGCGGGTGCGGAGACCGAACACGCCGAGTCGGAGCAGGTCTCCCGGGCCGAGGGTCCGCCGGGCGCTCATCGGGTGCCCCCGGTGCGTGCGGTGTCCCCGGCGACGGCGTCGTCCGCGGTGTCGCTCTCCAGCCGGCCGTCGCGCATCCGGACCCGGCGGGGCAGCGAGGCGGCGAGGTCCAGGTCGTGCGTGATGACCAGCACGGTCGTCCCGGCGGCGTTCAGCTCGCGGAGCAGTGCGACGATCGCCGCGCCGGAGGTGGTGTCGAGCGCACCGGTCGGTTCGTCCGCCAGCAGCACGGTCGGTTCCCCGACCAGGGCCCGGGCGATGGCGACCCGCTGCTTCTCACCGCCGGAGAGCTGTCCGGGCCGGTGGTCGACGCGGTGGCCCAGCCCGACGCGACCGAGGGCGGCGACGGCCCGGTCGCGCCGTTCCCGTCGGGCGACACCGGAGTAGAGCAGGCCGTCCGCCACGTTCTCCCACGCGGTGGCGCCGGCCTGCAGGTGGAAGTGCTGGAACACGAACCCGATGCGCTCGGCACGGAGTGCGGAGAGGTCGTCGTCGCGCATCGTCCCGACGTCCTGGCCGGTGATCGCGATCGTCCCGGAGCTCGGTCGGTCGAGCGTCCCGACGATGTTGAGCATGGTCGACTTGCCGGACCCCGACGGTCCGACGACGGCGACGAGTTCCCCGCGTCGGACCGCGAGCGACACCCCGCGCAGGGCCTGGACGTCGCCGTAGCTCCGCGAGACGTCGTCGAGCGACAGCACCACGTCGTCCGTGGGCCGCTCCGGCGCGTCCGGGGCGAGGGCGGCTGCGACGCTCACGAGGGCACCACGACCTCGTCGCCCTCGTGGACGTCACCGGTGACCTGCACCCGGCCGTCGGCGACGAAGCCGACCTCGACGCGCACCCGCCGGGGCTCGCCGGAGGCGCGGAGGACGTCGACCGCGTACCGTGCGTCGTCGTCCGCGCCGGCGCCCTCACCGGTGACCACGAGTGCGGACACCGGCACCGACAGCACGTCGTGCACCGTCTCGCTCCGCGCGATCACCTGTGCGGACCCGGCGGAGGGCAGCTTCCGGTCCCCCGCGTCGAACGCGACCGTGACCGCCACGTCCTGGGAGCCGTCGTCGGACTCGGTCGGGACCGCGTCCACGACCTCGCCGGGGAGCGCGCCGCCGGCACCGTTCACGACGACCTCGACCGTGGTGCCGACCGCCACCTGCTCGGCGTCGCGCTGGGCGACGGTCGCGGTGACCACCCGCTCGGTGCTCGTGATCTGCAGGACCCCGTCCGCACCCTGCGCCGAGCTGCCGAGCTGCGCGGTGACCGCGGCCACCCGGACGTCCCCGTCGACGAAGGCGATCTGGTCCGCCGTGACCCGACCGGTGACCGGCAGACCGCGGTCCGCCTGCCACCGGCGCACCGCGGACAGGGTGCGGCGTCCGAAGACGTCGTCCTGCGCCACGTCGTAGCCGAGGGCGGCCAGGTTCTCGTTGAGCTGCTGCACGTCGGCGCCCCTCGTCCCGGTCACGAGCGGACGCCACAGCGGCGTCGTGCCGTGCATCGCCCGCACCGGACGCTCGTCCACCGCGTAGAGGGGCTCGTCCCGGTGGACGACCGGCCCGGGCTTCGGCAGCCAGGTGAGCGTGCCCGCCGCTGCACCGGGCAGGGCGACCGGGGCGCCGTACCCGAGCGTGCCGGCGATGGTCTTCGACGCGACGAGGTCGCCCTTCGTCACCGTGCCGATCGACGTCCTCGTGCCGTCCGCAGCGGCACCGGTCGCCGAGGTCCCGGACTGCGAGGACCCGGTCTCCGCCTCGGCAGCCTGGCTGGTGGTCGGGCCGTCGAGGAGCGCCCACGTGGCCGCTCCGGCACCGAGCACGGCGACCAGGCAGGTCGCGGCGACGACGACACGGGCGGGTCGCGTGCGCCTCGGGGTCGTTCCTGTGGTCATGGTCTGTTCCTCGGGGGCCGTGCCGTCGCTGTGGCTGCGGCCGTGGGTGTGGGCGGTCATCGGGCGGTCTGGCTCTGGGTGTCCGGGGAGTACTTCCGGAGGCACTCGTCGGCACGCTCCTGGAAGCCGTCCTCCAGGGCACGGGGGTACTCCTCCGGTCCGAGTGCCAGACCGCCGGGCTCCTGCTCGGGGTAGTCCGGGAACTCGTCCCGGATGCACGAGGCCACCCGGGCGTACTCCCGCGTCCACTTGTCCTTCTCGGCGGAGCCGATCTGCTCGATGCCCAGGTCCGAGGAGCACCTCGCGGCTGCGGTCTCGAAGGCCTGCTGGTCGCCACCCTGCGGAGCGAGGACGGTGCCGGAGCGCACCTGGTCGTCGCTCGGGTCCTCGACCTCGAAGCCGGCATCGCGCATGCAGGAGCCCCACTGCGCGCCGAGACCGGACGCGTCCGAGGTCCCGGCAGCCTGGTCGGCGGTCGACGCGCCGGCTCCGGAGCAACCGGTCAGGCCGGCGACGAGCAGGGTGGCGGTCGTGGCGGCGAGGAGCATCCGCGGGAGGACTCGTCGCATGTCGTGGTTCAGTGTCGTGTTCTGCATGACTCCAGGACACCGGAGACCCTGTTTCGCGAGCAGTACCCGGCAGGTCACATCGGCGAAACACGTCCCGGCGAAACACGCACCGGCGCGACACGCACCGGCGCTACCCACACCGTGACGACCAGGCCCCCACCGGGCCGCGGAGCCAGGGTCACCTGCCAGCCGTGGGCCTGCGCGACGGCCTCGACGATGGACAGCCCGAGGCCGCTGTGCCGGCGGCCGGCCGAGCCCGATCGGCCGGCCGAGTCCGGCCGGCCGGAAGAGTCCGGCCGGCCGGTCCCGGTGTCCGCGGTCACGGCCCGTCGGAACGGCTGGGTCAACGTCGCCACGACCGCGTCGTCGAGCTCCGGCCCGCTGTTGCCGACGCGGAGCACGCAGCCGTCGGCATCGCCCTCGACCGCGACGTCGACCACCCCGCCCGGCACGTTGTACTCGATCGCGTTGTCGAGCAGGTTCCCGAGCAGCTGGCGGGTGAGGACGGGCTCGCACCGGAGCGGCACCGGGCCGGCGACGGTCGCGCTGCGCACGCGGACGTCGGCGTCGCGCGCGGCCGGTGCGGCACCGGTCACGACCTCGTCGACGAGCGCGGCCAGGTCCACGTCGCTCGTGCTCCCGTCGAGCCCGCGTTCGGCCTCGGCGAGGACGAGCAACGACTCCACGAGGTGCTCGGTCCGCCGGTTCTGCTCGAGGAGTTCGGCCCGGGCGCCGGCCAGCTCCCGCGCATCGACGTCGTCGTGCAGGCCGATCTGGATCGTCGCCCGCTGGACGGCCAGCGGGGTCCGGAGTTCGTGGGACGCCTGTGCGACGAACCGCCGCTGACTGGCGAACGCCGTGTCGAGCCGGTCGAGCAGACCGTCGATCGTCCGGGACAGCCGGCGGAGCTCGTCGTCGGGCCCGTCGAGCGCGATCCGCTCGTGCAGGGTCGAGGCGGAGATCCGTTCGGCCGTCGCGGCGATGCGGTCGAGCGGTGCGAGCATGCGTCGGCTCAGTAGCCACCCGGTGCCGCCGGCGACGACGCCGGCCCCGGCGATGCCGAGCGCCGACCACTGCCACTGCAGCGCGGCGACGGCCGACACCACGGCCACGCGCCCGACCTCCGACGTCTCCTCGTCGTCGGGCGCCCCGGTCGGTCCGGCCGCCGGGGTCACCGCCACCCGCCCGTCCCCGTCGCCGACGACGAGCTCCGTGATCGCGTGCTGCGACCCCAGCGTGACGAACACGATCGCCGCCGCGGTCAACGCCATCGACGTCACCGCGAACGCCAGCGCCGTGCGGGTCCGGAGACTCCAGGCCCGTCTCACAGCGCGTACCCCTGCCCGGGGACGGTCCGGATCGGGTCCGGGGTGCCGAGCTTCCGCCGGAGCTTCGACACCGTCACCCGCACGGCGGTCGTGAACGGGTCGACGTTCATGTCCCAGACCTTCTCGAGCAGTTCCTCGGCGGAGACGACCCGGCCGTCGGCGCGGAGCAGCACCTCGAGCACCCCGAGCTCCTTCGCGGTGAGGTCGAGCGGTCGGCCGTCCCGCGTCGCCATCCGCCGGTTCGTGTCCACGACCAGGCCGTCACGACCGAGCACCGGGGCGACCGGCGCGACCGTACGCCGACCGAGCGCCCGCACCCGGGCGACGAGTTCCGGGTACTCGAACGGCTTCGTGAGGTAGTCGTCGGCACCGAGTTCGAGTCCGTTCACCCGGTCGGTGAGCGATGTGGCCGCGGTCAGCAACAGGATCCGGGTCAGCGACCCGCGTGCCGACAGTCGCCGGGCGACCTCGTCCCCGTGCAGGCCGGGCAGGTCGCGGTCGAGCACGACGACGTCGTACTCGTTGACGCTCAGCAGCTCGTCGGCGCAGTCGCCGCGGTAGGCGACGTCGACCGCCATGTCCTGTCGACGGAGGCCGCGGACCACGAGGTCGGCGAGCGGGGCTTCGTCATCCACCACGAGTACACGCATGCACCCATTGCATGTGATGTACCAGTGGATCGGCTGAGAACGTCAGCGGATGCGGCTCACGCGTCGAACGGCACCTCGCCGGCCTGGCTGACACCGGCGCGCTGCCGGTACGCCAGGTGGCCCCCGAGGTACCCGCCGACGCTGACGACGCCGAGTCCGGCGAAGGCGAGGAGCCTGCCGGATGCCTGGTTCCCGCGCTTCCGCTGCAGCCAGGACAGCCCGTACAGGCTGATGCCGACCCAGTTGACGGCCTGGTGCACCCACCCGGTCCGGAGCTGTTCGCGGTCCAACTCGGACCAGTCGACGTAGCCGGCGACGCTCGCGCTGCCGGCCGAGACGAGCCCGACGCCGATCAGCGTCTTCGCCGCCTTGCGGTTGCCCTTCCCGCCGATCAGGTCCAGGACGGCTGCCGAGATCCAGGCACCGAGGGGCACCTGCACCATGAGCGGGTGGACCGGGTGCCCGAACGGCACCCCGTGCAGCAGCTGCCGCAGTGCCCGGGGACGGGCGAACGCGGTGACGACCTTCCGGTCGAAGTCGACGGCTGCGTCGAGCACGCTGGCGTGCTCGACGGCTTCGGTCACGCGGCGCAGGGCCCTGATCTCCGGCATGTCGCCGACGGTAGACGGGAGGCCCGTGGCCGGCCCCCAGGAACCGGCCACGGGCCTCCCGTCGGACGACCGGCCGTCTACTCCTCGATCAGTTCGCCCTCGACGACCGTGAACGGCTCGACCGTCAGCGCCTGCCCGTCGGCCGCGACGTCGACGCGCACCGTGTCGCCGTCGCGCACGTCGCCGGCCAGGATCGCCCGGGCCAGCTGGTCGTCGATCTGCCGCTGCATCAGCCGACGGAGCGGCCGCGCACCGTAGGCCGGGTCGTAGCCGCGCTCGGCGAGCCAGGCACGCGCGTCCGGCGTGACCGCCAGGTCGAGCCGGCGGCCGGACAGCCGCCGCGCCAGCCGGTCGACGTACAGCGAGACGATCTGCCCGAGGTCGTCCGGGCTGAGCGCCTGGAACACGACCATGTCGTCGAGCCGGTTGAGGAACTCCGGTCGGAACGCCTGCTGGACGAGCTCGCGGACGCCCTGCTCGCGCTGCTCGGGGGTCAGGGCGGGGTCGGTGAGGAACTGCGACCCGAGGTTCGACGTGAGCACCAGGATCGTGTTCCGGAAGTCGACCGTCCGTCCCTGCCCGTCGGTGAGCCGCCCGTCGTCGAGCACCTGCAGCAGGACGTCGAACACCTCGGGGTGGGCCTTCTCGATCTCGTCGAGCAGGATCACCGAGTACGGACGACGGCGGACGGACTCGGTGAGCTGCCCACCGGCCTCGTACCCGACGTACCCGGGCGGGGCACCGATCAGGCGCGCGACGGAGTGCTTCTCGCCGTACTCGCTCATGTCGATGCGGACGAGGGCCTTCTCGTCGTCGAACAGGAACTCGGCGAGGGCCTTCGCCAGCTCGGTCTTGCCGACACCGGTGGGGCCGAGGAACAGGAACGAGCCGGTCGGGCGGTCCGGGTCGGAGATGCCGGCGCGGGTGCGACGGACCGCTTCCGAGACGGCGGTGACGGCGGTGCGCTGCCCGATGATCCGGCGGCCGAGTTCGCTCTCCAGGTGCAGGAGCTTCTCGGTCTCGCCCTGCAGCAGTCGACCGACGGGGATGCCGGTCCACTGCGCGATGACGGCCGCGATGTCCTCGTCGGTGACGCTGTCGTTGACCATGCGGTCGGTGGACCCGGCCTGCTCGGCGGCGGCGAGCTCGGCCTCGATGCGGGGCTTCTCGCCGTACTCCAGGCGGGACACGGTCTCGTAGTCGGCCTCGCGCTGGGCCCGCTGGGAGCGCATGTTGAGCTCGTCGAGCTGCTGCTTGAGCTCACCGATCCGGTTCAGGGACGCGCGCTCGGCCTGCCAGCGGGTCTCGAGCTCGCGGAGCCGTTCCTCGCGGGACTGCAGCTCCGTCCGCAGGGTCGACAGGCGGGCCTTCGACGCGTCGTCCTTCTCCTGCTTCAGCGCGAACTCCTCGACCCGCAGCCGGTCGACGCTGCGCTTCAGCTCGTCGATCTCGACCGGACTGGAGTCGATCTCCATGCGCAGACGGCTGGCGGCCTCGTCGATCAGGTCGATGGCCTTGTCGGGCAGCTGTCGACCCGAGATGTAGCGGTCGGACAGTGCCGAGGCCGCGACCAGGGCGGAGTCGTTGATCGTCACCTTGTGGTGCGCCTCGTAGCGCTCCTTGAGGCCACGGAGGATCGCGATGGTGTCCTCGACGCTCGGCTCCCCGACGTACACCTGCTGGAAGCGGCGTTCGAGGGCGGCGTCCTTCTCGATGTACTCGCGGTACTCGTCGAGCGTCGTCGCGCCGATCAGTCGGAGTTCACCGCGGGCGAGCATCGGCTTGAGCATGTTCGACGCGGCAACGGACCCTTCGCCACCGCCGGCGCCCATCAGGGTGTGCAGCTCGTCGATGAAGGTGATGACCTGGCCGTCGGAGTCGTCGATCTCCTTGAGGACGGCCTTCAGCCGCTCCTCGAACTCGCCGCGGTACTTCGCACCGGCGATGAGGGCGGACATGTCGAGCGACACGAGCCGCTTGTCCTTGAGGGAGTCCGCCACGTCCCCGGCGACGATGCGCTGCGCGAGTCCCTCGACGACGGCGGTCTTGCCGACACCCGGCTCGCCGATGAGCACGGGGTTGTTCTTGGTGCGACGGGTGAGGACCTGCGACACCCGTCGGATCTCGGCGTCACGGCCGATCACCGGGTCGAGCTTGCCGCTGCGGGCGACCGCGGTGAGGTCGACGCCGTACTGCTCGAGGGCGGTCTTCTGCTTCTCCTGCGAGTCAGGGGCGCCCTGGAGGTTCGCCATGCGTTGTCCTTTCCGTTGCGTCGGTCGTGTGGTCACGAAGTCGTCGGACTCACATTGAGTCCATTTGGCTCAACTTTACAACGGGCTGGTTTCTTCCGCTTCCGGTGATCGTACGTTCACGATGCCGATGGCACTCACCACCGAGCCGGCCACGAGGAGCACCGCCATCACCACCATCGCGCGGTGGATGCCGGCGACGCTCACCTCACCCCCGAGCACGACACCCGCGAGTGCGACGGTCACCAGACCGGCGATCCGCGCCACCGCGTTGTTCACCGCGGACCCGACCCCGGCCTCCCCCTGCGGCACCGAGCCGAGCACCGCGCTCGTCAGCGGGGAGACCATCAGGGTGATCCCGAACCCGACCAGCACCAGCCCGGGCAGCACACCGGTCCAGTAGCCGCTCGGGTCCTCGCCCACCGTGAGCACGAGGAGCGCGCCGACGGCGGCCACCGCGGGGCCCGCCGCCATGAACCAGCGCGGGCCGAACCGACCGGCCAGGCCCCCGACCGTCGTCGACAGCAGCAGGAGCACCACGGTCGGCGGCAGCGTCGCGAGTCCCGCCACCCAGGCCGGGAAGGACCAGACCTCCTGCAGGAACAGCGTGACGACGAAGAAGACCATCCCGAGGGCACCGTAGATCGACAGCGTCGCGATGTTGCCGACCGCGAAGTTCCGCGCCCGGAACAGCTCGAGCGGGACGAGCGGCGACCCGGAGGTCCGCGTCACCCGGCGCTCCCACGGCACGAAGGCGACGAGTGCCAGCGCGCCGACGACCAGTGCGGCGACGACGACCGGCGCGCCCCACCCCAGGCGCTCCTGCTCGATGAGCCCGAGCACCACCCCGCCGACCCCGACGACGGCGAGGACCGCCCCGACGACGTCCACCCGCGGTCGGTCCCCCGCGACGACGTCGCCCGAGATCCGCCGGACCAGCGGGATCGTCACCGCGATCGGCACCGCTGTCACGACGAAGATCCACCGCCAGCCGATGCCGTCCACGATGAGCCCGCCCACCACCGGACCGAGGATCGACGCCGCACTCGACCAGGCCGTCCACGTGCCGATCGCCTTCGCCTGCACGGCACCGCGGAACGCCGCCACGATGAGGGCCAGCGCACTCGGGGTGACGAGTGCACCGCCGACGCCCTGGAACGCGCGGGCGACGATGAGCACCTCGCCGGTCGGGGCGATCGCACACACGACGGACGCGATCCCGAACACGACGAGACCGGCCGTGATGATGCGCACCCGGCCGAACAGGTCCGAGAGCGAGCCGGCGACGAGGATCAGCGACCCGAGCGTCACCAGGTAGGCGTCGACGGTCCACTGCTGCACGACCAGGCCGCCGCCGAGCTCGGAGCGGATCGCGGGGAGCGCGACGTTGACGACGCTCGAGTCCAGGCCGACGACGAACGAGGACAGGATCGCGACCACGAGCACGAGCCGACGGTCGTCGTGCAGGGGTGTGGTGCCTCCCGGCCGGTCGGCGGCGGGGGCAGACGTCATGCAGCCATCATGCGCTGCGCGGCGACGGCGTGGCGGCGGAGGCGTCTGTGGCGGAGGCCGTGACGACGACAGCCCCCGTGCGGACTGCGCGGAGGCAGGTGCACGGAGGCTGTCGGTCCCGGGGCCGGGATGCCGATGGGTCGGCGGTCTTGCGGCGCCCTACTGGGGGCGCGAGTCGTTGTTCGGCTGCACCGAGGGGGCAGGGTTCACGACCGGCTGCTGGACCGGCGCGGCCTGCTGGGCCGTCGCACCGTAGGCGGTCGCGTCGCTGGGGGTCGCGTCGGCACCCGGCGTCGTCGGCTTCTTGCGGTCGTCGGTCTCCATCTCCTTCTTGAAGATGTTGATCGACTGGCCGACGCCCTTGGCCAGTGCCGGCAGCTTGGTCGCACCGAACAACAGCAGCACGATGCCCAGGATGATCACCAGGTGGAGTCCGGTGAGGCCTTGCAACATGATGACTCCTTCGGTACTGGGGCTGGTCGCCGCCCGACCAGGTGGCCGTCATGACCAGGTGATCGTCACGACCAGTCTGCTGATCGTGTGGACCGGTCGTCGTCGACCGGTGCGGCGGTGTCCCGCTGTGCGTCCATGCTAACTCGCGAGACCCCAGAAGCCCAGGCGGGCGACCGAACGGACACGGTTCGTTCAGGGTCGACGGCCGGACACCGCGCGGGCTGTCGGGTCAGTCGGCGAGCACCCGGTCGAGCGTCCAGAGCACCGGTGCCGCGGTGAGTGCCGCCGCATCCGCCTCGGTGACGCCCGCGACGCGGTACTCGACACGCTCGCCGGGCAGCAGCGTCATGAAGCCACGGTCCACCGTGCCGGTCGGCGACACCCGGTCCGGCTGCACGAGCAGGTCGCGGACGAGCGACTCCGCCTCGACGACCATCCGGACCCCGGAGCGGTCCGGCTCGTCCGACACCGTCACGCGGTAGTGCGCCGGCTGCCAGCGCATGTCCTGGTCGGGCGCCGGCGTCCACACCGCGCGCCGCCAGTCCATGTCCGCCACGATCAGCTCACCACGCGGGTCCGCGACGACGCCGACCGAGACCGGCAGCCGGACCACGGCGACCCCGGGGCCGTCGAGGACCACCGGCAGGTACTCCTCGGCCAGGATCTGCCCGGCCAGGTCGATCCGCCGGACCCGGACCACCGAGTCGATGCCGTTCCGTGCCGACCGGACGGCGACCTCGACCGGGGAGCCAGCGGTGTCGAGGTCCGACGCCTGCGGAACCGGCAGCTGCGCGGTCGGCGGGTGCGCGCCTCCCGTCCGGTCCTCGCGCTCCGCGCCCGGCGCGAGCGGCGTGACCGTGGTGACCACGGTCGAGACCGGACGCACCGTCAGCAGGACGTCGTCGTACAGACGCCGCAATTCGTGCGCGAGCGGCTTGCGGCGACCGGCCGAGTCGATCGCCGACCACGACGACACCGGCCACAGGTCGTTGAGCTGCCACACGACGACACCGGTGGTGCGCGGCCAGTGCGTCCGCCAGTGCTCGACGCCGGTCGCGATCGCGCGCGCCTGCTGCAGCTGCGTCAACCAGTGCCAGCGGTCGAAGTCGGTGTCCCACCCGTCGCCGAACCGGGGTTCCAGGCCGCGGGCGAGCTTGCCCATGCCGTCGTCGGCCTTCTGGTGGTGCACGACCCCCGGCGAGGTCGGGGTCATCGGCTCGTCGGTGACGGCGTCGCGGAGGGTCCGCCAGGCCGGCGGCGCCTGCCAGCCGAACTCGGACACGAAGCGCGGTGCCGAGTCGCGGTAGTGCTCGTCCGACACCCGGTTCCACACGTCCCACGAGTGATGCGTCTCGTGGTCGACGTCGTTGGCGGCCAGCGACTCGGCGCCCGACCAGGGCGAGGCCACCGTGTAGAAGCGGGACGGGTCGACCGCGTCGACGATCGTCGGCAGCAGGTCGAGGTAGTAGTCGAGGCCCCAACCGCGGTCCCCGAGCTCCTCGCCCCAGCCGTCGGCGTCGTGCAGCCAGATGTTCTCGTTGTTGCCGTTCCACACCACCAGGGAGGGGTGCCGGGCCAGGCGGCCGACGTTGTCCCGCGCCTCGGCGATGACCTCGCTGCGGATCGGTTCGACCTCCGGGTAGGCGGCGCAGGCGAACAGGAAGTCCTGCCACACCAGCAGGCCCAGCTCGTCGCAGCGCTGGTAGAAGTCGTGCGACTCGTAGACGCCGCCGCCCCACACCCGCACCAGGTTCGTGTTGAGCGTGACCGCCGCGTCGAGCCGCTCGGCGTACCGCTCCTTCGTCACGCGCGAGACGATCACGTCGTCCGGGATCCAGTTCACCCCGCGGACGTCGATCAGGGTGCTGTTCACCCGGATCGCGAACGGGCGACCGACCGAGTCCTCCGCCGTGTCCACGTGCACCGAGCGGAAGCCCGTGCGGAAGGACGTGCGGTCGAGGACGTCGCCGTCGACCGTCTGCAGGTGCACCTCGACGTCGTACAGCGGCTGCGGACCGTAGCCGCGCGGCCACCACAGTTCGGCGTCCGGGATCCGGACCGTCACGACGGCCTCGTCCTCCTTCGGCGTCACGTTCACCCGGGAGCGCTGCTTCGTGCCGTGGCCGGACACCGTGACGACGAGCACCAGGTCGTCGTCCTCGCCGTCCTGGTCCAGGTCGTTCAGGCCGGAACGCTCGAACGCGATGTGGGCGTCGAGGACGCCCTCCCCCGCCTCGACGTCGACCAGCGGCCGGACGTCCCGCAGCCGAGCCGTCGACCACCGCTCGATCGCGACCGGACGCCACGGCCCGCTCGTGACGGCGGTCAGCCCCCAGTCCCACCCGAAGTTCGACGCCTGCTTGCGCACGTAGGGGAACGGTTCGTCGTACGGCCCGGGCATCGTGCCCGCGCGGGCGGCGACCCGCTCGGCCTCGCGGTACGGCGACTCGAACAGGACCTCGAGCTCGCGGTCGGTGCTCGCGTTCGTCCCGTCGGTCATGTCGAGCAGGTCGAAGCGGTAACGCCGGTGCATGTTGCGGGTCGTGCCCACCTGCACGCCGTCGAGGGTCAGGGTCGCGACCGTGTCCAGGCCGTCGCAGACCAGGTCGACGCGTTCGAACCCGCGGGGGTCGACGTCGACGGTCCGGCGGTAGACCCAGTCGGTCTGTCCGACCCACGCGGTCGACGACTCGTTGCGGTCGAACGCCGGGTCCGGCAGCAGTCCCTCGCGTTCGAGGTCGATGTGCACCTGACCGGGCACGGTCGCCGGGAGGACCCGGCCACGCACCGCCTGCGGGAGGTCGTCACGCGCGCCCTCCTCGGCCGCCGAAACGGTCCAGTCGTCGCGGAGTTCCTCGCGTTCGAGGGTCATGCGGGTCCTTCTCTGCTGGCGGATCGGTCCGCGTCGAGCGCGGTCCGGGACGTCGTCCGACACTCCGCCGCCTCGTCGGCCACGGCCGGGAGGCACGGCACCGGTCGCCCGGGCGTCGTCGCGTCGCGCACGCGGACCGGCGGGCGGTCGCGCGTGGGGATGCTCGGTGATGCTAGTACGGCTGCCCGGCATCGCGGTCCGAGGTGGGGAACGCGCGGTCCACCGGGGCCGACGTGCGCGGTCACGTGCCACGGGCCTCCCGGCCGGGCCGGGCCCGCGAGTGCCAGGGTGGAGCGCATGATCAGCGCCGAACTCGCCCGTTCCCTGCGTGACGCCGGCCTCCGCTGGCACCCGGACACCGGCGACCGCTTCGTCATCGACAAGCCGGGCGTCGACGAGGACGTCTACACCGTGTCCGAGATGACCGTCGAACGGCACGACCACCCGACCGGCACGATCCTGGGGTTCAACGGGACGACCGAGTGGGCGCTCGACTCGGTGACGGCGGAGGAGTCGCTCTGGCTGCCGCGCGAGGACCAGCTGCGCGAGCTCCTGGGTCCCGCGTTCGTCGGACTGACCCGGACGGTGACGATCGGCGGCGGCGTCGTGCACACGGTGACGGCGCGGATCGCCGAAGCGGAGCGGGTCTTCACGGCGGCGGACCCGGCGATCGCGTACGGCGAGGCGCTGGCGGCGTACATCACGGCCGCGCTCGACTGAGCCGCCGACCGGCCAGCACCGGTGACTTGAGCCGCCCTGGCGCAACTTCTGCCCACGCACCTTGACGCCCAGCCATGGCGGAGTAGAGTTGAGTCCATCGGACGCAAGTCCGAGCAGACTTTGCACCACTACCGAAAGGGAGTCCCATGGGACGCGCAGTAGGAATCGACCTCGGAACCACCAACTCGGTCGTCAGCGTGCTCGAGGGCGGTGAGCCCACCGTCATCGCGAACGCCGAGGGCCTCCGCACCACGCCGTCGATCGTCGCCTTCACGAAGGACGGCGAGGTCCTGGTCGGCGAGACCGCCAAGCGCCAGGCCGTCACGAACGTCGACCGCACCATCGCCTCCGTCAAGCGCCACATCGGCACCGACTGGACGACCGACATCGACGGCAAGAAGTACACGCCGCAGGAGATCTCGGCCCGTACCCTCGGCAAGCTCAAGCGCGACGCCGAGCAGTACCTCGGCGAAGACGTCACCGACGCGGTCATCACCGTCCCGGCGTACTTCAACGACGCCGAGCGCCAGGCCACGAAGGACGCCGGTGAGATCGCCGGCCTGAACGTCCTCCGCATCATCAACGAGCCGACCGCTGCAGCGCTCGCGTACGGCCTCGACAAGGGCAAGGAAGACGAGCTCATCCTGGTCTTCGACCTCGGTGGCGGCACGTTCGACGTCTCCCTGCTCGAGGTGGGCAAGGACGACGACTTCTCGACCATCCAGGTCCGTGCGACCTCCGGCGACAACCGCCTCGGCGGCGACGACTGGGACCAGCGCATCGTCGACCACCTGGTCAAGAAGTTCAAGGCTGACCACGGCGTCGACCTGTCCACGGACAAGATCGCGAAGCAGCGCCTCAAGGAAGCCGCCGAGCAGGCGAAGAAGGAGCTGTCGAGCCAGCTCAGCGCCAACATCCAGCTGCCCTACCTCACGCTCACCAGCGAGGGCCCGCTGAACCTCGACGAGACCATCTCGCGCGCACAGTTCGAGCAGATGACCTCCGACCTGCTCGACCGCACCAAGAAGCCCTTCAACGACGTCATCAAGGAAGCGGGTGTGTCGGTCAACGACATCGCGCACGTCGTCCTCGTCGGTGGCTCGACCCGCATGCCCGCCGTGGCCGAGGTCGTCAAGTCGCTGAGCGGCGGCAAGTCCCCGAACCAGGGCGTCAACCCGGACGAGGTCGTCGCCGTCGGTGCCGCGCTGCAGGCCGGCGTGCTGAAGGGTGAGCGCAAGGACGTCCTGCTCATCGACGTCACCCCGCTCTCGCTCGGCATCGAGACCAAGGGCGGCCTGATGACGAAGCTCATCGACCGCAACACCGCGATCCCGACCAAGCGCAGCGAGACCTTCACCACCGCCGACTCGAACCAGCCGTCGGTCGCGATCCAGGTCTTCCAGGGCGAGCGTGAGTTCACCCGTGACAACAAGCCGCTCGGGACCTTCGAGCTCACCGGCATCGCCCCGGCGCCCGCGGGCATCCCGCAGATCGAGGTCACGTTCGACATCGACGCCAACGGCATCGTGCACGTGTCCGCGAAGGACAAGGGCACCGGCAAGGAGCAGTCGATGGTCATCTCCGGCGGCTCCTCGCTGCCGAAGGAGGACATCGAGCGCATGGTCCGCGAAGCCGAGGAGCACGCGGCCGAGGACAAGGCCCGCCGCGAAGCCAGCGAGCGTCGCAACCAGGCTGAGCAGCTCGCGTACTCGATCGAGAAGCTCATCAAGGAGAACGACGAGAAGCTCCCCGCGGACGTCAAGTCCGAGGTGCAGGCCGACGTCGACGCGCTGAAGTCCGCCCTCGCGGGTGAGGACGACGACGCCGTGAAGACCGCCTTCGACAAGCTGAACGAGTCGCAGGGAAAGCTCGGCCAGGCCATCTACGCCCAGGACCAGTCCGCTGGCGCAGCCGGTCCGGACGCCGGCGCCGACGGCCAGCCCGCCGGTGACGACGAGGACATCGTCGACGCCGAGGTCGTGGACGACGAGGACGACAAGGACAAGAAGTAACCGATGGCTGACCCGAACAACGACACCGGCAACGTCGACGACGCCCAGGACCCGCAGGTCGAGGGCGACGCCACCAACGCGACCGAGCCCGAGGACCTGATCGAGGCCGAGGGTCCCGACGTCGAGGTCCCGGTCGACGCTCCCCCCGCCGGCGGCCCCGCCGACGACCTCAGCCCGGAGGACGAAGCCCTCCTCGCCGATGCCGCCTCCGGCATCGCCGAGGACCGGCTCTCGCCGTCCGACCGCGACCTGGTCGCGGAGATGCGGACGGACATGCTCCGTGCGCAGGCCGAACTGGTGAACTTCCGGAAGCGCGTCGAGCGTGACCGGGACGCCAACCGCGAGGTCGTCATCGCCGAGGTCGTCCGGGCACTGCTCCCCGCCCTCGACGACCTGAACCGTGCCGAGGCACACGGTGACCTGACGGACGGTCCGATGCACGTGATCGCGCAGAAGATCCGCGGCGGGTTCGACCGGTTCAAGCTCGTGCAGATCGGCGAGAAGGGCGAGTCCTTCGACCCGAACGTGCACGAGGCCATCGTCCAGCTGCCCACGCCGGGCGCCACCAGCCAGACCGTGGCGGACGTCGTGGAGCCGGGCTACAAGCTCGGCGACCGCGTCATCCGTGCCGCCAAGGTCGCGGTGGCGGTCCCGGCCTGAGCGCCGGCGACGGAAGAAGGGAGGTGAGCCGTGGCCAGTCAGGACTGGTTCGACAAGGACTTCTACGCCGTGCTCGGGGTGTCGAAGGACGCATCCGAAGCTGAGCTCAAGAAGACCTACCGGAAGCTCGCGCGGCAGTACCACCCGGACTCCAACCCGGGTGACGCAGCCGCCGAGGCGAAGTTCAAGGAACTCAGCGAGGCGTACTCCGTGCTCTCCGACAAGGAGCAGCGTGCCGAGTACGACCAGGTCCGCGCCATGGGCTCCGGCGCCCGCTTCACCGCGGGTGGTCCGGGTGGCCAGGGCGGCTTCGAGGACGTCTTCGGCGGCATGTTCGGCGGCGGCCAGGGCGGCGGCGGACAGCGCGTCCGCTTCGGTCAGGGCGGCGGCGGTGCCGGCGGCTTCGAGGACATCCTCGGCGGCATGTTCGGCGGCGGCGGCTTCGGCCAGAACACCGGCGGCTTCCGCGGCTTCGGTGGTCCGACGAAGGGGCGCGACGTCACCGCGACGACGACCCTGGACTTCGCCACCGCGATCGCCGGCGACACCGTCAAGCTCGCGCAGGGGAACGGCCGGCAGGTGAACGTCCGCATCCCCGCGGGCGTCGCCGACGGCCAGAAGATCCGGCTGCGTGGGCGCGGCGAGCCGAGCCCCGACGGCGGTGAAGCCGGTGACCTCGTGGTCGCCGTCACCGTCCGGAAGCACCCGGTGTTCGAGCGCGACGGGCTGAACCTGCGGATCGACGTCCCCGTGACGTTCGTCGAGGCGGCACTCGGCGCGACGATCGAGGTCCCGACGCTCGGCGGTCCGACCGTCAAGCTGCGCGTCGCCCCGGGCACACCGTCCGGGCGCGTCCTGCGCGTCAAGGGCCGCGGGGTCACGACCAAGAACGGCACCGGCGACCTGCTCGCCACCGTCCAGGTCGCGGTCCCGTCCCACCTGTCGGACAAGGCACGCGAGGCGCTCGACGCCCTCGCGGCCGCCCTGCCCGACGAGGACCCCCGCGAGGACATCCTCGCCAAGGCACGCGGCTAGCGTCGCGTCCCTCCCGGCCGGGAGGCACGGTGCGGCTCCGTCAGGAACCGGCACCGAGCCTCCCGGCCGGCCCCCCACACCGACACCTGCGAGACCCGACGGAAGGAGCGCTCGATGGCCGATCTGGACGAGCACTCGCCCGTCTTCGCGATCGCGGTCGCCGCGGAGCTCGCGGAGATGCACCCGCAGACGCTCCGGCAGTACGACCGCCTCGGGCTGGTCGTCCCCGGCCGGACCCGCGGTGGATCCCGCCGGTACTCGATGCGGGACATCACCCAGCTCCGGGAGATCGCCCGGCTCGGCTCGGAGGGGGTGTCCCTGGAGGGCATCCGCCGGGTGCTCGAGCTCGAGAACGAGAACTCACTGCTGCGGGCACGTGTCCGCGACCTCGAACGCGCCCTCGCCGACCAGCTCATCAGCCGGCCGGGCGCCCGGGTGTTCGCGGCGACCGCGACCGGCGCCGCCGTCTCCCTCCGCGCCGGTGCCCGACCGCAGCGCAACAACGCCGTGGTGCTCTACCGCCCGCAGCGCTGACCGTTCCCGCTGACCGCATCGCGGCTCAGGGGGCCGTGTCGTCGTCGAAGAGCGCGTCGAAGTCGCCGCTGACCGAGCTGCACGGCGGCACCGGACGCACGCCCTCGGCCGGGCCGGACGCTGCACCCGCGACGCGACCGCACCGCACCTGTCGTCGCAGCCGGACGACGACGCCCTGGAGGCACGCCTCACACACGCCCGCACCCGGCGTCGTCGTCCCGGTCCGGATCAGGACCTGCCGGGTCCGGCAGCAGGTGCGCTGACCAGGTCGCCCGCTCGGCCAGTCGGCCGTCGCGGACATCGACCGCCACGCGCAGGGCGATGAGGCTGTTCCGGATGTCCGGCCACGGCAGGGCCGACTGCAGGTCACGGTGCCGGAGCCGGAACACCAGCCCGTCGAGCGAGCCGCGGAGCGCCGCCGTCACCATGGGGTTCCGACACTCGTCGATGAAGGTGCGGTAGATCGGCGTCGCGGCGTCCGCAGCGGGCTGCCACGACGGCGCCTCGAGACAGTCGAGCAGCACGCCGAGCCGCCGGAAGACCGCACTGCGACTCCGCTCACCGAGCCGTGGCACCGTGATGCGGACGACACCGCCGAACAGCAGCCCGAGGGCCTGCAGGGCCGGGACGACGTCCTCCTGCGCCGGCACCGCCACCCGCGTGTAGCGGTTCGGTCGGAGCTCGACCAGCCCGAGGTGCGCCAGGTCTGCCAAGGCCTCGCGGACCGGCGTGCGCGAACACCCGAGACGCGTGGCGAGCTCCTGGTCGTCGAGGCGCTCCCCGGGCTCGAGCGATCCGCCCATGATCTCGGTGCGGAGGCGGTCACGTGCGATGTCGCGCAGCAGCGGCCTGGTGTCGTGTCGTGGCGGGAACATCGGCCCTCTCGCTGCTCAGTCGGGCCCGGACCGTCCGGGATCTCCGAGCGTAGGGTGCAGAACGGTCTGTGTCGCGTGTGACATACCACCGGACCCGGCAGTGCGCCTGCGCACCGGCCCTGCCCGGCTACCCTCAGCAGGTGCCGTCATTCGACTTCGCGGACCACTTCCGCCGCTCCCCTGCCGACCGTGGGCCCGACCTGATGACCATCGACGGCACCGACCGGTTCCTGCTCGACGAGGCGCCGCACGTCCACGGCGACGCACTCCGGCAGCCCGGCGAGGTCGCCGTCGTCGACGACCGGTACGGGGTGCTGACCCTCGGGCTGCTGTCCCTGCACGGAGCCGACGGCATCCGCGTCGTGCAGGACTCCCTGACGAGCGAACGGGCACTCGGTGCTGCCGCCGGCACGTTCGGACGCCGCGGGTTCACGCATCCCCGGAGCCTCGAGGACGCCTTCCGGAACGTCCGGCTCGTCCTGCTCCGCCTGCCGAAGTCGAACGACCGGCTCGACGAGATCGCGCGGGCCGTCGCACGCTGGGCCGCCCCCGACGTGGTGCTGCTCTGCGGTGGCGTGAACAAGCACATGACGCTGTCCCAGAACGACGTCCTGCGCCGGTACTTCGGTGACGTCACGGCGTCCCGCGGCCGGGGCAAGAGCCGACTGCTCGTGGCGCAGGACCCCCTCGCCGCAGCCGCCGCCCGCGCCGCCGTCACCGCCCCGTGGCCCCGACGGGTACACCTCGACGAACTCGGCATGACGATCGTCGCGCACGGCGGGGTGTTCGCCGGCGCCTCGCTCGACCTCGGCACGCGGGTGCTGCTCGAGGCGATGGACGACGCGGTGCCGTCGGCCCGGACCGCCGTGGACCTCGGCAGCGGCAACGGCGTCATCGCGGTCGAGCTCGCACGTCGACGACCGGCGATCCGGGTGATCGCGACCGACGTCACCTCGACGGCGGTCGACTCGACCACCGCGACCGCCGAGGCGAACGGCGTCGCCGACCGGGTCCGGGTCCTCCGCAGTGACGCCGGCGACGAGATCGACTCCGGCAGCGCCCAGCTCGCGCTCTGCAACCCGCCCTTCCACGAGGGCACCACGGTGAGCACCGACGCGGCCGAGGCGATGTTCCGGAACGCGGCCACGATCCTCCAGGCCGGTGGCGAACTGTGGTGCGTCTGGAACTCGCACCTGCGCTACCGGCCGGTGCTCGAACGCCTGGTGGGCCCGACCCGACAGGTCGTGCGCACCGCGAAGTTCACGGTGACCGCCTCGGTCGCTCGCGGCTGAGCACGGGACGACCACACGACGACGCCCCCGCACCGGATCGGTGCGGGGGCGTCGTCGTGCCGGATCGGACTACGCCGGGACGTAGTCGAACGTGTCGGGGTCCGGGCCGGTGCGGTGGCCCTTGTCGAGCACCGTGATGTCGGTCATGTCCTCGTCGGAGAGCTCGAAGTCGAAGATCGCGAAGTTCTCCTCGACGCGCGAGCGGGTGACCGACTTCGGGAAGACGACGTCACCGCGCTGGATGTGCCAGCGGAGGACGACCTGCGCCGGGGTCTTGCCGATGTTGCCCGCGATGCGGGTGATGGTCTCGTCGTCGAGCACGAGGCCCTGCGCGATCGGGGACCAGGCTTCGATCGCGATGCCGTGCTTACGGCCGTAGGCGCGGAGCTCGTCCTGCACCAGGTACGGGTGCACCTCGATCTGGTTCACGGCGGGGGTGATCGTGGTCTCGGCTGCGAGGCGGTTGAGGTGGTGCACCTCGAAGTTGCTGACGCCGATCGAGCGGGCGGTGCCGCCGCGGTACAGCTCCTCCATCGCCTTCCACGTCGGGACGAAGTCCGAGACGGTGGCGAGCGGCCAGTGGATGAGGAACAGGTCGGTGTACCCGCCGAGCAGGTCGGCCGACTTCTTGCCGTTCTCGGCAGCGAGCTCGGGGTCGTGGAAGCCGTTGTTGAGCTTCGACGTGACGAAGATCTCCTCGCGCGGGATGCCGGACTCTGCGATGGCCTCGCCGACCTCCTTCTCGTTGCCGTACATCTCGGCGGTGTCGATGTGGCGGTAGCCGACCTCGAGCGCGGTCAGCGTCGCGGCCTTCGTCTCGGCGGGGTCGATCTGGAAGACGCCGAAGCCGAGCTGGGGGATCGTGCTTCCGTCGTTGAGCGTGATGTTCGGAACGGTAGTCATGGTCCCCATCCAACTCCTCGGTCCTCAGCGGGCGCTCCGGGAGCTCCCAGGGGGGACCGGTGGATCTCCCCCACCCGCTCCTCGTGCTCGTGCCGACGCTTCGCACCTGTCATGCCGTATGTGTATGTGGTATATTTGTGCTTCGCCGCATTGCCGCGGCTCGTTCCGCTCCCGGACCGCGTTCTCGCGCAGCCCGGGACGTCCCATCACGAACAGAGAGACACACACGGATGTCCAAGAAGAACACCGTCGCGAAGCTGGGCGCTGGCGTCCTGGCCGCGGCGACCGTCATGAGCGGGTTGAGTTTCGGCGTCGTGCCGGCCGGCGCCGCGACTGAGACACAGGCGTCGTCGATGCATGAGTACGAGGTGGGCGACAAGGGTGCAACACTCCAGCTCATCGCGAAGACCAACAGCGGCTACAGCTACCTGCCCAAGGCGACTCCCGCCGATGAGGTCGGGGGTAACAGGTCGGCCGACACACTCGAAGAAGCCAAGCAGAACGCAGCCGTCCTCACGGCGCACTTCAGCAAGACAGTGGACGGTCGGGACTACTGGCAGCTTCGCACCACTTCTCCAGAAGCAGGTCCGAAGTGCCTCCTTGTCGGGCTCACCGACGGAACGCCCACGACGGGCCTCGGCCCGTGCAGCACCAACCCGTGGTTCGACTTCACTGCAGAAAAGGGCACGATCCGGGCACGACGAGGAGTCTCGTACGGAGTTTATGTGACGTCCGACCTCAACTGGACCAGGTGGGGTACGTACTTTTCGAACACGAGCTCTGCTCCGAAAGACAACACGTTCGTCGGGATGCCGACAACCCTTGAAGGCCTGACCGCCGACGTGCAGGATGTCAACGTCGAGGCCGGGACAGCGCGCCTCGACGGCGTCGCAACGAGCGAAACGACCAGCGTCGACATCTCCTACACCGACAAGAACAAGCGCGACCGCATCTTCACCGCCGACGCGGCTGACGGCAAGTGGACGCAGCAGCTGACCGACCTCGCGCTCGGCAAGACGACGGTGCACCTCACCGCCTACAACGGTGCAGAGGTCGTCGCCGAGAACGACATCGAGGTCGACCTGCCCGTCACCCCGCTCAAGGTGGACGCACAGCTGTCGACCACGAACGTCGCGATGGACGCCGAGCTCGTCGGCACCGCGACCCGCGAGACCACGGTCAACGCGTGGGACGGTGACCGGAAGGTCGCCACGGGCATGAGCAAGGACGACGGCTCGTTCCAGATGCAGGTCGACGCGCCGAACCGCGCCGGCGACTGGGACCTCCGCGTGACGCAGGAGATCCGCAAGGAGCAGGCCACCGAGCAGGCCGTCACGATCGGGTACGGCGAGGGTGTCTCCATCGCCAGCCCCGCGGACGGCTCCGAACTCGACCCCGGCAGCCGACTCGTCGTCTCGGGCAAGGCCCAGGCCGGATCGATCGTGCAGGTCTACGAGCGCGACAAGCCGAAGGTCGTCCTGGGGCAGATGACCGCGACGAACGGGTACCGGATCACGCTGAACGGCCTGGAAGACCGCGAGTACGACCTGGTGGTCAGCGCGCTCTCGAAGGGCAACAACGTCACCACCGCCGAGGTGACGGTGAACCCGGGCAAGTCGACCGTGACCGCCCCGACCGCGACGGTGGCGTTCGACGAGGACGACCTGTCCGCGAAGGCCACCGTGTCGGGTACCGGTGCTGCCGGCGCCACGATCACGGTGAAGGACGAGGACGGCACGACCCTCGGCACCACGAAGGTGTCCGGCACGAGTGGGACCGGCGACTGGTCCCTGCCGATCGACCCGATCGGCCCCGGCAAGCACGCCCTGACGGTCGAGCAGACCGGCATCGAGGGGACGCAGACCGCCACCGCGGAGGCCGACTTCGGCGCAGCGGTGTCGCTGAACGGCCCCGCGACGTTCGCCGACGGCACCATGGACGTCACCGGTACCTCGTCGAAGGGTGCGCAGGTGTCGATCACGACCGGCGGCAAGACCATCGACACCTTCGAGGTCACGAATGAGGACGGCACCTTCGACCGCACGCTCAAGGGCCTCGGCGCCGGTGCGATCCAGCTCACCGCGACCGCGAAGTCCAAGGGCGGTCTGACCACCACCGACACGCTCTCCGCGACGGCGCCGATCCCGGCCGAGTCCGTCCAGATCGGCTCGCACGTCAAGGACGGCACGTTCGTGCCCGGCCCGCAGCTGTTCACCGGTCGCGGAACCGTCGGCGCGACGATCACCCTGAACGTGCACGGGTTCTCCGCCGCGAACGCGGGGTACAACCTGACCACCACCGTCGACCAGTTCGGTGAGTGGGAGATCCAGCGCGCTCTCGGTGACACGACCTACCCGCTGTTCTCCGTCAAGCAGACCGCGCAGGCCGGCGTCGTGAACGAGCTGACCAACTGGAACCTCCGCCCCTACAAGGAGATCGGCGAGCCGGGCGACCTGCAGCTGACGAACTTCAAGGACGGGGACTTCTTCAACCCCGGCGACCAGACGTTCTCCGGCAAGGCCACTCCCGGCGCGACGATCCGGTTCAACCCGTTCGGGCTCGACAACCCGGCCGTGGCTGCCTACGACATCGTGACCACGGCGGATGCCAAGACCGGTGTCTGGACCATCCGCCGTGCCCTCGCGAACACGAACTACGACCGGATCGCCGTCCGTCAGGAACCCGCCGTCGACGGCCACGTGAACCAGGTGGACGACATCCGGGTCGCTCCGTACGGGTGGCTCGGCGCACCTGCTGACCTCACGGTGACCAGCCCCACTGCGGGCAGCACTGCCGCAGCGGGTGTCCAGACGTTCACCGGGACCGCCCGGCCCGGGACGACGGTCACGGTCTACGTGTGGGGTGACAACCCGGCCAGCCCCACGACGGGTGTCGCCGACGCGCGCGGCAACTGGCGGATCGACCGTCCGATGGGTTCCTACGCGACGCCGTACAACGTGCGCGTCGTCCAGGACCACGCCGACGGCAAGGTCGACACCGTCCGGGTGCCGCTCACCATCACCCCGTGACGCCCTCGGTCGGGGCTGGCTGACGACCACCGTCAGCCGGCCCCGGCCGCCTGCCCACGTTTCCCTCCCGCCCCGCGCCAGGGGTGTTCGAACACCGAAGGACCGATCATGCAGACCCGAGGCATCGCACCTGCGCTCCTCCTCCTCCTCAGCGCCACCGCACTCCTCCTCACCGGCTGCAGTGGGCAGTCGACCGACCACGCTGCGGAGAAGCCGACGGCCTCGGCATCCGCCTCGGCGCCGGCGGGCGACTACACACCTGCGCCGTACGAGAACGCGTGCGACGGCGAGCAGGCCGTCATCAGCGGGACCGCGGGCAAGCACGAGATCAAGAAGTGCGACGCCGTCGCGGTGGCGTCCGACGGCGGCAGGATCACCGTCGGCACGGCCCGCACGATGGTCGTCGAGGGCAGCGACAACGACATCACCGTGGCGTCGCTCGAGTCCCTCACGCTGCTCGGCTCGAACAACGCGGTCCACGTGACCGGTGACGCGCCGTCCGTCGACGACCAGGGTGACGGCAACACCGTCGACTGACCCACGACGACGACCACGAGCCGGCCGAGCATGCTCGGCCGGCTCTTTCTCTGCCAGAATTTCAGTTTTGCATGTCACATGCTATGCAGGACGAACCGATGCAGACAGGATGCACATGGACCTCCCCGACCTCCTCCACTCGCTCCGGCGCCGCTGGCCGATCGCCGTCGCCGGGCTCGTCCTCGGCACGACCGCCGGATGCGCCGCACTCGTGCTCTCGACCCCGACGTACGATGCGACCGCTCGCTTGTACGTGACCGTGGCGTCGTCCGAGACCGGCTCGGCGACAGACCTCGTGCAGGGGGGCAACGCGGCCGAGCAGCGTGTGCGCTCCTACGTCGACATCATCACCACGCCCCGCGTCCTCCAGCCGGCCATCGACGAGCTCGATCTCGACACCTCGGCGCAGGACCTCGCCCGCCGTGTCCGCGCTGCTTCCCCCAACGACACCGTGTTGCTCACCCTCACGGTGAACGACACCTCGGCGAAGCGAGCCGCGGCCACCGCGAACGCGATCAGCGCGAGCTTCACCACGCTCGTGGCCGACGACCTCGAACAGGCCGGAGCCGGCGGGACGAACCCGGTGTCCATCAGCACGGTCCAGCCGGCCCTCCCGCCCGAAGACCGAGCGTCCCCCCAGATCTCACGGACCCTGCTGCTCGGGATCGCCGGTGGTGCTGCCGTGGGCGTCCTCGGTGCCCTGCTCCGCGATCTCCTCGACACCCGGATCCGCGGTCGTGCCGAGGTCGAGTCCGTCACCGACCGACCGGTGCTCGGGACCGTGCCGAGGTCGAAGGACCTGGAACGCGCTCCGGTGTTCATCCAGGGCAACCTGCGCAGCGCCTTCGCCGAGTCGTTCCGGGCACTCCGGACGAACCTGCGATTCCTGGGCAGCACGGGGACGGGCCGCGTGTTCGTCATCACCTCGGCCAACGCGAACGAGGGCAAGACGACCACTGCGGTCAACCTGGCAGCAGCACTCATGGAGGGTGGCGCCCGCGTCGCGATCGTCGACTGTGACCTCCGACGCCCAGCGGTCGGGGCACGGCTCGACCTCGACGACCACGCGGGGCTGACCGACGTGCTGATCGGCCGGGCCGAGCTCGACGACGTCCTCCAGCCCTGGGGAGACACCGGCCGGGTCCTGCTGTCGGGTCCGATCCCGCCGAACCCGGCGGACCTCCTCGCGTCGACCGGGATGGCGGAGATCCTCGCCGAGCTCGCTGCGGACAACGACTACGTGATCGTCGACACCCCGCCCTTGCTCCCCGTGACCGACGCTGCGATCCTCGCGACGTCGACCGCCGGCGCGATCGTGGTCACCGCGGCGGCCAAGTCCCGGACCAACGAGCTCCGCGACGCCCTGGCGATCCTCGAGCGCGCGAACGCCCACACGCTCGGTATCGCCATCAGCATGGTGAAGACGCCGTCCCAGCAGTACGGCTACTCGTACCACGGCGACGCTCCCGAGCTCACGAAGGACGACCTGCACCCCGTCCGGGGCGTCCGCGTCGCGGACTGACGCCAGTCCTAGCCACCCACGGGCAGTACCAGCAGGCACGGCCCGCCCGGCGCCTCCCGGCGGAACACGCGACCAGCGACCCGCCCAGCGCCGACACCACCACCCAGTCGAGACAGGACCACCACCATGACCATCAGCACCGATTCCCTCATCGGCTCCCGCGTCCTCGTGACCGGCGGCACGGGCTCCTTCGGCAAGACCGTCACCAGACGCCTGCTCGCCCGCGGCGTCGGCGAGGTCAGGATCCTCAGCCGAGACGAGGCGAAGCAGGACCAGCTCCGGAACGAGCTGAACGACCCCCGCGCCCGTTTCTACCTGGGCGACGTCCGCGAGCCGGAGAGCGTCGGTCGCGCGATGCGCGGTGTGGACCACGTCTTCCACGCGGCCGCGCTGAAGCAGGTGCCGTCGTGCGAGTTCTTCCCGCTCGAGGCGGTCCGGACGAACGTACTGGGCAGCCAGAACGTGGTCGCCGAGGCGGTCAACGCCGGTGTCCGTTCGGTCGTCTGCCTGAGCACGGACAAGGCCGTGTACCCGGTCAACGCGATGGGCATCAGCAAGGCGCTCATGGAGAAGGTGGCGCTGTCGTACGGGCTCAACAACCACGACGCCGAGACGACCGTCTCGTGCGTGCGGTACGGCAACGTCATGTACTCGCGGGGCTCGGTCATCCCGCTCTTCGTGGACCAGATCCGGCGGGGACAGCAGCTCACCATCACGAACCCGGAGATGACCCGGTTCATGATGTCGCTCGACGACAGCGTCGACCTGGTCGAGCACGCCTTCGTCCACGCGAACCAGGGCGACCTGTTCGTGAAGAAGGCCGCATCGTGCACGATCGGCGATCTCGCACGCGCCCTGGCCAACCTGTTCGGGGTCGACGGAGACCCGTTCCGGGTGATCGGGACGCGGCACGCCGAGAAGCTCTCCGAGGCACTCGCGAGTCGTGAAGAGCTCTCCCGCGCCGAGGACATGGGCGACTACTTCCGCATCCCCGCGGACGTCCGGGACCTCAACTACTCCGCCTACGTCGACGAGGGCGACCTCATGCAGACGGAGCGTCTCGCGTACGACTCGCACTCGGTCGAACGCCTCGACGTGTGCGGTGTCGAGCAGCTCATGCTCTCACTGCCGGAGATCCGTGCCGAACTGGCCTCCGCCGGACGGCACGTGGTCGGGGTGGCCGCGTGATCGCGATCAGCGGTCGGGGCGGCCTGGTCGGGTGGCACCTCCGAACGGTGCTGCACGCGCACGGGCGGTCCTGGCGCGACGTCGACCTCCGCGCGACGGTCCCGGTGGTCGACGGCGCGGGAGCGGACGGGACCCCGATCGAGACCGCGATCCACGTCGCCGGCATCTCCCGCGGTCCCGAGCAGGACGTCCGTGACGGCAACACCGAGCTCGCCCGACGGTTCGTCGCTGCGCTCGAACGCGCCGGGGCGCGACCCCGCCGTGTCGTCTACGCGAACACCGGCATGAGCGGGACGACCCCGTACACGGAGGGCAAGGCCCGAGCCGGAGAGGTCCTGGCCGCGGCGGCGACACGGTGGGGTGCCGACTACGTCGACGTCGTCATCGACAACGTCTTCGGTGAGCACGGGACGCCGTACCACAACGGTGTCGCGCTGACCTTCTGCCACCGCATCGCCCGGGGCGAGCAGCCGCAGGTGGACTCGACCGACGTCCGGACCTTCGTCCACGCGCAGGACGTGGGCGAGGCGCTCGCGGGCATGATCGACCAGGCCGAGCTCCGACGCCGCGGCACCACGCTGGCGATCCCCGAGCTCGCCGACCGGATCGGCGCGCTCGCGACCCCGTACCGACGTGGTGAGTTCCCGGTCCTCCACAACGCCTTCGAGCGTGACCTCTTCAACACGTACCGCTCGTACGCCTTCGCCCTCGACCCGGTCCACCGGCTCGGTCCGGCCGTCGACGGACGCGGCTCCTTCACCGAACTCGTCCGCGCACACGGCAGCGCAGGACAGACCTCGATGTCCACAACCGTGCCCGGAGCCACCCGCGGCGACCACTTCCACCGCCGCAAGGTCGAGCGCTTCGTCGTCGTCCAGGGCGAGGCGCAGATCGTCCTCCGCCGCGTGCTCACGGACGAGCGCCAGGTGATCCGCGTGACCGGCGACGAACCGGTCGCCGTCGACATGCCGACCCTCTGGGCCCACTCCGTCAGGAACACCGGTGACGTCCCCCTCGTCACCGTGTTCTGGGCCGACGAGCTCTTCGACCCCGCCCGACCCGACACCCACCAGGAACCAGCATGACCACGCAGCCGAAGCCGCACCGCACGAAGGTGCTCACCGTCGTCGGGACCCGCCCCGAGATCATCCGACTGTCCCAGGTCATCCACCTGCTCGAAGCCACGTGCGACCACGTCCTCGTGCACACCGGGCAGAACCACGACCGGCAGCTGAGCGACGTCTTCTTCGACGAGCTCGGCCTCCGTCTGCCGGACCACCGCCTGTCCATCGACACGTCGTCGCTCGGCGCGGTGCTCGGGGACGTCCTCCGCGAGACCGAGCGGGTCCTGCGCCTCGAGCGTCCCGACGCCGTGCTGGTCCTCGGCGACACGAACAGCGCCATCGCGGCGCTGATGGCGAAGCGCATGCGCATCCCCGTCTTCCACATGGAGGCCGGCAACCGGTCGTTCGACGAGAACGTGCCGGAGGAGACCAACCGCCGGATGGTCGACCACGTCGCCGACTACGCCCTCGTGTACACCGAGCACGCACGCCGGAACCTGCTGTCGGAGGGCATCCACCCGTCGCGCATCGTCCTCACCGGCTCGCCGCTGTGCGAGGTCCTCGCTGCGCACCGTGCCCGGATCGACGCGAGCGACGTCCTCGACCGGTTGTCGTTGCGACCGGACGGCTACGTCCTGGTCAGCGCCCACCGCGAGGAGAACGTCGACGACCCCGAGCGTCTCACCGCGCTGCTCGCGGCGGTCCAGGCCGTGGGCGACGAGCACGACCTTCCGGTGCTCGTCTCCACGCATCCGCGGACCCGTCGCGCGCTCGCGGAGGTCGAGGTCGCCCGCCACCCCCGTCTCGTGTTCCACGAGCCGTTCGGCTTCCACGACTACAACGCGCTGCAGCGCTCGGCGTTCGTGGTGCTCTCCGACTCCGGCACGATCAGTGAGGAGTCCGTCATGCTCGGGTTCCCGGCGGTCACCCTCCGAGACCGCATCGAGCGCCCCGAGGCCCTCGACTCGGGCGCGATGGTCACCGCCGGCGTGACGCCCTCCTCCGTGACGGAGGCGGTGCGGTTCGTACGCGCGGGCGTCAGCACCCCTCGATCGGGAGGCCCGGTCGAGTACTCGGTACCGGACACCGCCCGGCGCGTGGTCGCCTTCATCCTCGGAACGGCGCACGCGCACCACGCGAACGCCGGGATCCGGCGACGGCAGTGAACGCGACGCGATCCCTCGGTCTCCGTGTCGCGCTGCGCTTCCCGACGACGCTCGTCATCTCCGTGCCGCACGTCCTCGTGTTCCTGCCCCTGGCGATCTGGAACGACAACCCCGGCACGGACTTCATCGTCCAGATGTGGGGGATCGCCGTTGCCGGCACCCTCGTCGTCGAGGCCTCGGTCGCCCTCGTCATCGCCGCCGAGCGTCGATCCGGCCGGGTCGCCCCGACGGCGTCGACACCGGATCCGTCCACGCGCTGGGAGCCGCAACGAGTGGCGACCGTCGCGCGCACGGTGACGATCATCTCCGTGGTGGCGAACCTGACGAGTGCCCTGCTCGGTGCCAGCACGCTCCGCTCCCAGGTCGACGCGGTCCTGCCGTCCGGCGCCGCGAGCATCCTCACGCCGTTCGCCTCCTGGGCCCAGGTCGCCCTCGCGCTGCTCGTCGCGGCGCGGTTCCTCGGAGGACTCAGCCAGGTGGCGGTCCTCCGGTGGATCGGAGTCCTCCTCCTCGCGCAGATCGCCGTGGCGTCGATCCTGACCATCACGGCACGGGCCGTGAGCTTCCTCGTCCTGCTGGTCGTGCTCGCGTTCCTCACGAACCTGGTGCCCCGGGCCTGGATCGCGGGCGGGATCGGGGTCCTCGCGGTGCTCTGGCCGACCGTGTACGCCGTGCGGAACCAGCTGCGGACCGCGCACGGCATCGACGTGGACGCAGACGTCTCGGCGTCCGACCGCCTCCGGTTCGACGAGCAGATCGTCCGAGCCGCGCAGTACGGCCCCGGTCACGACCTCGGCCAGCCCGGCCTGTGGGACAGCCTGCGGTACGGACTGGTACCGCGGGTCCTCGACCCCGGCCGCGCCGGCGTCTCGTCCGGCAACCTGATCAACGAGTACCTCGGCGGAGTGGACTTCTCCGCGTACACGTTCCTCCCGGTCGCGACCGCCTGGTTCTTCTGGGGCACCTTCACGGTGGTCCTGCTCTACGCCGCTTGCGCCGCGGCCGTGATGGCGCTGCGACCGTGGCGTGCGATCGCGAGACGGCCGTACGCCGTGGTCCTCCTGACGCTCATGCTCGGGGGACCCCTCGCGTGGTTCAGCACACCCCCGGACACGACCATCGCGCTGTTGCAGACCCTGGTCACCACCCTCCCGGTGTTCCTGGTCCTGCACCTCTGGGCGCGGCGGTCGGAACCGCCGGTCCCGCGAGACGTCGGACGACCGTCCTCAGAGCGCACCGACGTCGTGGCGGCGGCGTCGTGACCGTCCGTCGGTCGGCGGGTGGACGAGCAGCGGCTGCACTCGCCGTCAGCGCGCTCGCGAGCCTCTCCGGTCTCCTCGTCGCCGTCGCCGTCGCGCGGACGTCGAGCACGGTCGACACGGGGAAGTACGGGATCGCGACCTCGGCGCTGCTCCTCGTCACGGCACTGGCCCGGTCGGCCGTCACCGATCCGCTCGTCGCCGATGCGGGGAGGACCCCCTCCGGCACGAGGTCCCTGGGACGTGCGTCACTGATCGGTGTGTCCGGTGCCGTCGTGCTCCTGGGCGTCGGCACCACGACGGTGTCCGAGGACCTGCTCATCGCCGCCGTCGCTGCCCACGGCCTCACGGTCCGTGAGTGTGTCCGCGCCGTGCTCGTCGCCATCGGGTCCGCCCGCACGGCCGTCGTCCTCGAGGCGACCTGGGCCGCGGCGAGCGCCGTGGCGTTCCTCGGCACGCTCGCGGGCGCCTGGGGCGGGAGCGTCGCCTTCGCGCTCTGGGCCGGCAGCGGCGCCGTGCTCGGCTACGTCGCCGCGGCGCGGACCGGTTCCGACCTCGTGCCCGTGTGGTCACGGACCCCGGTGCCCGGGGAGCGTTCCGTGGCGTTCGCGTCGGACACACTGATCGGGAGCGGTGTCGTCCAACTCGTGACGTGGATCGCGACCGCCATCGGTGGGCTCTCGATCGCAGCAGCGCTGCGTGGCGCTGGCACGCTCGCCGGCCCGGTGACCGTGGGGTTGTCCGCCGCGCGGGCCGTGCTCATCCCCCGCACGCTCCGGCACCTCGAATCGACCGGCGGCGTCCGCGGCCTCGTGGTGGACACCGCGCTGATGACCGCGCTCGCGCTGCCGGCGCTCACCGCCCTCTCGTTCATCCCCGACCCGATCGGCCGCGCTCTGCTCGGTGACACCTGGCGACTCGTCGCACCGATCCTCCCGCTGACCGCGCTGGAGTTGTTGTTCCAGCTCGTCGCTGCGGTGCCGGAGTCCGCGCACCGAGCGCTGGGCCGCGGTGGTCGGATCGTCGCCGTCCGGTCCGGGTCCGCAGTGGTCCGGATCCCGGTCGTGGTCCTCGCAGCGCTGTCCGGCCTCGACGCCGTCGTGGCCGCGGCGGCGGTCGTCACGATGCTCAGTGCGACTGCGTGGTGGGTGAGCCTCGCGACCATGTCCCGTCCGACCCCCAGCCACCGGGTGCTCCCCGATGTGGCGACCTGATGATGGAGGAACCGATGCGCACCCTCGCGATCATCGTCCCCGAGTACCGCACACCCGAAGCTCGAGGCGGAGGCCTGTCGGCGGAGGCGGACTTCGTCGCCCGCGCGTTCGACGGTCCACACCTGGCTGCGGCCGACCGGTGGCACGTCCGCTTCGTCGTCCCCCGGATGTACCACCGCGCTGCCGAGCACGCGACCCCGCTCCGGCCGTCCTCCCTGTTCCGCGGCGCCGTCGTGCGACGGCGGGCCGGAGCCGAGCGGGAGACCTGGGACGTCGGGACCGTCCTGCCCGAGGTGGAGACGAACCGCTACCGCCCGCGCCGCGCCCTGACCGCGCTCGTGGACGACTGCGACGCGGCCGTCGTCATCGCGGGCACGCCGGCCATCGGCGCCGTGATGCGGGACGTGCGGACGCCGTGGGTACTGAGCGTCGCGAGCCTCGTGGAAGAGGAACGAGCGGCACGTCTCTCGGCGTCCTCCGGGTGGCGTGGGGCGCTCCTGCGCCAGGCGACCATCGCGACGGCACGGACGGACCGCCGCGCGCTCGCCGCGGCACCGACCGTCGTGACGCTCAACGGCACGATGGCGGACCGGCTCCGTCCGCTCGCGGGAGGCCCCGTGGGCGTGGTCCCGGCCGGCGTGGACACCCACCGGTTCCGACCGTCGACCCGTCGTGCCGCGGAGGGGCCGATCATCATGGTGAGCCGCCTGAACGACCCGCGGAAGGACGTCCAGACCCTCCTCCGCGCCTACGCCACGGCCCGCCGTGACCACGGTGTCCGCCATCGCCTCGTCCTCGCCGGCCGGCACACCCTCCCCGAGCCGGACGTCGCCCTCATCACGGAGCTCGGTCTGCACGACGTCGTACAGGTCGTCGAGTCACCGTCGGACGACGCGCTCGCCGCGATGCTGCGGACGAGTTCGCTCTTCGCCCTCGCCTCGCAGGAGGAAGGGCTCGGCTTCGTGTTCCTGGAGGCGATGGCCTCCGGTCTCCCGGTGGTCACGACCGCGACCCGCGGAGCGACCGAGGCGGTCCCCTCGGACGTCGGCACCCTGGTGCCGTTCGGGGTGGACCTGGTCCGGCAATTCGCGGCGGCCCTGGCCGAGGGCGTCCACGACGCGGCGCGTGCCGACGCACGTGGTCGCCGAGCCCGGCTCCACGTGGAGGCGACCTACGCTGACGAGGTCGCCGAGCAGGCCTGGCGTGACCTCGTCGCCGAAGCGATCGACTCCGGCGCGCGGACCGGGGGAACCCGATGACACGGGTCCGCATCCTCGCCCCGTACTTCCCGCCGGCGGTGGCCGGCGGCGGCCCGATCCGGACACTGGACGCCCTCGCCAGGTCGGCACCGGAGGGGATCACGCTCGAGATCGTGACGCGGGACCGGGACCTCGGTGCGACCACGCGGTTGGACGTACCCGACGCCGTCGTCACCACGGCTGGTCGGCAGGTCCGGTTCCTCGACACCCGTGGCCCGCTCGGTGTCCTCCGCCTCGCGTCCGCGATCCGGACGCGTCCGGCTCCCGACCTCACGTACCTCAACACCGTGTTCGATGCCCGCTTCGGTGTCCTGCCGCTGCTCCTGCGACGGTGCCAGCTCGTCCCCGCCGGACCGGTGCTCGTGGCACCGCGTGGCGAGTTCGACCCGGGGGCCCTCGCCCTGAAGTCGGCGAAGAAGCGACGGTACCTCGAGCTCGCGCGCCGTCTGGGGCTGTTCCACGGTGTGACGTGGCACGCCTCGACCGAACTCGAGGCGTCGCACGTCCGTCGGGCCGTCGGAGTCGGCGCGGACATCGTCGTCCGAGAGAACGAGACCTCCCTGCCCGCCCGGGCGGAACGGACCCCGCCACCGACGCACGAGCGCCTCGAACTCGTCACCGTCGGCCGGATCTGCCCGAAGAAGCGGACGCACCTGGTGATCGAGGCGCTCGCCCACGTCTCACGTCCGGTCCGTCTCGTGGTCCTCGGCCCGGTCGACGACGTCGCGTACGGTCGCCGCTGCGCGGCAGCCGCTGCCGTGCTCCCCGCCCGTGTCCAGGTCGAGTTCACGGGGGTGCGACCGCACGCAGCCGCGGTGGACGCGGTCAGGGCGGCGCACGCCATGGTGACGGCGACCGCCGGCGAGAACTTCGGACACACGATCGCCGAGGCGCTCGCCGTCGGTCGCCCGGTACTGCTGTCCGACACGACACCGTGGTCGGCCCGCGTCGAGGCCGGTGGGGGCGAAGTCGTCGCCGACGACGCCTGGGCCGCGACGATCGACCGATGGGCGTCGTACTCGGACGAGGAGCTGGCCGGACGCGCGGCCCGGGCAGCGAGCAGCTACGACGCGTGGCGGTCCGCACCGCCGGAACCGCACGTCTTCGAGCTGGCGCTCCGGCGGCTGCCGCGGTGACCCGCCGGCGGCGCCGGCGGGTCCCGAGGTGACGCGCCGGGTCAGCGCGTCGCGAAGGACTCGGTGTCGTCGCCCCGGAACGTGACCATCGTGGCGTGCCCGCGGGCGGAGACCCCGCGCCGGGACACGACGGTCCAGACGGTGGCGACGAGGATCTGGACGTCGAGCCGGAGGGAGCACCGTTCGACGTACTCGACGTCGAGGTCGAACCGGGTCGTCCAGTCGGTGTCGTTCCGCCCGTTGACCTGTGCGAGGCCGGTCATGCCCGGTCGGACCTCGTGGCGGCGTGCCTGGTGGGCGGAGTAGAGGTCGAGGTACGACATCAGGAGCGGTCGCGGGCCGATGATGCTCATCTCGCCCCGGAGGACGTTGACGAGGTTCGGGAGCTCGTCGACGCTGCTGGCACGGAGGATGCGTCCGAGTCGGGTGATCCGCACGTGGTCGCCGTCGGTGCCGAGACGCTCGAGCTCCGGGTCGGGCCGCATCGAGCGGAACTTGACGATCTGGAACGGCTCGCCGTGCAGACCGGGTCGGAGCTGCCGGTAGAGGACCGGACCGGAGCCCTCACACCGGATCAGGACGGCGACGAGGAGCATCAGGGGCGCCGAGACGACGAGGAGCACGACCGCCGTGACGACGTCGCACACGCGCTTCGGCCTCGCCCAGCGGTTCGGGACGTCGTTGTCGATCATGCGGCGGCCTTCCGGAGGACCTGCTCGATGCGGTCGATCGCCAGACGGGGGTTCATGTGGCGATCGACGACGGCGCGTGCGTTGGCGGACAGGCGTGCACGGCCGTCGGAGTCCACAGCGTGCGCTGCGCGGAACGCCGCTTCGATGGCGTCGACGTCCCCGGGCGGCACGACCATGCCGGCGTCACCCCCGCGGACGATGTCCGCCGCGTCGCCCGGGACGACCGCGATGACCGGGACGCCGTTCGCGAGGGCGTCCTGGAGCTTCGACGGGATGGTGATCGGGGACATCGGGGCGTCCGCCAACGCGACGATCTCGAAGTCTGCGCCGGCGTGCACCGCCGGCATGCGCTCCCGGCTGACCGGCGGTCGGAACGTGGTGTTCGTCGCCCCGAGCGCATCGGCGAGGTCCCGCAGACGCTCGCAGGCGAGTCCGTCCCCGACGAACTCGAAGCGGAGCCCGGGCAGGTCCGAGCACCGTGCGGCGGCGCGGATGATCGCGTCGAGGCCTTGGTTCGGTCCGAGGTTCCCCGCGTACACGATCGTCGTGGTGCCGTCGTCGCCCCGGCCAGGACGCTCTGCCGCGGACGGCGTGTGCACGGCCCAGTTGACGACGGTCGAGGTTCGGTCCGGGTGGCTGCCGCGCTCGACGAGGAGGCGTGCGGCCCCCGGGGCGATGGCGAGCACGTGTGCCGCGCCGCGGTGCAGGCGTCGGAGCCAAGCGAGGAGGACGATCCGCGCCAGACGGGCTCCGCGCTCGCTCGCGATGAAGCCGGAGCCGATGACCGACTCCGGCCACACGTCCTGCACGTGCAGGACGTACGGGGTGCGGAACAGTGCCTTCCAGAGCATCGGCCCGATCGCCGCGGTCGGCTGCGCGCTGTGCACGTACACGACGTCCGAGCGGCGGACGGCACGGGTCGTGGCCAGCGACGAGGCGGCGAAGCTCAGGCAGTTCACGATCCGACGGCCCGCCCGGTCGGAGTGGTCCGGGACGATGGGGACGCGGTGGACGGTCACCGCACCGTCGTGTTCGACGTGTCCGAACCGCTGGCTCCATCCGGGAAACACCGCACCGAAGGGGTAGTTCGGGAACGCCGTCACGACTCGGACGTCGTGACCCCGTGCGGCGAGGCCCCGTGCGACCGACGCCGGGATCCAGCCCTGCATCTCCGGCGGGTAGTACTGGGTGACGACGGTGATGCGCATGTGCGCTCGGTCAGACCTGGGCATTGTGGAATATTAACATACGGAGTATCAACAACAACCAGATGATCAACTACGCCCGTACGTAGCATCCGACATGTGGAGAACTGCGATCCCGACGACGCTGGGCGGGATGCTCGGGAGATGGACATCCCCATCGCGACCGGTCGGGCCCCCGCGCGGATCGCGGCGCTCGACGGACTCCGAGCAGTGCTCGCGATCTCGATCTCCGCGTACCACCTGGGCGCTCCCGGGCTGCAGAGCGCGGTCCTCGCGCTCCCGGTGTTCTACGCGCTGTCCGGCACGCTGATCACGAGCCTCCTGCTCGCCGAGCTCCACCGCCGCGGTCGGGTGCGACTGGGCCGGTTCGTCCTCAACCGGTCCCTCCGGATCGCACCGCCCGTCGTCGTGCTCGTCGTCGCCGTCGCGCTCCTCTGGCCGTGGGTCGGCGGGTACGGCGGGTCGACGAGCGACCTCTGGCTCGCGGCCGGCTTGGCGCTGACGTGGACGACGAACATCGGCCGCGCATTCCTCGGTGTCCACCAGGGAGTCCTGGACCCGCTGTGGAGCCTGTCCGCGGAGGAGCAGTTCTACGTGTTCTGGCCCGTCCTCGCGGCACTGCTCCTGCCCGTCGGACGCGGTCGTCGGCTGCTGCTCGGGATCCTCGTCGCGATCGTCGTGCTCGGCCCGCTGTGCTGCGCACCGTTCTTCACGCCCAGTCCGGACAGCGGCCCGGCGAGCATCTACTACGCACCGCCGCTCAGCATGTCGTCCCTGGCCTCGGGGTGCCTGGCAGCACTGGTCCTCGACCGGCTCCGGCGGAGCGGACGGTGGAGCGGCAAGGCCGGTCGTCTGACGACCTGGTGCAGCCTGGCCGCGTTGACGGTACTCGCCGCGCTGTTCCCCGCGGACTGGAAGTCCGACCCGCTGTCACTCCTGCTGACGATACCGCTCGCAGGCGCCGTCGCGGCCGCCTGCATCGCCGGCCTCGGCACGTCGGACACCCTGCCCGCACGGTTGCTGGCGGTGCGACCGCTCGCCTGGTTCGGCGCGCGGGCGTCGTACTCGCTCTACCTCTCCCACCTCGTCGTGCTCGCACTGGTCGAACACCGCATCGACGGAGTGCTCGGACGGGCGATCGCATTGGCCGTCGCCATCGTGGTCGGGTGCGTCGGGGGCGTGCTCGTCGAGATCCCGACCGACCGGTTCCGCCGGTGGGTCATGCGTCCGCGGAGGTCCGCCCTCCGCGCCTCCGCCCGGTAAGGTCGGCCCGTGCGATGGAGTCACCTGGGCTGGCCGAGTGTGGGCTTCGTGTCCCTCGAGGACGTCGACGGGTACCGCGACCACCTCAGCCGGCTGGTCCTCGACGCGCCGCCGACCGTGGCCGCCCTCGCCGCAGTGCAGTGGGGCGAGGCACGGTTCGAGTCCTGGGAGCTCGACGGCGAGACCCTGCGCGTGGTCGTGGTCGTCCGCAACGACGAGGTGCTCGACACCCCGGAGGGCCTGTGGCGCCGGTGGAACCACGCCCGCGTCACGCTGCGCTTCCACGCCGTGACGCTCGATCCGCCGGACACCGCGGCACTCGACCTCCTGGCCGGCGACGTCCACGTGCTCCGTGGCGAACTCGCTCACGTCGGCCCGGACGGGTGGGAACTGCGCCTGCTGGTCTCCCCCACCGGCGAGGTCGCGGTCGTCTTCCAGGACGTTGCCGTCGAGGTCCGCAGCGTCGACGAGTCCGCCTGGGGCGACCTGGAGGCCCGACCCGCCCACGGCTGGCACGGCCCGATGGCGGACGGCTGGGCGGACTGGGCATCCGCCGCGGTGCGGGCCGCCGCGCACGGCGACGTGGGCGGCCTGGCGATGGCGCTCGACGGCTTCGTCGGCGAGCCTGCCGGGGTCGACGAGATCGACGCCCGCTGGGGCTTCGCACCGCTGCACGCCGCCGCGTGGTTCGACCGGCCGGCCGCAGCCGAGTTGCTCCTCAGTCGCGGAGCGTGGGCCGACCTGCCGGACGCCGAGGGACGGACACCCCTCGACCTGGCGCACGAACGCGGATCCGTCCGCGTGGCGACCCTCCTGACGGAACGCGTCCGCCACGTACCGGGGGACGTCGCGCCCGAGCCCGACCGACGCGACACCACCACCGCCACCGCCACGCCGGTCACCGCCAGCCCGGACTCGGACAGCCCGGGCAACGACAGCCCAGACGCTGACAGCTGGGACACCGACAGCTGAGACGCCGACACCCCGGCCACGTCGTCGACGTGACCGGGGTGTCGGTGGTGGGGCGCGCCTCCCGTCCGGAGCGCCGCGACTCAGAGCGCGTTCGCCCGCGCGACCGAGCCGTACCAGTGCGCCGACGGCTTCGGCGTGCGCTCGAACGTCTCGCGGTCCCACGCGACGAGACCGAAGGTGGGCCGGAAACCGGAGGCCCACTCGTAGTTGTCGAGCAGCGACCAGTGCTGGTAGCCGAGGACGTCGATGCCGTCCTCGATGCAGCGGTGGATGCCCTCGAGCGCGCCCTGCGTGTAGGCGATCCGGCGGGTGTCATCGGCGGTGGCGATGCCGTTCTCGGTGACCATGACCGGCACGTGGCCGGACAGCTCCCACGCGCTGCGGATGCCGTCGGCCGCCGCCTCCGGGTAGAACTCCCAGCCGGTGAGCGTCGTCTCGACGTCGTCCGCGACGGGCAGCGGGCCGTCGGTGCCGATGAAGGTGCGCGTGTAGGCCTGGACCCCGACGAAGTCGTCGCCCGCGGACTGCTCGAGGTACCAGTCGTCGCGCGGGTAGCCGTACTCGCGGAGCATCTCGGCGGAGCCCGGCTGGTCGGTCGGCTTGAACGCCTGGGTCGCGATGGTCCACCCGGACTGGAGGCCCGACACCTGTCCCAGGACCTCGCGCGACCGCGTGTGGCTGGCCAGCAGGGCGTCGGCGACCTGCAGGTCCGGGTTCGGCAGGCCGTAGGCGACGAGGTTCGCCGCGTCCTCACCACCGGCGAGCATGGCCGCGATGTTCGGCTCGTTGATCGTGCACACGTACCGGACGCCGTCCTGGACGACGGGGAGCGCGGCCTCGGTGTAGCGGGCGAACAGGTCGGCGGCGTCGGGTGCCCGCCAGAAGCCGTCGCGTTCGAACCAGCGCGGCACCGTGAAGTGCATGAGGGTGACGATCGGCTCGATGCCGAACTCGTGGCAGGCCTCGACCATGCGGCGGTAGTGGTCGACCTCGGCGCGGCTGACGAACCCGCGCTCGGGCTCGATGCGGGACCACTCGATGCTGAACCGGTAGGAGTTCAGCCCGAGGTCGGCCGCGATCCGGATGTCCTCGCGGTAGCGGTGGTAGCTGTCGGCCGCGTCGCCGGAGGGTTCGACGATCGTGGTGTCCGGTTCGTGCTCGTGCACCCACCAGTTGCTGTTGACGTTGTTGCCCTCGATCTGGTGGGCGGCCGTGGCGGCGCCCCAGAGGAAGCCGTCGGGGAAGTGCAGCGAAGTGATGATGGTGCCTTTCAGTGTGCGGACGAGTCAGTGCTTGCTGGCGTCAGTGCTTGCTGGCGTCAGTGCTTGCTCAAGAACCGGTCGAAGACCTCGACGGTCCCCTGCGGGTTCTCGATCTGGGGGCCGTGCCAGCTCTCCGGGATCACGACGTACTCGGCGCCGGTGTCCTCGGCCATGGTCCGCTGCCACGGGATCGGCCAGGCGCCGTCCCACTCCCCGTGCGTGACGAGGACGGGCAGCCCGGTGGCGCGGAGTTCGGCGGAGCTGTCGGTGTGGTCCTCGAGGATGTGGCCGCCGGCGACGATGCTCAGGGGGCTCGTGGCGTCGAAGCGCTCGCGGACCATGCGGACGTCGTCGGGGAGCTCCTCGTCGGGGCGGTACGCCCACAGCGGGTTCGTGGCGTCGAACAGCGTGCGGTTGTTGCCCGCCGTGTCGTGCATGATCGTCAGCTCCGCGACCTTGCGGTACGGCCAGCCGTACGGGCCGGAGCAGAACTGCACGACGTCACGGAACGCGGTCGGGTCCTGGATCGCGGCGGCGCGGACGATCACGCCACCGAGCGAGTGCCCGACCAGGTGCACGGGAGCGCCGTCGTCGAGCAGTCGGGCGACCCGGACGACGTCGGCGGCCTCTTCCTCCAAGGCGTAGTCCCGGGGTTCGGTCGGCGCCGCCGAGTCGGCCTGGCCGCGACGGCTGATCGCGACCGCGGTCCAGCCGGCGTCCCGGAGGAGCGGCATGAACGTGCGCCAGTCCTCCTTCGAGCCGGTGTACCCGGGGACGACGAGGACCGTGCCCTTCGACGGCCCCGACGGGACGACGCGGTACGCCGTGAGCCGGCCGACGGGCAGGTCGATGCCGACGACGTCGACGCCCTCGGGGGTGGGCAGGTGGCCGAACGGCGGGACGGTGGGGAACGCGTGCAGGTTCGTCATGCCGACAGTCTCCTGCGGGGGTTCGGCACGGCGTCCAGCAGCGCGACCGTGTAGTCGTCCTGCGGGTGCTGCAGCACGTCGGCGGTCCGGCCGCGCTCCACCACGGCGCCGTCGTGGAGCACCATGATGTCGTCGGTGATGAGCCGGGCGCTCAACAGGTCGTGCGTGATGTAGAGGAGCGAGACGCCCCACTGCTCGCGCAGGTCCTCGAGGAGCGCGAGCACCCCGGCACGGAGCGTCACGTCGAGCATCGAGACCGGCTCGTCGGCGATGATCACCTGCGGATCGCTCGCGAGCGCCCGGGCGATCACCACGCGCTGCCGCTGCCCGCCGGAGAGCTGGTGCGGGAGCTTCTGCGCGAACTGCTCCACGGGCGTCAGGCCCACGGTCTCGAGGAGCTCGAGCACACGGCGTCGGGCATCGCGTCCGCGGAGCCCGGTGTAGTTCACGACCGGACGGGTGAGCGTGTACTCGACCGTGTGCAACGGGTTGAGCGCCGAGTACGGGTCCTGGAACACCATCTGCACCTCGGAGCGCAGGTCACGCATGCCCCGGCGCCCGAGCTTCGCCACGTCGAGGTCACCGAACCGGACGCTGCCCGAGCTCGGCTTCTCGACGCCGGTGAGCAGCTTCGCGATGGTCGACTTGCCGGAGCCCGACTGGCCGACGAGCGCCAGGGACTGCCCCGGCTCGAGGGTGAACGACACGTCGCGGACGGCCCGCACTGGATCCTCGCCACGACGCGGCGCCGGGTACGTCTTCACGAGGTGGTCGACGACGATCGGGTTGCGGGCGGCACTGCGCTCCCGCGAGCCGACCGTGCTGAACGACGAGGTCGCCTGCTGTCGCTTCTCGCCGGCCTCGGCGCGGAGCGAGCGGTCCGGGAAGCCGGGGAGCGACACGACCGACGCACGCGGGTCGGCGTAGTGCGAGAGCAGCATCTGCGTGTACTCGTCCTGCGGGTCGCGCAGGATCTCGCGCGATCCGCCGTCCTCGACGATCCGGCCCTCGTGCATCACGAGGACGCGCTCGGTGGCCTCGAGCACGATGCCGAGGTCGTGGCTGATGAGCACCGCGGTGAAGCCCTCGGCACGCTGCAGCTCGATGATCGTGTCCATCACCGCGTGCTGCACGAGGACGTCGAGCGCCGTGGTCGGCTCGTCGAACACCATGAGCTGCGGTTCGAGGGACAGCGCCAGGGCGATCGACACGCGCTGCCGCATGCCGCCGGACAGCTCGCCCGGGAACCGCGCCAGCATCGAGTCGGGCAGCTTCACCTTGCCGACGAGCTCCCGCATCCGGCTGTCCCACCGCTCGCGCGGCACGTGGCCGTGGGCCTTGAAGACGTCGATGAAGTGGTTGCGGATCGTCCGGACGGGGTTGAGCGCGTTCATGCCCGACTGCAGCACCATCGCGAAGCCGCCCTGGCGCTGCTGCCGGAGCTCCTCGTCGCCGAGGTCGCGGATGTCCTTCCCCGCGAACACGATGCTGCCGCCGTTCGTCCGCGCCGGCGGCTTCTGCAGCCGGGTCAGCGCGTAGCCGAGCGTCGACTTGCCGGACCCGGACTCGCCGACCAGGCCGACGAACTCGCCCTTCCGCAGGGAGAACGACACGTGGTCGACCGCCTGGACGGCGGTCTGCCCCGACGACTCGTAGACGACGGACAGGTCGCGGACGTCGAGCAGGACGTCGGTCGCGGATCCGGTGGGACCGTCGGACGGGAGGACCGTGGCGGCGCCGGTGCGCGCCTCCAGTCCGTCCTGGGGTGCGGAACGTGAGCCGCTCATGCGGTCGCCTCCTTGCGCTTCGGGCGCGCGCCCTCGCGCAGCCGCGGGTTGGACACGGCGTCGACGCCGAAGTTGATGAGGGTCAGGCTCATCGCCAGGAGGGCGATGCAGAGACCCGGGGCGAACAGCAGGATCCACTGGCCGGTGAGCAGCGCGTTGGAGTTCTGCGCCCAGTAGAGGATCGTGCCCCAGCTGACGATCGAGGAGTCGCCGAGGCCCAGGAACTCCAGGCCGGCCTCCGCCAGGATCGCGCTCGTGGCGGCCCCGAAGAAGCTGCCGACGATCAGGCTGGTCATGTTCGGCAGGATCTCGCGGAAGACGATGCGGGTGGCACCCTCGCCGGAGAACTGCGCGGCCGTCACGAAGTCGCGACCACGGAGGGACTGCGTCTGGCTGCGCAGGACGCGGGCACCCCAGGCCCAGCCGGTGACGACGATCACCGCGATGATGACCGCGATGCCGCCGTTCTGCAGGTAGGCCGCGATGACGATCATGAGCGGCAGGCCCGGGATCACCAGGAACAGGTTCACGATGAAGCCGATGACCTCGGCGATCCAGCCGCGGACGTAGCCCCAGCTGAGGCCGATCGCGACGGCGACGAGCGTGGACAGGATGCCCGCGACCGCGCCGACCATCACCGAGATGCGGGCGCCGTAGATGATCTGGGACAGGACGTCCTCGCCGGCCGCGGTGGTGCCCATCCAGTGGTCAGGTGTCGCGTCGGCGGACCGGGCGAAGCCGTTCTGGCTGGCGCCGTACGGGGCGAGGAGCGGAGCCAGGATCGCCACGAGGACGAACACGGCGAGGATGACGATGCCGATCCGGGCCTTCGTGTTCGACCAGACGACGCCGAACTGGCGACCGGCGGACCGGAGCCTGGACGGGGCCTGCTGTTCGGGTTCTTGCGTGCGTACTGCGATCGTGGTCATCGGCGCGTCCTCGGGTCCAGGACGCCGTACAGCACGTCCACGATGAAGTTGGCGATGAGCACCGACACGGTGATCATCAGGAAGAGTGCCTGCATCAGCGGGTAGTCCTGCCCGATGACGGCGTTGAACAGCAGGTAGCCGATGCCCGGGTAGCCGAACACCTGCTCGACGAGCACCGAGCCGCCGACCACACCACCGAGGGCCAGGCCGAAGCCGGTCAGGTTCGGCAGGATCGCGTTGCGGGCGGCGTAGCGGATCGCGACGGTACGACCGCGGAGGCCGTTCGCCTCGGCGAACGTGACGTAGTCGTCGCCGAGCGTGTTGATCATCGCGTTGCGCATGCCGATGATCCAGCCGCCGAGGCTCGTCACCAGGATCGTGACCGCCGGCAGGACCGCGTGCTGCAGCGCGTCGGTCGTGAACGCCAGGTTCAGCCCGGGCGTGGTCGTCGCCGAGTACGCGCCGGTGGTCGGGAACCAGTGCAGGACGTAGCCGAGGAAGAACAGCAGGAGCAGGGCCGTCCAGAAGTACGGGAACGTCGACATGAAGCTCCCCGACAGGGTCGGGAGGGAGTCGAGCCAGGTCCCCCGCTTCCAGGCCGCAGCGATGCCGATCAGGGTGCCGAGGACGAACGCCAGGATGGTCACCACGCCCACCAGGATCAGCGTGTACGGCAGGGCCTTGCCGACGAGGTCGCCGACGGGCTGCGGGTAGAACGTGTAGCTCGTCCCGAAGTCGAGGGTGATGACCTGGTGCAGGTAGCTGACGTACTGGTCCCAGAGGTTGCCGGTCGGGACGCCGAGCTGCGCCTCGATGGCCTTGCGGGTGGCGTCGGTGACCGGGCCGTTCTGGCTGAGCTTCGCCAGGGCCGCGTCGCTCGGGCTGCCCGGCATGAGACGCGGCAGCACGAAGTTCAGCGTGACCGCGGCCCACAGCGTCAGGACGAAGAGCAGGAGTTTCTGCAGGATGTACTTCACTTGCTCTGCTCGCTTTCGGCCGTGAGGATCGCCTGGCCCGCGGCGCTGTCGCGCAGCCGGAGCTTGGTGAAGATGAGCAGCGGCGCGGAGTCGTAGTTCTGCGGGGCCATGTACGGGTCCTTCGCGCTCGGCCACCCGACGAACTTGCTGGTGTTGAACAGGCCCCAGAGCCCGCCGTGGTACATACCGATCACGGGCAGCTGTTCGTAGACGATGGTCTGCAGCTGGTCGAGGAGCTGCTGCTGGCGCGCGGTGTCGGTCGTCGCCTTGTACTCGTCGAGCAGGCGTTGCGTCGCCGGGTCCCGGTACCGCTCGTAGTTGTTCACGGTGGGCTTGCCGACCGGCTGGTAGAACTCGGTCGACATCAGCGAGTTGAACGCCTGGTAGACGTCGCCGTTGCCCATGCCGCCCATCGCCATGTCGAAGTCGCCGTTGTTGATCGCCTGCTGGTAGCCGGCGGGCTGCGGTGCCTTGATGGTCACGGCGACGCCGATGGCGGTCAGGTCGCGGCGGACCTCCTGCGCGGCACGGAGCCAGTCCGCGTAGCCGTTCGCCGTGGTGATCGTGATCGCGAGCTGCTTGCCGTCCTTGACGATCTTGCCGCCCTGCTCGACCCAGCCGGACTTCGCGAACGCGGCCTTCGCAGCGGCGACGTCCTGCGTCACCATGCCCTTGTCGGGGATGTCCGGGTTCGCGTACCGCTCTTGGTTCGGCAGGATCAGGCCGGTCTGGGCCGCGGCGGTGAGGTTGCCCTCGGTGGCGGTCTCGGCGATGTCGTCGCGGTCGAGGGCGAGCGAGATGCCCCGGCGGACGTTGACGTCGTCGTACGGTGCCTTCGTCAGGTTCGGGATGAGACCGATGACGCCCCCCGGCGGGAACCACCAGGTGTTGGTGCGGGACGCGGCGCCCCACGTGCCCTTGACGTCGGAGATGAACGAGTACGACCAGTCGTAGCCGCGGGTGACGGTGTCGAGCTGCGTGTTCGTCGCCGGCAGGATGAGGTGCTTGATCGCGATCTTGTCCGCCTGCCAGTACCGACGGTTCTTGTCCATCGAGTACTGCTGGTCGGTGTAGTTGCCGAGGACGAACGGGCCGGTGCCGACCGGGTTCGGGTCCCGCCACGTCGTCGGGTCCTTGACCTTCCCCCAGTGCTGCTCGCCGAGGATGTACGTCTGGCCGATGATCGTCAGGCTCGGGACGTCCTCGGACTTCAGGTGGAAGACGACGTGGTCGCCCTGCTGCTCGATGGTGTCGATGTGCTGCCAGGCACCCTTGACGTCCATCGCCGGGAACTTCTTCAGCAGGTCGAACGTGAAGACGACGTCCTTCGCGGTGAACGCGTCACCGTTCGACCACTCGACACCCCGGCGGATCGTCATGTCGATCGTGCGGGCGTCCGGCTGCTCCCACGAGCTGGCGAGCCAGGGGTTCCGCTTGCCGTCGAGGGGGTTCACCTCGATGAGGGGCTCGTACATCCACTTCGATGCCGTGCGGGCGTTCGTGATGTACGGGTTGAAGTTGCGGTCGAACAGCGGGTTGCCGTGGTCCGCGTTGATGAGCATCGTGTCCTTGCCGATGCTCGGGTCCGGCTGGGACCGGACCTGGATGCTGCAGCCGGTCGCCGTGATGGCCACGACCGCGATGCCGGCGAGGGCAGCGGCGAGGCGAGCGCGGCGAGTGCGCCGTGGGGGAAGCGTCATTGCTCGGTCGACCTCCGTGTCGAGTGGGTACGAGGGTCAATGTATGCGCTTACATCGCCGTGCGCAAGTCATGGTGGCGTGGCTGTCGGCGACGCTAGATGTGGTGTCCAGGCAGGTTGTTGAGTCTGCTGATGGGTGGCGCTCCGATGGCGGAGTGGGTTCTGTGGTGATTGTAGAAGTGGAGCCAGCCGGGGAGTGCCGCTCGGCGTTCGGTCTCTGAGCTGTAGAAGCGGGCGTATGCCCAGCCCTCGCCGAGGGTGCGGTGGAACCGCTCGATCTTCCCGTTCGTCTGCGGCCGGTACGGGCGAGTTTTCTTCGGTGTGATCCCGAGCACGGAGCATGCGTCGGCCCAGGCGTGGGACGTGTAGGCGGATCCGTTGTCGGAGAGCACCCGCTCGACCGTGACGCCGCGATCGGTGAACCAGGCAACAGCTCGTTGCAGGACACCGATCGCGGTGATCGCTTTCTCGTCGGTGTGGATCTCCGCGTAGGCGACGCGGGAGTGGTCGTCGATGACGGTGTGCACGAACGCCCGACCGATCAACGGTCCTCTGGTTGCTGATCGTGGTTTGTCCGGTGTCGCTGCCCGGTTCCGGTCGCCCTGCTGCCGCCCAACGAACCGCCAGCCACCACCGTCAGGGATGTTGCCGAACTTCGTCACGTCCACGTGGATCATCGCACCGGGCTTGTCATGTTCGTAGCGGCGGATCGGCTCACCGGTGATCCGATCGATGTGTGACAGCCGGTTGATGCGGCACCGCACCAGGACCGCATGCACCGTCGACGCCGGCAGGCCCAGCTCACCGCCGATCTGCACCGGCCCGAGGCGGCGCCGCCACCTCGCCTTCACGATCTGCTTGACCAGTTCCGGCGGCGTCTTCGCTGGTATCCGGTGCGGGCGGCTGGATCGATCCGTCATTCCCGCAGCACCCTCGGCTCGATACCGGGCAGCCCATTTCCGGGCTGTGACTGGAGACACCATGAACAGTTTCGCCGCCATGGTCGCGGGCCAACTGCCCTCGACGATCAGCTTCGCGAGGCGAAGACGGGCACGCGGGGTCAGCGCAGCGTTAGCGTGGGACACGAAGGCCTCCTGGTCGGTGAAGCGGTTCCTTAGACAGCTCCACTCCACCACCGGGAGGCCTTCTTCGATCAACGCGTCAACGACCGGCTGACGACACAACGTCCCTGGACATCACAGCTAGAGCGACGGCGGGCAGCTCTCACGCAGGAGCACCTCGACCGGCAGCCGGACCGCACGCGGCGGCCCCTCCCGACGGTCCAGCCGGTCGACGATCGCCCGGACCGCCGCCCGCCCCAGGTCCCCCATCGGCTGGTGCACCGTGGTCAGACGCGGCACCGAGTAGCGCCCGGCGTCGATGCCGTCGAACCCGGTCACCACGACGTCGTCCGGCACCCGGAGCCCCCGAGCCAGGACCGCGTCGAGCACGCCGAGCGCCGACTGGTCGTTCGAGCAGACGATCGCCCGCGGCACCCGCTCGTCGAGCAGGGTGCGGGCGAGCTCGCGGGCCCGCACCCGGCCGAAGTCACCATGAACGGTGCGGACCGCCGCCGGCGCGAGCCCGTGGTCCTCGAGCGCCCGCTTGAACCCGGCGGTGCGCTCCTGGTCGTCCGGGGAGTCGACCGGCCCGGCGACGTAGGCGATCGACCGGATGCCGAGCCGACCGATGACGTGCGCGGCGAGGGTCCGCATGCCCGCGGCGTTGTCGACGCTGATCGAGTCGAAGCCGCGCGAGCGCCGGTCGTCGGCGAGCACCACCACCGGGATGCGGCGGGCGACGTGTTCGAGGAGCTCGTCCGGCACGGTCTGCGCCAGGACCGCCAGACCGTCGACCCGGCCGGCGACGTCGTTCACGATGACGTCCCGCGACGGACCACGGCCGGCCGCGACCATGAGCGCGAGGCCGCGCTGCCAGGCCTCGGTCTCGGCGCCGCGCAGGACCTCGTCGAAGTACAGGTTCGAGGACGTCGGCTGGGTCAGGTGTCGGCGGTCGTCGACGATGCGGACGCCACCGTCGGTGACGACGTCCGGCCGTTCGTCCGGCACGACGTCGAACCCCGGCAGCAGCAGACCCACCACGCCGGTCCGGCGGCCGGCCAGCGCCCGGGCGTTCCCCGAGGGGACGTAGCCGAGAGACCGGATCGCCGCCTGCACGCGGTCACGGGTGCCCTCGCGGACGGCGTCGGGTGTGCGGAGGACCCGCGAGACCGTCGCGATCGAGACCCCAGCGGCCGAGGCGACGTCGTAGACCGTGGGAGGTGCGGTGCCCTGCGTGGTCACGCCGTGCCTCCCGTCCCGGTCGGAGCCGCGGGCAGCCTGCCCGGCGACGCCGACCATCCTAGGCAGCCTCGGTTCTCCACAGGTCCACGGCGGGGTCTTGCGGACCGGCGCACGCAGGACGACACTGGCCCGACCAACCCGGCCTGGCCGCGCGATCGGGCCAGTCGGATCAGCAGGGCACGCCCTCGCAGCAGGGGCAGCCCGACCAGCAGGGGAAGGACGATCAGATGTCACAGTCGACTCCGTCCGGACGCAGGGACGCGTACCGGCTCTCCACCGATGAGGCCGAGGTGCGCGACGCGCTCCTGGACCACGACCACGACGGGCACCTGTCGTGGGTGACCGCCCAGCTCGACGGGACGGAGGAACGCCCCCTGGTCGAGTAGCGACCGCACGCCAGCCGGCGGTCAGGCGCCGGCGGCCAGCCGCTCCGGCGCCCCGACGATCGCCATGCCCGCGCCGCGGAGCCGACGCCGCTCCTGGGCGATGAAGCTCAGCAGCCGGTCGTTCGTGCCCGCGACGTGGGCGGCGACCAGCTCCGCTGCGCGGTCCGCGTCGCCCTGCTGGACGGCGTCGAGGATGTCGCTGTGCTCCTGCCACGCGGCGTCGCGGGCCTCGGGTGTGCGGACCTCGATCCACCGGGTGCGCTCGAGCCGGGTCAGCGCGTCGGCCACGGCGTCGGTGACGAACCGGTTCCCGCCGAGGGCCGCCAGGTCCAGGTGGAACGTCGAGCCCATCGTGATGCCGGCCTGCTGGTCCGGGGTCGGCTGGAGGGCGTCGAGGTGCGCGCGGACCTCGGCGAGCGCGTCGGGCTGCGCGCGGGCGACGGCGAGGCGGGCGGCCGCGGGTTCGAGGACACCGCGGAGTTCGGCGAGCGAGGCGATCTCGTCGAGGTCGATCGGGGTGACCGTCCACGAGCGTCCCTCGTGCAGGATGAGTCCCTCGCGTTCGAGGCGCGACAGGGCGGCACGGACGGGGGTGCGCGAGGCGTGGAAGCGCGCTTCGAGCCCGCGCTCCGAGATGCGTTCCCCGGGTGCGATGTCGAGCGTCAGGATCGCGGCACGGAGGTTGTCGTAGAGCTGGGCCGTCTGCGACACGGGTGTTGCGTCGGTCGGTTCGGTCACGGGCATCCAGCGTAGTGCCGTCCGACGCATGTTGGTATACCGTTCCGGTACACCAGCCGAGTCGAGACGGGGAGCGCATGGTCCCGACACCCGTCCGCGCCTGGGTCGTGCTCGCGCTGGGCGTCCTGGCGCAGACCGCCGGCACGCTCGTCGTCACCGCACCGGCCCTGCTCATCCCGCACCTGCACGCGCAGGGCCTGTCCCTCGCGCAGGCCGGGCTGCTCGCGTCGGCCCCGACCGCGGGCATGGTGCTGACGCTCATCGCGTGGGGCGCGGTGACCGACCGGATCGGTGAGCGGGTCGTGATCGCCGGCGGCCTGGCGCTCACCACCCTCGCGGTCGCCGGGGCCTGGTTGGCCGGTGACGACACGCTGCTGCTCGGGGTCGCGTTCCTGGCGGCGGGCATGACGAGCGCCTCGACGAACGCGGCGAGCGGCCGGGTGGTCGTCGGCTGGTTCCCGAAGGAGCGGCGCGGCCTGGCGATGGGGATCCGGCAGATGTCGCAGCCGCTCGGGGTGACCCTGGCGGCGGTGACGGTACCGCAGCTCGCCGAGGCATCGGGCATCCGCAGCGCACTGGTCCTGCCGGTGCTGCTGTGCGCGGTGCTCGCGGTCCTCTGCGCGGCCGGGATCGCGGACCCGCCACGTCCACCACGGAAGCCCGCCGGCGCCCCGCACCCCGTCGGCACCGGGGCGAACCCCTACCGCGCCACCGGCTTCCTCTGGCGGATCCACGCGGTCTCGATCCTGCTCGTGGTGCCGCAGTTCACGCTCTCCACCTACGGGCTGGTGTGGCTCGTCACCCTCGGCTGGTCGACGTCCGCCGCCGGGCTGCTGGTCGGGGCCGCCCAGTTCGTCGGCGCGATCGGCCGGATCCTGGTCGGTTCGTGGAGCGACCACGTCGGCTCCCGGGTCGGGCCGCTGCGGGTCGTCGCCGTGTCGGCCGCCGCGGTCATGGCGGTGCTGGCCCTGGTCGACGTCGCGCACCTGCCGGCGGCCGCGGTCGTGCTCGTCGTGGCGACGAGCGTCACGGTCGCGGACAACGGCCTGGCGTACACCTCGGTCGCCGAGGCTGCCGGACCCTCGTGGGCCGGGCGCGCCCTGGGTGCGCAGAACACCGGGCAGTTCATCGCGGCGAGCGCCGTCGGTCCGGGGATCGGCGCCCTGGTCGGGCTGGTCGGGTTCGCGGGGTCGTTCCTGCTCGTCGCCGTCCTGCCGGTGCTGGCGCTGCCGCTCGTGCCGCGGGCGGACCGCTCGCAGGACTGAGTCGCCCACGCACCCCGCTGACGGACGGGAGGCGCGTGGCGGCGCCGCCACGCGCCTCCCGTCCGGTCACGAATCCGGCACGAATCCCCACCGCCGCTCGGTTCTGTGGTTGGGTGTCGTGCAACCCCGATCCGACGACGAACCGGAGGTGCACGGCAATGACGCCATCACCAACACCCCTGTCCAGACGGTCCCTGCTGGGATTCGGCATCGGCACGGCGGCAGCAGGTCTGCTCGCCGGGTGCGCGGTGCCGGGCTCGACCAACGTGAACCGAGCGGCGCTCGTTCCGGCCGCCGCACGCGGGGAGACGGTCCAGATCACCTACTGGGGCTGGCTCAAGGACCTGCAGAAGGTGTGCGACGTGTGGAACGCATCGCACCCGCACATCCAGGTCACCGCGAACTGGATCCCCGGCGGCATCGCCGGCGGGTACCAGAAGATGTACTCCGCGCTCGCAGCCGGCGGCGGGCCGGACATCGGGCAGGTCGAGCTCCGGCAGATCCCCGAGTTCATGCTCGCGAACGGCCTGGTCGACCTGGCCCGCTACGGCGCGAAGGAGCACGAGGCGAAGTACGACGAGGCAGCCTGGGCCCAGGTCGAGTTCGTCGACGGCGTCTACGGCATCCCCCAGGACACCGGCCCGATGGGCTTCTACTACCAGACCGCGATCCTCGAGCAGGCCGGCGGCGAACCCCCGACCACGTGGGACGAGTGGAAGGTGCTCGCCGACAAGGTCCGGAAGACCGGCAAGCGGAACTTCCTCGAGGTGTTCCCGGTCGCCGACGCCTCCCCCTTCGCCGCGTACGCCCAGCAGGCCGGCGCCCGCTGGTTCAAGGTCGACGGTGACGAGTGGGTCGTCGACCTGACCGACGACGCCACGATGCGGGTCGCCGACTTCTTCGACGGCTGCATCGACGACGGCCTGGTCGACACGAGCGCCAGCGCCTACACGCCCGGGTGGTACGCGGCTTGCGCCGACGGGCGGATCGCCGCGGTGACGAGCGCCAGCTGGGGTGATGCGCTGATCGAGTCGATCCAGGGCAGCAAGGGCAAGTGGAAGGTCGCGCCGATGCAGAAGTGGGACGCGTCCGGCTTCGGCTCCAGTGCGATCGGCGGGTCCAGCGCCGCGGTCCTGGCAAACGCGAAGCACCCCGCGGAAGCGCTCGAGTTCATCACCTGGATGACCACCTCGAAGGAAGGTGTGGACGCGATGATCAAGTACTGCGGCATCGGCTGGTCCCCCGCGAAGGACTACATCGGCGCCCAGCGCGAGCAGCCGTCGGAGTGGTTCTCCGGCCAGAACTACAACGAAGAGGTCTTCGCCCCCGCCGCGAAGGAGCAGAACATCGACTGGTCGTGGTCGCCGGTGACGCAGTCGGCCTTCACGTCGCTGCAGGACCAGTTCCGCCGCAAGATCACCGGCAAGCTGAAGCTCTCGGACGCCGTCGAGCTCGCCCAGGCCGAGATCGTGCAGTCCTTCAAGGAAAAGGGCCTCAGCGTCAGGACAGCACGATGACCACGCAGCAGACACCCCCCGCCTTCCGCACGAGCACGAAGGCCACCCGCGCGCAGAAGCGTGCCCCGTGGATGCTGCTCGCACCGTTCCTGGCGCTCTTCGTCCTGACGTTCATCATCCCGATCATCAGCGCCCTGTTCCAGAGCTTCACCACCGTCGACCGGAAGGGCCTGTTCGGCGAGGACGGCGTCACCGGTCGGTTCGCCGGCTTCGACAACTACGTCACGGCACTGAACGACAACGGCTTCGTCGCCTCGATCGGTCGGATGCTGCTGTTCGGCATCGTCCAGGTGCCGGTGATGATCATCGCGTGCACGATCCTGGCGCTGCTGCTCGAGTCGGCGAGCGCCCGCTGGCCGGGCTTCTTCCGGGCGATCTACTTCATGCCGTACGGCGTCCCCGGCGTCATCGCGACGATCCTCTGGTCGTTCCTGTACGTGCCCGGGCTGTCGCCGATCGTGTCGCTGCTGCAGTCGATGGGGCTGCAGCCGGACTTCCTCGGCGCGAACAGCGTGCTGTGGTCGATCGCGAACATCGTCACGTGGACCTACACCGGCTACAACATGCTCATCATCGTGGCGCAGCTGAAGTCGATCCCCGGCGAGGTCTACGAGGCCGCCAAGATGGACGGCGCCGGCCCGTTCCAGGTCGCGTGGCGCATCCAGATCCCGCTCATCGCGCCGGCCCTGGTGCTGACGACGGTGTTCTCGATCATCGGCACGCTGCAGCTCTTCGCCGAGCCGCAGATCCTGTCGACGGTCGCCCCCGCCATCGACACCGAGTACACGCCGAACTACGCCGCCTACACGAACGCGTTCGCCTTCAACGAGTACGGGGTCGCGAGCGCGCAGGCCGTGATCATCGCCTTGGCCGCGTTCATCCTGTCCTTCACCTTCCTGGCGCTGACGAACCGTCCGCCCAAGAGCGAGCGCGACCAGCGCAAGCGCGCCCGCAAGGGCGGTCTAGAGGCCCGGCGCGCGCTCCAGACGCGCGCTGCGGCGGGCAGCACGGTCACCACACGAGCCGACCGCAGCCTCCCGGCCGGTCGCGTCGCGACGACGGAAGGGACCGACCGATGACCAGCGAAGCCGTCGAAGCGCCAGCCACCGCGAAGTCCGCGGTGCCGGTCGACACCACGTCGATCACCGCGCACCAGCGCCGCAAGCTCGACCGCTCACCACGCTCCCAGATCGTGGTGACCGGGATCCTGGTCGTCGTCGCGCTGTACTTCCTGGTGCCGCTGTACTGGGTCGTGATCGCCGCGACGAAGACGACCGGCGCCCTGTTCGCCACGAACGGGTTCTGGTTCGGCGGCGACTTCGCCCTGTTCAGCAACATCCAGGCGGTGTTCACCTACGACGGCGGCATCTTCGTCCGGTGGATCGCGAACAGCGTCCTGTACTCCGGCGTCGGCGCGGTCCTGGCGACGTACTTCGCCGCGGCTGGCGGGTACGCCCTGGCGAAGTACGAGTTCCGCGGCCGGCAGCTCGTGTTCGGCACGATCCTCGGCGGCGTCCTCGTGCCGGGGACCGCGACCGCACTGCCGCTGTTCCTGCTGTTCTCGACGATGGGCCTGACCGACACGTACTGGAGCGTGCTCATCCCGAGCCTGGTCTCGCCGTTCGGCCTGTTCCTGTGCCGGGTCTACGCGTCGGCGTCGATCGACACCGCGCTGATGGAGTCCGCACGACTCGACGGGGCGAGTGAACTGCGGATCTTCCACACCATCGCGCTGCGCCAGCTGACCCCCGCGCTCGTCACCGTGTTCCTGTTCCAGCTGGTCGGGATCTGGAACAACTTCTTCCTGCCGCTCATCATGCTGGCAGACCAGAAGCTGTACCCGATCACACTGGGACTGAACAACTGGCGAGCCCAGGTGGACCGGTTGCCCGAGTTCTACCAGCTCACCACGGGTGGGGTGCTCGTCTCGGTCATCCCGCTCGTCATCGCCATCATCGTCCTGCAGCGCTTCTGGCGCGGGGGCCTCACGGAAGGATCGGTCAAGGGTTGACCTCTGCCGCACTCGACGACCTGCACTCGACCACACCGGGATCCGCGTCACGCCGGGCACCGCGTGCGTGGCTGCACACCGACGCTCCCTCGCTGTCACTGAACGGCGACTGGGACTTCCGGTGGTCACCGGTGGCGGACGCTCCGGGGTTCGAGGACCCGGACGGGTGGGGGTCGCTCCCGGTGCCGTCGCACTGGGTCCTGCACGGCCACGGTGCGCCGAGCTACACCAACGTGCAGTACCCGTTCCCGGTCGACCCGCCGCACCCGCCGGACGAGAACCCGACCGGTGACCACCGCCGGACCTTCACGCTGCCGGAGTCGTTCGACGGGGCCGCCCGGGTCCTGCTGCGCTTCGACGGGGTGGAGTCGCACTACCGGGTGTGGGTGAACGGCGAGCTCGTCGGGTGGTCGACCGGCTCGCGGCTGGCGACGGAGTTCGACGTGACGCCGCTGCTCCGGCCGGGGTCGAACGAGCTGCGGGTCCGCGTGCACCAGTGGTCAGCGGCCTCGTACCTGGAGGACCAGGACCAGTGGTGGCTGCCCGGCATCTTCCGCGACGTCACCCTGCTCGCGCGTCCCACCGCACCGATCGACGACGTGTTCGTCCGGGCCGGGTGGACCGCGACGCTCGGGGACGCGGCCTCCGCCGGCACCGCCGCGTCCGGTCGGCCCTCGACCGGGACGGGCACGATCACGGTGCCGACGCTCGACGCGGTGTTCCCGGTGCGCTTCGCGGTCCCGGAGCTCGGCGTGTCCGTGGTCTGGGACTCCGCGGAGGACGTCGCCCCGATCACGGTCGAGGGCGTCGAGCCGTGGAGTGCCGAACTCCCCCGGCTGTACGACGCCACGGTCTCCTCGGACGGTGAGACGGTCTCGCTCCGCCTGGGGTTCCGCACCGTCCAGGTCGTCGGCGACCGGTTCCTCGTCAACGGCGAGCGCGTCGTGTTCCACGGCGTCAACCGGCACGAGACGCACCCGGTCCGCGGCCGGGTGTTCGACGAGGCCCACGCCCGCGCGGACATGGCGCTGATGAAGCGGTCGAACGTCAACGCGATCCGCACCTCGCACTACCCGCCGCACCCCCGCGTGCTCGACCTGGCCGACGAACTCGGCTTCTGGGTCGTCCTGGAGTGCGACCTCGAGACGCACGGCTTCGAGTTCCAGGGCTGGCAGGGCAACCCCTCCGACGACCCGGCGTGGGAGGACGCCTACCTCGACCGCATCGCCCGCACCGTCGAGCGGGACAAGAACCACCCCTCGATCGTGCTGTGGTCGCTCGGCAACGAGTCCGGCACCGGGCGGAACCTCGCGGCGATGTCCCAGTGGGTGCACGCCCGTGACCCCGAGCGTCCGGTCCACTACGAGGGCGACTACACGGGCGAGTACACCGACGTCTACTCGCGGATGTACCCGACTCTGCAGGAGACCGAGTCGATCGGGGGCGGTCCGGCCACCCCCCTGCTCGGCTGCGGGCCGGCCGAGGCGGCACGGCAGCGCTCGAAGCCGTTCCTCCACTGCGAGTACGTGCACGCGATGGGCAACGGCCCCGGGCAGATCGCCGAGTACGAGGCCCTGGTCGACCGCTACCCCCGGCTGCACGGCGGCTTCGTGTGGGAGTGGCGTGACCACGGACTCCTCGCCCACACGCCCGACGGCACCCCCTACTACGCGTACGGCGGCGACTTCCACGAGGTCGTCCACGACGGCAACTTCGTGATGGACGGCCTGGTCCTGCCCGACGACACCCCGACCCCGGGGCTCGCCGAGTTCGCCGCCGTCGTCGCCCCGGTCCGCCTGTCCGTCTCACCGCTCGGCGGCTCGAGCATCGCCGGCGGTGGGACCGTCCTGGTCGAGAACCGGTACCACTCGGCCTCGACCGCGGGGCTGCGGTTCTGCTGGACCCTCAGCCGGAACGGCGTCGTCGAGGCCTCCGGACGGTTCGCGCCCGGCATCGTCGCGGCACGGCAGTCCGCCACGGTACCGGTGCCCGACGAGGTGCTCGCGGCAGCGCGGGCGGACACGGACACCCTGGCACCGGGCGACGAGCTGTGGCTCGACGTCGTCGCGGAGCTCGCCGGGCCCACCGCATGGGCGGACACCGGGCACGTGGTCGCACGCACCCAGACGCTCGTGGCGAGCCGGGTGGCGGACGCGCCACGAGCCTCTCCCCACGAGCTCGGCCGTCACGCCGCTCCGCAGGCTCCGCAGCGCGCCGGAACCGGCTCGCGTGGGCCCAGCGCGGGGTGGCAGGGCGACCGTCTCGGGGAGGCGACGTTCACGGCGCGCGGCGACCTGGCGACGCTCAAGGGCCACCCGGTGGCTGGACCGCGCCTGGAGCTGTGGCGGGCACCGACGGACAACGACCGTGGCGCCTCGCAGGGCGGGTACGAGACCGCGGACCCGGTGCTGACGCTCGGTGTCGGCGACCCGACGGCGCCCTCGTCGGCGTCGCGGTGGGAGGCCCGTGGCCTCGACCGCCTGACCCACCGGCTGGTGTCCGTGGACCGGACCGACGACGGACTCGTGCAGCGGGTCCGGGTCGGGGCGGCGAACAGCGCTGCCGGGGTCGAGGTCACGCATCGCTGGACCCTGACCGACGCCGGACTGCTGCTGCGGACCGACGCCGTGCCGTTCGGCGGCTGGGACGTCACCTGGCCGAGGATCGGCGTGCGGATCGACCTGCCCGCCGCGCTGCTGTCCGAGACGGCCTCGTGGTTCGGCACCGGGCCGGACGAGTCGTACGCGGACTCGTCGCACGCGGCCCGGGTCGGACGCTTCGAGGCCCCGGTGTCGGCGATGACCACCCGCTACTCGATGCCGCAGGAGAGCGGACACCGGCCCTCGCTGCGGTCGCTGTCGGTGGGACCCTTCACGGTCACGACCGTGCCCACGCCGGGCTCCGGGCACCGGGCCGGGTTCACCCTGACGCCGTGGACCGCGCAGCAGGTCGGGCGTGCCGGGCACCCGCACGAGCTACCCGTGCCGGACGCGCTCTACCTGTACCTCGACGACGCGCAGCACGGCCTCGGCAGCCGGGCCTGCGGGCTCGACGTCCTGCCGGAGCACCAGCTGTGGCCGAGTGCCCGGAGCTGGAGCGTCCTGCTGGCGTAGCGGGGGCGGGTGGCGGCTGGCGCCGCCGCCTGGCGCCAGCCGGCGGCGCACAACAGAAACCCGTCCGAACCAGGGGATCCCCTGGTTCGGACGGGTTTCCGTTGTGCGCATCCGAAGCGCGCCGCGCGCGGCGGCGCGGCGCGGGGGCGCGGCGCGCGCCCGCGCGTCAGCCGCGCGCGATCGCCTCGGCGGCGGCGGGGTCCGCGCCGTCGAGGAACTGCGTCAGCCGCTCGGCCTCGCCCGGCTCCTCGATCGCCTCGGCCGCGCGACGCAGGGCGAACAGGGAGCGGAGCACGCCGCGGTTCGGCTCGTGCGACCACGGCACCGGCCCGACACCGCGCCACCCGGCCTTCCGCAGGGCGTCGAGGCCGCGGTGGTACCCGACCCGGGCGTACGCGTAGGACTCGACGGTCGCACCGCGCCCCCAGGCCTCGTCGGCGAGCAGCGCCCACGCCAGGCTCGACGCCGGGTACGACACCACCACGGAGGCGATGGGAGCGTCCGCCGCGAGGGCCGCGTCCACCTCGGGCTCGGCGGCCAGCAGCGTCTCGGGGTTGGTCGAGGGGTTCGGGAGCAGGTTGTCCGGCATGCCCGCCACGCTACTTGAGCACACTGCTCACTTCAGCGGGTCGTGTCCCCAGTTCATCAGCGAGTACCGCCACCGGGTGTCCTCGACGTCGCCGGATGGCCGCTGCTCGATGTGCCGCGCCACGTACCCGACGACCTTCCGCATGTGTGCGTGGTCGTCGTCGGTGTAGTCGCCCTGCTTCTTCCGGAGGATCCGCACGATGTGCCGGCCGGACTCGTGCCCGGTCGACTCGGAGGCGCCGGACGACTTCTGGCCGACCTCCTTCGACTCGTCGGAGTCCAACCAGTCCTCCAGCTGCGAGGCGGTCATGTTCACCGCGTCGGCGAAGTCGTCCCGGGTCTGCTTCTCGTCGTCAGCCATGTCCGACATCTTGCGCGGCACGACTGCGCGGTCGTCCGGTGAGGCGTACCCCGTCGGCAGCTCGTCAGTCGAGGGCACGCTGGTCGTGGCGCACCATGGCGACCACCATCTGCTCGAAGCTCACCGTGGGGTCCCAGTGCAGGACCCGGCGGATCTTGCCCGGATCGCCGACCATCCGGTGGGTCTCGTTCGGACGGTGGAACGCGGCGTCGGACCGGACGTACCGCTGCCAGTCGTGGATCCCCACGGCGGCGAAGGCGACCTCGACGAACTCTCGGATGCTGTGGGTCTCCCCCGTCGCGATGACGTAGTCGTCACCCTCGTCGGCCTGGAGGATCAGCGCGAGCGCCGCGGCGTAGTCCCGGGCCCACCCCCAGTCCCGCTGGACGTCGAGGTCTCCGAGCACGAGTTCGTCCTGCACCCCGGCCGCGATCCTCGCTGCCGCCCGGGTGATCTTCCGACTGACGAAGTGCTCGGGCCGCCGCTCGGACTCGTGGTTGTAGAGGATCGCGTTCGAAGCGTGCATGCCGGTCAGTCGGTACGCCTGGGTGAGCAGGTGCGCACTCGCCTTCGCGACGCCGTAGGGGTTCACCGGCGCGATGGGTGACCGCTCGGTCTGCGGCGTGTCGGCGGAGCGGCCGAAGACCTCGGCGGACGATGCCTGGACGAAGCGGACCGCGGGGTCCGCCCGACGGAGTTCCTGCACGACGTCGAGGAGGTTCGCGACCGCCGCGCTGTTGACCTGGTGTGTGAGGACCGGTTCCTGCCACGACCGTGCGACCGAACTCAGTGCCGCGAGGTTGACCACGGCGTCCGGCTGGACCTGGTGGAGAACCGTGGCGACGTCGTCGTGACACCGCAGGTCGATGCGGTGGACCGCGACACCGGCGGGAGCGGCCCCGGAACCCGCGGGCTGGATGCCGTGCACCCGCCATCCGGTGGCCTGGAGGACCTCGGCCAGGAAGCTGCCGGTCTGCCCGGCGACCCCGGTGACCAGTGCCGTGCGTGCCGCGGTCATGCGGCCGTTCGCTGCTGCTCGAGGTCGCTGTCGACCATCATCCGCACCAGGTCGGCGAACTGGACCTCCGGCTGCCACCCGAGGACGTCCCGGGCCTTGCTCGAGTCACCGATGAGGAGGTCGACCTCTGCCGGGCGGAAGAACTCCGGGTCCTGCCGGACGTGGTGCTCCCAGTCCGTGATGCCGACGTGCTCGAAGGCGACCTGCAGGAACTCGCGGACCGAGTGCGTCTCGTTCGTGGAGACGACGTAGTCGTCGGGAGCGTCCTGCTGGAGCATCCGCCACATGGCGTCGACCGAGTCGCCTGCGAACCCCCAGTCGCGCTTCGCGTCGAGGTTGCCGAGCGTGAGGTCGTCCTGCAGGCCGAGCGCGATCCGGGCGACACTGGTCGAGATCTTCCGGGTGACGAACTCGGGGCCGCGCAGGGGCGACTCGTGGTTGAAGAGGATCCCGCTCGACGCGTGCATGCCGTAGGACTCGCGGTAGTTGACCGTCATGTGGTGCCCGAACGCCTTCGCGACGCCGTAGGGCGAGCGAGGCCACAGGAGTGTGTCCTCGCGCTGTGGGACCTGTTGCACCCGGCCGAACATCTCCGAGCTGGACGCCTGGTAGAAGCGCACCCGCGACGGGTCGGCTCCCGCGTGGAGGCGGATCGCTTCGAGCAGGTTCAGCACGCCCATGCCGGTGACCTGGCTGGTGAGGTGGGCGTTCTCCCACGAGTAGGCGACGAACGAGATCGCGCCGAGGTTGTAGACCTCGTCCGGCTGCGATCGGTCGAGTGCTCGGAGGAGCGAGGACTGGTCCTGGAGGTCGCCGGTGATGAGGGTGATCTCCGGCACCCAGGCTCGGACGAACGGGACCTTCGGGTTGTTCTGCCCGCGGACGAGACCGAACACCTCGTACCCCTTGGACACGAGCAGACGAGCGAGGTACATGCCGTCCTGGCCGGTGATCCCCGTGATCAGTGCGCGCTTCGACATCGTGGTTCTCCCATGTGATATGTGAAGTTCAGCATAGCACCTGATCGGCCCTGGCCTTGCGCGGCACGACTGCGCAGTCGTACGGTGAGGCGTACCCCGTCGTCACTGCGGGGCCCCGGTGCGGGACGACCGACCGGCGGCACGGGTGGCGGCCACGGGGCCTCCCGACGGGAACGGATCCGGCATTGCGCGAGACCACCGGCACTGCGCCACAGCAGCCGCTGTCCCTGCGCTGACACCGTGACCTCGCCCGCCGACCGGTGGGACCGCCGCCCTCGCGGCTGACGGTGTCGTGCGCCCGCACGACCACCGGAAGGCATCCGCATGCCCGTCTCCCCCGCCGTCGTCCTGCACGACGTCTCCCTCGCCTGGCCCGACGGCACCGTCGCGCTCGACCACCTCAGCACCGCGTTCGGTCGCGGCCGAACCGCGCTCGTCGGCCGGAACGGCGCCGGCAAGTCGACGCTCGTCCGTCTCGTCACCGGAGAACTCACGCCGACGAGCGGCACCGTCACGACGACGGGACCGGTGGACCACCTGCCGCAGCGCGTCCAGGGGGCCGTGCCGCGCCTCCCGTCCGGCGCGTACCCACCTGCCGGCCGGGAGGCACGCCCCACCACCCCGGACACGGTCGCGGACCTGCTCGGGGTCGGCCCGCAGGTCCGGGCGCTCCGCGCGGTCCTCGGCGGGGACGCGACACCCGCGCAGTTCGAGGCCGTCGACGACGCCTGGGACGTCGAGGAACGGGCCGGAGCAGCGCTGGCGGCGCTCGACCTCGGGTCCGGAGCAGCGCTCGGCGCCGCGGACCTCGACCGGCCGGTGCAGACCCTCTCCGGCGGTCAGGCGCTGCTCGTGGCGGTCGCGGGCATCCGGCTCCGGGGTCGGCCGATCGCGTTCCTCGACGAGCCGACGAACAACCTGGACCGGCGCGCGCGGGCGGCCCTGCTCGACCTCGTGGACTCATGGCGCGGCACCCTCGTCGTGGGGAGCCACGACCGCGAACTGCTCGAGCACGTCGACGAGGTCGTGGAGCTCCGCGACGGCAGCGCGACCGTGTTCGGCGGGACGTACTCGGCGTTCGCGGAGCACCTCGCGGTGCAGCAGGCCGCCGTCGCCCGCGAGGTCCGGGTCGCCGAACAGCGCCACCGCGCCGAGAAGCGCCAACGGATCCAGGCCGAGACGACCATCGCTCGGCGGGCGAAGGCGGGCGCGGCCTCGGCGTCCTCGATGCCGGCGATCCTGGCGAACGAGCGCCGGAAGCAGGCCGAGGCAACGGCCGGACGGCTGCGCTCCGGTGCCGCGTCGGCCGAGGCGCAGGCGCTCGCGTCCGTGCAGGAGGCCGGCCGCCGGCTGCGGTCCGACGACGTGCTCAGCGTGGACCTGCCCGACCCCGGCGTGCCGGCTGCCCGGCGGATCGCGACGGTCACGGTCCGGGGTCGGGCGACGGTCGTCCAGGGGCCGGAGCGGGTCGCCGTCGCCGGGGACAACGGGGTCGGCAAGTCCACCCTCCTCGACCAGCTCGTCGGGCTGCCGGGTGCCCGGGCGCACCCGCTGCCGGACACGTCAGCCCGAGCGCACACCGACCGGGTCGGGTACCTGCCGCAGCGGAAGGACACGCTCGACGACGGCGCCTCGGTGCTCGAGAACGTCCGGCGTGCCGCGCCCGACGTGGCACCGGCGGAGCTCCGGAACCGCCTCGCCCGGTTCCTGGTCCGCGGGGACACCGTGGACCGCGCCGTCGGGACGCTGTCGGGTGGGGAGCGGTTCCGCGTGGCACTGGCCGGGCTCGTGCTCGCGGACCCGCCGCCGCAGCTGCTGGTGCTCGACGAGCCGACGAACGACCTCGACCTGACGAGCGTCGACCAGCTCGTCGCGGCGCTCCGGGCGTACCGCGGCGCCCTCGTGGTGGTGAGTCACGACGAGCAGTTCCTCGGCGAGCTCGCCCTCGACCTCCGGATCGAGCTCACCTGAGGCTCGGGTGGGCGGACACGACTCGGCTCCGCGACGCCGCAGGGTGTCCGCGGGGCCGAGCCTCGGCGCCACGGCTGGCGGCCGGGCCGGCGGCCGGCCGTCAGCGCCGGCGGGACGGCCGGATCGAGAGCATCTCGACGGTGCCGCGCTCCGGCAGGTCGACGACGGTCCGGACGGCATCCGCGACGTCCGACGGTGCGAGGTAGTAGTCGGTGTCGTAGTCCTCGCCGAGCTTCTCGGTGAGCGCCCGCTGCATGTCCGAGTCGGTGCGGCCCGGGTGCACGCTCGACACCCGCACGCCGTTCGCCCGCTCCTCTTCACGCAGGGCGTCGGTGAACGCCCGGAGCGCGAACTTCGACGCCGCGTACACGCCACCCCCGGCCCCGGCGGTGAACCCGGACCCGCTGTTGATCGTCACGACGATGCCCCGCGCGGCCCGGAGGCCCGGCAGTGCGACGCGCGTGAGCTCGGCGACGGCGAAGACGTTCGTGGCGAAGACGGCCTCCCACGTGTCCCGCGGGGTGTCCGCGACCCGGGTGCCCTGCTCGACGCCCGCGGAGTGCACGAGGACGTCGACCCAGCTCGGCACGGCCGGCACGTCGCCGGCGCCGAGGTCGCCGACGAACGGCTCCGCGCTCGGCAGCGCGGCGACGACCGCGGCGACCGCCTCGGCGTCGCGTCCGCCGACCAGCACGTGGTGCGTCCGGCCGAGGTCCTCGGCGATCGCGCGGCCGATGCCCCGGGTCGCGCCGGTGACGAGGGCCACCGGGCGGTCGTTGTCGGGGGTGGAGACGGGGACGGGAGGCGCGGTGTCGGTCACGCAGGCCAGCCTACGGAACCGGTACCGCGCCTCCCGTCCGGGTGGTGCGTCCGCGCGTCGCGCGGCCGCCGACGCTCAGTCGTGGTCCTTGGTGCGGCCGGCGCTCTCGCGGATGCGGATGCCCTGCAGGACGTCCTCGGCGCGCTTCTCGTCCTGCTTCTCGATCTGGCGGGTGTCGCGCTCGGGGAGCTGGATGTCCACCTCCGCGTGGATGCCGGCCTGCAGTTCACGGCCGCGCTCGAGCTCGGCGTCGAACTCGGCGCCGAAGAGCAGCGCGTTGTTCGTGATCCAGATCCACAGCAGGAAGATGATCACGCCACCGAGGGAGCCGTACGTCGCGTTGTAGTTCGAGAAGTTGCCGATGTAGAAGCCGAAGCCGACGCTCGCGATGACCCAGATGACGATCGCCACGATCGCGCCGCCGCTGACCCACTTGAACTTCGACTGCCGGACGTTCGGCGACCAGTAGTAGAGCACCGCGACGATGACGATCATGACGACGAGCAGGATCGGCCACTGCACGATCGACAGCACGAGGGCGGCGGCGTCACCGAGGCCGATGAGGTCACCGAAGCTGCGGGCGAGGGGACCGGAGACCAGGGCGAGCAGGCCGATGACGAGCAGGACGACCGTGGTCACGGTGACGCCGAGCATCGTCGGGCGGAGCTTCCAGATCGGCCGCCCCTCGCGGACGTTGTAGATGCGGTTCATCGCGCGGCCGAAGGCGCCGACGTAGCCGGAGGCCGACCACAGCGCACCGAGCAGACCGACGATGAACGTCACCGGGGCGGCGTCGGAGCGGACCAGGCCGTTGACCGGGTCCTTCAGCAGGTTCGCGACGTCACCGCCGCCGATGTTCCGGACGATCTGCAGCAGCGTGTCGATCGTGTCGCTGGGGTTCGACACGAGGCCGAGGATCGACACGATCGCCAGCAGCCCGGGGAAGAGCGCGAGGACCGTGTAGTACGTCAGGCTCGCGGCCAGGTCGGTGCACTGGTCGCTCGTGAACTCCCGCAGGGTCTTCTTGAGCGTGTACGTGAACGACGGCTTCGTGAGGTCCGTCGGGCTGTCCGGCTTCCGGGGGTCGTCCGGGGCCGGCTTCTGCGATGCCTTCGCCATGGTCAGCCCTTCATCGCCTTCGTCATCTGCTTGATCGACTTCTTCGCCCGTGCCGCGTCCTTCTTGCGGCGCTTCGCGGCAGCCTGACGTTCCTGGAACACCGGGTTGCCCGTCGGGTCCTTCCGCGCGAACACGGGGACGCCCGTCGACTTGCCGTCCTTGCCGACCTTCACCGGCTTGAACACCGGGACGGGTGCCGGCTCGCGGAGAGCCCCCAGCCGCGCTGCGGGGTGGTTGCGGATCCGGGTCCCGACGATGATCGCGGCGAGCCCGGCGACGGCGGTCATCGCGACGGCCACGAGCGGCGTGGGGTCGCGGTGCCAGCGCTGTCGGGTCTTCGCGAGGGCGAGACGGGTGCGCGCGGGCACGTCGGACTTCTGCCGGATGCGCGCGACCGTGTCGACGATGCGCTCCCGGGTCCGCACGTTCCGGAGCTCGAGCTCGGGCATGGAGTCGTTGGGCATGGTCCCTGAGTACACGCTCCGCGGTGAGTGCCGCCGCGGGCGCGCGGATGTGGGCCCGAACGTCCCGCGTGCGCACCCGGGTCGGGGTGTGCAGGCGGGACGTCCGGGCCGCGCGTCGTCGGACGCTGCGTCGTCGGGCGGCGTCGTCGGGCGGCGCGTCGGGCGCTGCGTCGTCCGGCGCTGCGTCCGGCGCTGCGGCGTCCGGCTGCGTCCGGCGCTGCGGCGTCCGGCTGCGTCCTGTCTCAGGCCAGGCCGGTGGTCCGGAGCAGTCGGTCGACGAGCCCGGTGCGCCACGGCACCGAGGACCAGCCGTGGTCGGCGCCGTCGACCTCGACGTACGTCGCACCCGGCAGCAGTCCGGCGTACCGGCGGCCGTACTCGACGGGGACGATCGTGTCGCCGGTGCCGTGCACGACGACGGCAGGGCCCGGGTAGCCCGCGGCCGGACCCCAGACGTCCAGGCCGGCCCGGACCTCGTCGATGAACGCCGTGCCGAGGGCCATTCCGCCGAAGTCGAACCAGCCACGCTGACGGGCGGGGGCGAGGGGCTGCCCCTGGATCTCGTCCTTGCCGACGATGTCGTCCACCACGACGCCGGCGGGCGACCAGAGCGTCAACGAGGCCACGAGCTCCGGCACCCGGGCAGCGGCGAGGACGGACTCGACCCCGCCCAGGCTGTGGGCGACCAGGTGGACCGGACGTGATCCACCGTCGGCCGCCAGTGCTCGGACCATCGCGACGACCTGGTCGACCTCGTCGCCGATCGTGATGTCCGCGAAGTCCCCGTCGCTGAAGCCGTGTCCGAGCCGGTCGTACGAGCGAACCCCGGCGCCGCGGGCGGCGAGTGCGCGGGCCGCCTGCACGAACAGCTGCTGCGAGCCGGTCGCGTTGCTGCCGAAGCCGTGCACGAGCAGGACGAGCGGTGCGTCCGTCCCGCGGTCGACCGTGTTCCACTGCCAGCCACGCAGGGTCGCGCCACGGTGGTCGAGGGTGATCGGCGCGGGCGCCGGCGCGGCCGCCGTGTCCGTCGCGCCGGTCACGTCAGCCGGTCCGGTCACGCCAGCCGGTCCGGTCACGTCAGTCGGTCCGGTCACGTCAGTTGGTCCGGTCGGCGAACCCGGCCGGGAGGTCCGCGGGAGCCGTGTCCACGATCGTCTCGTCGTCCTCGCCCACGTGCTCGAACAGCGTGATGTGGGCGAACTCGGGCACGACGTAGATCGGGTACGTGGGGCCGGCGTCGCGGTGTTCGCGCATGAGGTCGAGGTGGTCGTTCTGGAACAGCACGGTCTTGCTGCCGTCGAGCTCCACCCAGTGCGGGAAGAAGATCGTGCCGTGCAGCACCCGCTCACCGGGGACGACGTTCACGACGACGCTCGTACCGGTCGGCTCGTTCCAGGACACCTTGTAGACGCCGGCGGTCAGCACGACGAGGTCGACGGTCTGGTCCTTGACCCAGCGCCCGCCGACCATGCCGGTGTGGATGCGGTAGTCGATCGTCGTGGCGTTCTTGACGTACATCTCGTACTGCCAGCCGTTGGCGTACGTGTAGATGAACCGGTGTCCGACGATGCCGGAGAGGTCCTGCTGGGGTTCGGGGTGCTCGACGCTGGTGGTGATGTCCATGTCCCCGAGTTTGCTCCACAACTACGTTTGTTGCAATCCTTTCTGCTGCGACTACCCTGAGGGAGTGCGCACCCCGGCGAGTCACCCTGCAGCGAGCTCCGGGGACCGCGAGCTCCGCGACGCCGCCCGCCGTCTCAGCGCCCAGGTCGGGCCGTTCCGCCGGACGCTCCTCAACGCCTCCCGACTCGAGGGTGACCTGCCGTCCGTCCCCGACGCGCAGATCGAGGTCCTCCGCCGACTCGACGAGGACGGCTGGGCGAGCCCGACCGCCCTCGGCCGCGCACTCGGGCTCGCCCGCTCCACGGTGAGCAACCTCGTCGCCGCGATGGAACGGGACGGCCTGGTCGAACGCCGCCTCGCCCGCGGCGACGGTCGCAGCACCGAGGTCGGGCTGACCGAGCTCGCCCGCGAGCGGCTCCGCGTGTACGACGCGGCGGCCGAGCGGCTGCTGCTCAGCGCCCTGGCCGGGCTGCCGGAGGCCGACCGTGCGGTACTGGTGGCGGCGCTGCCGGTGTTGACGCGCCTCCAGGCCGCGATCGCGGACGCCGGCGGACAACCGAACCCCTGACGCACCGGGGCACGGTGGGCCCGACGTGCCCGGCGGCATCTCGCCGAGTGGTCACGACACCCCGTTGCGCCGACAGGTGAGCGGGGTGTCGTGACCGCTGGGCGGATGCGAGCGGGGTGTCGTGATCGCTCGGCGGAAGCGAGCGGAGCGTCGGCGACACCGGCAAGCGCGTCAGTGCGTGAAGGCGAAGCCGATCAGGGCCATCGTCACGATGAAGCCCGACACGTAGTTGATCCACAGGAAGCGCTTCCACCCCGCGTTCGCCGCCTCGGCCCCGGCGTCGGTGAGGTTCCACCACGGCAGCACGTTGAGCGCGTACGGCACGACGACGACCGCCGCGATCGGCCCCGGGAACGCCGAGAACAGCAGCGCCACACCGGCGACCAGGTACGCCACGAAGGCCAGGCGCACGGTCGCGCGGGCACCGATGACGGTCGCCACCGACCCGATCCCACCGGCCCGGTCGGCCAGGACGTCCTGCACCGCACCGAACGCGTGCGAGGCGATCCCCCACACGAAGAACGCGACGCAGACGGCGACGAGCTGCCCGGTCCACTGTCCGCCGGCGAGCGCCAGCCCGTAGAGGGCCGGGGACACGAAGTGCGTCGACGAGGTGATCGAGTCGAGGAACGGCTTCTCCTTGAAGCGCAGCCCCGGTGCCGAGTACGCGATGACGGCGAAGACGCTGACCGTCAGGGCGAACCACGACCACGGCCCGCCGAGCAGCACGAGCACGAGCAGGAACGGAACGTTCGTGACGACCACGGCCCACAGGGTGGCGCGGTGCACGCTCTTGTCGAGCAGCGCACCCTCGACGCCGCCCTTGCGCGGGTTGCGCAGGTCGGACTCGTAGTCGAAGACGTCGTTGATGCCGTACATCGCCAGGTTGTACGGCACGAGGAAGTACACGACCCCGACGAGGAACGCGACCAGCGAGAACCCGCCGCCGCCCTCGACACCGACCCCGCTGCCGAGCAGGTAGGCGGCGGCGAACGGGTAGGCGGTGTTCACCCAGCTGATCGGCCGCGAGGACACGAAGAGGGCGCGGAGCGTCGACGGCCTGGAGGCACGGCTCACGGTCATGGGGTCTCCTCCGGTCGACGGGACGGCTGTGCCGGCTGTGCCGGCTGTGCCGGCTGTGCCGGCTGGCCCAGCTGGCGCGGCTGGGCTGGTGCCGACTCGGCTGGTGCGAGCTGGTCCGGGCGCTCCGACCGTACCCGTCGGGGCCGGTCGAGCAGCACCCAGCAGCTCGGCAGCAGCAGGACCGCGCCGATCGAGTACGCCAGGTCCTCGACCGGGAACAGCCCGACGCGGGCCCCGAGGACGAGCGCCGGGTCGTAGGCGACGATGCCGAGTCCGACGATCACGTTGTTGAACACGCCGGTCATCACGAGGAGCGCGACACCCGCGACGACCCCGGTCAGCACGGCGGTCCGAGGGCCCCGGGCAGCGGGACCCAGAGCAGCGGGACGGTCCGCTCGTCGGCGCCGTGCGGACACGACACCGGCGAGGACGGCGACGAGCGCGGCCACCCCGAGGAACGGCACCGCGAGCAGCGCGTACGTGCCGGACCCGGTCATGCCCGACCCTCGTCGTGCTCGGCAGCACCCGGGCGCCGGGCGCTCAGCCGCTCCACGACCGGCCGGACGGCAGCGAACAGGTCCATCGTCGTCCAGCACAGCAGCACCAGGAAGAACAGCTCCTCGAGCGGCACGTCCCGCGCCAGCGACACCCCGGTGAGCAGCCCGTTCGTGCCGATGAAGAAGACGCCGAGGTGCACGCCGGCGACGTCCCACGCCAGGAAGAACACGAGCCCGACGACCATCACCACGGCGGCGCGCAGCGGGGCGCGCCAGAAGAACAGCCGGTACCGGGCGTCGAGCACCGCGATGCCGGCGATCGCGATCAGCAGTCCGACGAGGTACAGCCCCGGCATCAGCCCGTCGTCCGTACCGGTGGCGCCCCGACGGACCGCGGCAGCGGGGTCGGCAGCGGCTCGGTCGAGGTGTCGCCGTGGATGCGCTTGATCAGGACCTCGGCGCTGATCAGGCACATCGGCAGCCCGATGCCCGGGATCGTCGAGGCGCCGACGTAGTAGAGCCCGTCGACCTTGGTGGAGGCGTTCTTCTCGCGGAAGAACGCGCTCTGCGCCAGGGTGTGTGCCGGGCCGAGCATCGAGCCGCTCCAGGCGTTGAGGTCGTCGGCGAAGTCCTGCGGCCCGATCGTGCGGCGGACCCGGATCCGGTCGCGGAGGTCCGGCACGCCGGAGCGCTCGGCGATGACGTCGATGGCACGGTCGGCGATCGCTTCGACCTGGGCGTCGCCGGCTCCGTCGATGCCGCCCTTGCCGATCGAGACGTCGGCGGGCAGCGGCACGAGGACGAACAGGTTGCTCTGCCCCTCGGGTGCGACGGAGTCGTCGGTCAGGGAGGGGGCGCAGACGTAGATCGACGCCGGGTCCGGGACGTGCCGGTCCTTGCCGAAGATCGCGCCGAAGTTCTCCTTCCAGTCCTCGGTGAACACCAGCGTGTGGTGCAGCAGTCCGGGGACCGGGCCGTCGACGCCGAGGTACACGAGCACCGCGGAGGGGCCCGGGTCGCGCTTCGCCCAGTGCGCGGCGTCGTGGGTGCGGTGCTCCTGCTCGAGGAGCTCCATCTCGGTGTGGCGCAGGTCGGCGGCGCTCACCACCAGGTCGGCGGCGACGACGTGCTCGTCGCCCGCTTCGTCGCGGTAGGCGACACCGGTGGCGTGCCCGTCCTCGACGACGATCCGGGTGACGGTGGCGCCGGTCGTGATGACGGCGCCCTCGGCCTCGGCGACGCGCTCGACGGCGGCGATCACCTGCGTGATGCCGCCCTTCGGGTAGAGCACCCCGTCGGCCAGGTCGAGGTGGCTCATCAGGTGGTACATGCTCGGCGCCTGGTACGGGCTGGTGCCGAGGAACACCGCCGGGTAGCCGAGGATCTGCCACAGCCGGTGGTCCTTCACGGCGGTCGACGCGAACGACGACAGCGGCTGGAGCAGCAGCCGGGCGAGCTTGCCCATCCGCTTGAGGACGTCGGGGGCGGCGAGCTTCGTGAGGTCCTGGAACGTGCCGTACAGGAACCGCCGGACCGCCATGTCGTACGTGTCGGCGGCGGAGTCGAGGTACTTCGCCATCTTCGCGCCGGCACCGGGCTCGATCGACTCGAACAGGGCGATGTTGGCCTCGCGCGAGGACCGCAGGTCGATCGGCTCGTCGTGGCCCTCGGTGTACACGCGGTACCCGGGGTCCAGGACGTCGAGGTCGAGCTGCTCGTCGGCGCTGGTGCCGAGCAGCTGGAAGAAGTGGTCGAACACCTCGGGCATGAGGTACCAGCTCGGCCCGGTGTCGAACCGGAAGCCGTCCTGCTCCCACGTGCCGGCCCGGCCGCCGAGCTGGGTGCGCTGCTCGAGGACGGTCACGGCGAAGCCGTCCCGGGCGAGCAGGGCGGCAGCCGCCAGGCCGCTGATCCCGCCGCCGATGACGACGGCCCGGCGGACCGGGACGGCCCGGCCGGTGGCAGGGGCAGCTGCCGCGGCGGCAGTGGTCGATGCGTCGGTCGGACGGGAGGCGTGGGTCGGGCTCATGACGAGCCTCCAGTCTGTGGGGTGGTGACGGTGCGCGCGGGCAGGGTGCCGCGGCGGCTGAGGACACGCGCGGCGAGCCGCGCCTTCACGGGGTTCGGGACCCGGACCCGGGAGGTGACGAGCCGGTCCGCCGGGGTGGCGGCGATCCGGTCGTTGAGCTCCTGGAACAGGGCGTGCGCGAGGGCGACCGCGGGGCGGGCGTCCCTCGGCAGCAGCGGGACGGTGACGGCGGCCCGGTCGAGGTCGGCCTGGACGTCGGCGACCAGCCGGACCTTCGTGGCCTCGTCGAAGCTGCGGACGTCGACGCCGGGGAAGTACGAGCGGCCGAGGACCTCGAAGTCGGCGTGCAGGTCGCGCAGGAAGTTCACCTTCTGGAACGCGGCACCGAGGGCCCGCGCGCCGTCGACGAGCACCGCGTCGTCGAAGGTCGGCCGGCCCGCGCGGTACACGAACGCGCGAAGGCACATCAGGCCGACGACCTCGGCGGAGCCGTACACGTAGGCGTCGAACGAGGCCTGGTCGTGCTCGGTCTGCTCGAGGTCCATCCGCATCGAGGCGAAGAACGGCGCCGTCAGCTCGCTGCCGAACCCGACCGTGCGGGCGGTCCGGGCGAACGCGTGCACGACGGGGTTCACCGAGAAGCCGAACGCCATCGCCCGCTCGGTGTCCTGCTCGAGCTCGTCGAGCACGGTCCGGGCGAGCGCGGGGTCGAGGCCGGCCTCGGTCGCCGGGCCGTCGACCACCTCGTCCGCGACGCGCACCAGGGCGTAGACGTTGCGGATGTGCTCGCGGGTGTCCTTCGTGAGCAGGCGGCTGGCCAGCCCGAACGACGTGGAGTAGCGGCTGATGACGACGCTCGAGGCGGCCTCGGCGGTCGCGTCGTAGAGCGGGAGGCGGCGCCCGGTGGTGCTCGGACTCACCGGACGCGCTCCACGAGTTCGGTGACGAGCCCCTCGAGTCGGCCGCCGAGCTCGTCGGGCAGCGCGGCGAGTTCGGCGCGGGCCAGCGCGGTGTGCTCGCGGATGTGGTCGAGCGCGGCGTCTCGTGCACCGCACTCGACGAGCAGCGCGCGGAGGCCCGCGGCACGTTCCTCGGTCAGGTCCGGGTCGCCGAGGAACGGCGCCAGGTCCGGCCAGCAGTCGGTGGTCGCGGCGTAGGCGATGAGCATGGTGCGCTTGCCCTCGCGGAGGTCCCCGATGGCGGTCTTGCCCGTCGAGCCCTCGTTGCCGAACACCCCGAGCAGGTCGTCGACGATCTGGTATGCGATACCGATCTCGCGGCCGAACGCGCCGAGCGACGCGACGACGGGCTCCGGCGCACCGGCCAGGACCGCACCGGACTGCAGTGGCGCCTCGAAGCTGTACACGCTCGTCTTCGCCCGCTCCATCTGCAGGACCTCGGCGACGGTGGGCATCACGCCGAGCGCGAGGTCGACGTCGGCCATCTCGCCCGCGGCGCTGGCGAACACGGCGTCGTCGAACAGGTCGAGCAGGCGGGAACGACGGTCGCCGGTGACGCCGCTGGCCTCGATGAACCGCGGTGCCGCGGCGAGCGCCAGGTCCCCGGCGATGACGGCGGCGCTGGTCCCCCGGTGCTCGGCGGTCGGTAGGGGCAGGCCGCCGGTCGTCGCGTTGTCGCGGAAGGCGCCGGCGACGTTCGGACGACCGCGGCGGGACCAGTCGCGGTCGATGACGTCGTCGTGCACCACGAGGGCGGTGTGCAGCAGTTCGTAGGCCGCGGCGACGTGCGACGCAGCGTGCACGTCCTGGCCGCCGAGGGCGGTGTACGAGGTGAGGACCATGCGCGGTCGGAAGCGCTTGCCGCCCATGCTCGCCTTGCGCAGGACCCGCCACAGTTCCTCGGACGGTCGGCCGAAGGCCTGGGCTCGGGCGCTCGACACCGTGAAGAAGCGCTCGAGGCACTCATCCACCAGCGCGAGGTCGATGTGCGCCACGGTGGCCGCGTCCTCGGTCATTGGCCTAATCTATCGAGGCAGATGAGCCTTTTCCCGGAAACCGTTGTCCTGTTGGCCGATGACCGTACCCCGATCGGTACGGCGGACAAGTTCACGGTGCACACAGACCAGACGCCCCTCCACCTCGCGTTCAGCTGCCACGTGCAGAACGCGGCCGGTGACCTCCTCGTGACCCGTCGCGCCCTCGTGAAGAAGACGTGGCCGGGCGTGTGGACCAACTCCTTCTGCGGGCACCCCGGCCCGGACGAGTCCTTCGAGGACGCCATCGCCCGGCGTGCCGAACGTGAGCTCGGGATGACGCTGCACAGTGTCGACCTGGTGCTGCCGGACTTCCGCTACCGCGCGGTGGACGCCTCGGGCATCGTCGAGAACGAGGTCTGCCCGGTGTTCCGTGCCGTGGCCGACGCCGACCCCGAGCCCGCCGACGACGAGGTCTCGGAGTGGGTGTGGCTGTCGGAGCAGGACCTGCGCCAGGCCGTGACCGCAGCGCCCTTCGCGTTCAGCCCGTGGCTCGGGTGGCAGCTCGCAGCACTGCCGCTCGACGCCCTGGGCGCTGCGCGCTGAACCGGCGCTGACCCGGCGCTGACCGCCCGCCGGTCCCGCCCACCGACCCGCCGGACGGGAGGCACGAGCCTCCGGTCCGGCGGGTCGTCTGCGTCAGATCCTGACGGAACCGCCGGGACGTCGCTCCGGGCGTGTCAGTACCACTTGGTCACCGTGCACGACGGGTATGAGGGAAAGCCCGACGCCCGGATCGTGAACTTCGCCTCGACCGCCTGACTGGTCGGGACCTGCGTCGTCGCACGGAGGTCGATCGCGTGCGTGTTGCGGTCCGTCAGCAGATCCGTCCGCTGCGTCGGCGTCCCGCCGTTGAGCGTGACGGCGATCGCCCCGGTGTACGAGCCGACGGCGGAGTCGCTCGGCTGGAGCCCGTACTGGGTGATGTGCGCCGTGAACGTGGTCCCCGAGCGCTCCCACGTCCCGCGCACGTTGCCGTACTGGCAGCTGGCGAAGAGGTCACCGGTCGCGGTGGTGCCGACGTCGGCCACGGCGGCGCCCCGGTCCTGGGCGGTGGCGGCGGCGGCCGGGCCGGCGACGGTGGCCGCGGCGAGCCCGCCGACGACGAGCGCGGTGGCGAGGACCGCGGCGGTCGAGCGACGACGGGTGGCGGTGGTGGCGGTGGTCGTGGTCGTGGTGGTGGTCATCAGATCTCCTTCGTCCTGGGTCGACGGCGGCTGCCATCCAGAACATCAGATCAGGAACACCAGTGGACCACAAGGGGGGAGGGCAGAGCTGTTCACTCCGGGTCCACCTCGGCGTCACCGGGTCCGCTCGACGCCCTGTCCGGACGGGAGTACGGTGGCCGACGGTCCTGCGCAGCGCACGGGCCACGGACTGACGAAGGGCAGGTGAGGCGCGATGTCGGGTGACCATCACCACACGGGCCGGCCGTCCCTCGTGGTCCGCGCCGAACCCGTGTCCTGATCTCCCTGCCGCCGGGTCGTCCCGGCAGGCGTCGCGCCCGCTCGCCCTCCCGACCGAGGGAGCAGAGCTTGGCACTCATCGACAACGCGGTGTACGTCGACGGCCGACGGGTGGCGTCGCAGCAGAGCCTGGCGCTCGGCACCAGTGGCGACCTGTCGTGGATCGGGCTGCTCCGTCCCGACCCGCACGAGCTCGCGGCCGTCGCGGACGAGTTCGGGCTGCACGAGAACGCCGTCGAGGACGCCCAGAAGGGCCACCAGCGCGCCAAGCTCGAGCGGTACGGCGACACCCTCTTCGTGGTGCTCCGCCCGGCCTGGTACCGGCAGGAGTCCGGCACGGTCGAGTTCGGCGAGGTGCACCTGTTCGTCGGCGCCCGCTTCGTGGTGAGCGTCCGGCACGCCGAGCGTCCCGACCTCGCCTCGCTCCGGGCCCGCTGCGAGGCCGACCCGGAGTTCCTGGCGAAGGGGTCCGAGGCGGTCACCGCGGCGGTGCTCGACGAGGTGGTGGACGGCTACGCGCCCGTCGTCGAGGTGCTGCAGGACGAGATCGACGAGATCGAGGACCAGCTGTTCGCCGGGCAGGTGGACCCCGGGGTGTCGAAGCGGATCTACCAGCTGCTCAGCGAGGTCCTGGCCTTCCAGCGGGCGACGAAGCCGGTGCCGTCGATGGTCCGCGGGCTCCTCCGCGGCGCCGAGAAGTACGGCGTGGACGACGACGTGCAGCACCGGCTGCGGAACGTCCTCGACCACGCGCTGCGGGTCACCGAGCGGGTCGACTCGTTCCGCGCCCTGCTCGAGAACGCCCTGACGCTGCACGCGACCCTGGTGTCGCAGGAGCAGAACGAAGCGATGCGGCGGATGACGAGCGCGAGCCTGGCGCAGGGCGAGGAGAGCCGACAGCTGGCCCGGGCGGCGCACCAGCAGGGCGAAGAGGTGAAGAAGATCTCGTCCTGGGCGGCGATCCTCTTCGCGCCCGGCCTGATCGCGGGCGTCTACGGGATGAACTTCGACCACATGCCCGAGCTGCACTGGCGGTACGGGTACCCGGTGGCGATCCTGGCGATGCTCGCGCTGGCCGGCGTGCTCTGGGTGCTCTTCCGGAAGCGCAACTGGCTGTAACCGCGGCGCGGACGCGCCCGCACGACGGACGGGAGGCCCGTGGCGACCCCGCCACGGGCCTCCCGTCCGCCGCCCCGCACCACCGCGCCGGGTGGCGCGGACCGCAGAGGCGTGCATAATGATCTGGCTCGGGATGTGAACGTGCACATGGGCGTGCCGCGGCCCCGGGCGGGAGAGAGCAGCAATGGCGACCACGCGGGCAGAGCAGCCGCGGTCCCCCAGCATCCGCGACGTCGCACGGATCGCGGGCGTCTCGCACCAGACCGTCTCCCGAGTCCTCAACAACTCGGACGCGATCCGGGCAGAGACCCGTGACCGGGTGCTCGCGGCGATGGAGGAACTGCAGTACCGGCCGAACCGGGCCGCACGCGCACTGGTGACGAGCAAGACCCGGACGATCGGCGTGCTGACGGCGCAGCGGTCGCACTACGGGCCGACCGTGACCCTGCAGGCGATCGAGGACGCCGCGGTGTTGCGCGGGTACTCGGTGACGACGGCGAACATCGCGGTGCCGACGGACGCGGCGGTGCGGGACGGGCTCGGGCACCTGCTCGACCAGGACGTCGAGGGCATCATCGTGATCGCCCCGCAGCAGCGTGTGTTCGACATCATCGAGGAGCTCGGCGTCCGGACGCCGTACGTCACGCTGCGCTCGAGCATCAACGAGGACCCGACCGCGCTCTGGGTGGACCAGATGGAGGGCGCCCGCCTGGCGACCGCGCACCTGCTCGACCTGGGCCACGAGTACGTCCGACACATCGCGGGGCCGCAGGACTGGATCGAGGCCGACGCCCGGATGCAGGGCTTCCTCCGCGAGATGTCGGACCGGGACATGCCGGTGCAGCCGCCGATCCTCGGGGACTGGACGGCCGACTTCGGGTACCTCGCCGGGCGGGAGCTGCTGCGGTGGCGGGACTGCACGGCGGTGTTCTGCTCGAACGACGCGATGGCGCTCGGTGTGATGCACGCGGCACGGTCGTACGGACTCGACGTCCCCGGTGACCTGTCGGTGGTGGGCTACGACGACATCCCCGAGGCGAAGCACTTCTGGCCGCCGCTCACCACCGTGCAGGTGGACTTCGCGGAACTCGGACGGCGCAGCGTGGACATCCTGCTGCCGAGCGGCGAGGACGTGCTCCGCCCGATCGACATCGTGCCGCAGCTGGTCGTCCGCGGCTCGACGTCGGCCCCGCGGCGTCGCTGACCCCAACACGAGGGGCATTCCGTCCGCCCTGCGCGGAACTGCCCCCGGCGTCACCGAAACGTGACCAATCCGAATTGACACCCGCGCCGAGCGTGTGCGTAACATTGCCTCCGTTCCTCGATGTGACCGTTCACATCCGCTGTCACACGAGGATCGACCGGACGCGACAACGAAGTCCGCACGCACCCCCGTGCCCTTCGGATGCCGTAGCTGAACCACCGAAGGACTGCCGCATCGCAGCGGCAGAAGGAGATGCACCGTGGCGTCAACCCCACAGGGTCACGACCCGATCGCAAGCGGGCTCGAGACCCGTTCGATCACCGCTCCCGAGACGATCCTCGAGATGCGTTCCATCACCAAGGAGTTCCCTGGTGTGAAGGCGCTGTCGGAAGTCTCGCTGAGCGTCCGCGCCGGCGAGATCCACGCGATCTGCGGCGAGAACGGCGCTGGCAAGTCCACGCTGATGAAGGTGCTGTCGGGCGTCTACCCGTACGGCACCTACGACGGCCAGATCGTCTACGAGGGCGAAGAGGTCCGCTTCGCGAACATCAAGCAGTCCGAGCAGGCCGGCATCGTCATCATCCACCAGGAGCTGGCGCTGATCCCGGAGCTCTCGATCACCGAGAACCTGTTCCTCGGCAACGAGCCCGGCCGCTTCGGTCGCATCGACTGGACCGCCGCGCAGCTCCGCGCCCAGGACCTGCTGGCCCGCGTCGGCCTGTCCGACGACCCGGACACGCAGATCAAGAACATCGGCGTCGGCAAGCAGCAGCTCGTCGAGATCGCCAAGGCCCTGCACAAGGACGTCAAGCTCCTCATCCTGGACGAGCCGACGGCCGCCCTGAACGAGAACGACTCCCAGCACCTGCTCGACCTGATCGTCGGGCTGAAGGCCAAGGGCATCTCGAGCATCATCATCAGCCACAAGCTGAACGAGATCGAGCAGATCGCCGACGAGATCACGATCATCCGCGACGGCAAGGCCATCGAGACGCTCAACGTCAAGGCGGACGGCGTCAACGAGGACCGCATCATCCGCGGCATGGTCGGCCGCTCGCTCGAGTCCCGCTTCCCGGACCGCACCCCGAAGATCGGCGAGACCTTCTTCGAGGTCCGCAACTGGACCGTGCAGCACCCGATCGACTCGTCGCGTCTGGTCTGCAAGGGCTCGGACTTCCACGTCCGCAAGGGCGAGATCGTCGGCTTCGCCGGACTGATGGGCGCCGGGCGCACCGAGCTGGCGATGAGCCTGTTCGGCCGCTCCTACGGCACCTGGCTCGACGGGCAGATCATCAAGGACGGCCGCGAGATCAAGGTTACCAACGTCCAGCAGGCGATCAACAACGGCCTCGGCTACGTGTCGGAGGACCGCAAGGCCCTCGGCCTGAACCTGCTCGACACCGTGAAGCGTTCGACCGTCGCGGCGGACCTCAAGAAGATCGCCAAGGGCGGCGTCGTCGACTCCCTCGAGGAGTACTCGGTCGCCGAGAAGTACCGGAAGCTCCTCCGCACCAAGGTGCCGAGCGTCGAGGACAACGTCGGCAAGCTCTCCGGCGGCAACCAGCAGAAGGTCGTCCTGTCGAAGTGGATGTTCACCGACCCCGACCTGCTGATCCTCGACGAGCCCACCCGCGGCATCGACGTCGGCGCGAAGTTCGAGATCTACGGGATCATCCAGCAGCTCGCGGCCGAGGGAAAGGGCATCATCCTCATCTCGTCCGAGCTCCCCGAGCTCCTCGGTCTCTCCGACCGCATCTACACCATCTTCGAGGGGCAGATCACTGCTGACCTCCCGGCCGACCAGGCCGATCCAGAAACGCTCATGCGCAGCATGACGTCCGCGCGGAAGGGCGCCCCCGTCTCATGAACAACCTGAAGCTGCTCTTCGGCAAGGGCAACTCCATCGGCCAGTACGGCATGATCATCGCGTTGATCGCGATCGTGGCCTTCTTCTCGTTCACGACCAAGGGTCTGATCCTTGAGCCGACGAACATCATCAACCTGTTCCTGCAGTACTCGTACATCCTCATCCTCGCGCTGGGGATGGTCATGGTGATCATCGCCGGCCACATCGACCTGTCGGTCGGTTCGGTCGCGGCGTTCGTCGGTATCATCGTCGCCCAGTCCATGTCGGTGTGGCACTGGCCGACCTGGGCAGCGATCCTGCTCGGGCTGGCGGTCGGCGCGGTCGTCGGTGCATGGCAGGGCTTCTGGGTGGCCTTCGTGCGGGTGCCTGCGTTCATCGTGACGCTCGCCGGCCAGCTCATCTTCCGCGGAGCGAACCAGCTCATCGGTCAGTCGACTTCCGTGCCGACGCCGAACGACTACAACACGATCGGTGCGGGCTTCCTGCCCGACTTCGGTCCGAACACGAACTACTCGAATGGCACGCTGCTGATCGGGCTCGTGACGATCGTCGCGCTCATTGTCATCGAGGTCCGCGGCCGTGCCCGTCGCCGCAAGATGCAGGCCGAGGTCCCGCCGCTCTGGGTGTCGATCGTCCGTACCGGAGTCCTCGTCGCGGTCACGCTCGTCGCGACGTACCTGTTCGGCGCCGGCCCCGTGGGCACCTCGATCCCGATCGTCGCGATCATCCTCGGTGTCCTGACCATCGTGTACGGCTTCATCACGAAGAACACGATCTTCGGCCGCCAGGTCTACGCGGTCGGTGGCAACGCGAACGCCGCCGTTCTGTCCGGTGTGAGCGCCCGCAAGGTCAACTTCTTCGTCATGGCGAACATGTCCGTCCTCGCGGCGATCGCCGGCATGGTCTTCGTCGGCTACTCCAACGCCTCGGGTCCGGCCGACGGCACCGGTTGGGAGCTCGACGCGATCGCCGCCGTGTTCGTCGGTGGCGCCGCGGTCGCCGGTGGCATCGGCACGATCTCCGGCTCGATCATCGGTGCTCTGGTCATGGCGATCCTCGCCAACGGCCTCCAGCTGATGGGCATCGAGTCGAACAAGGTCCAGATCATCCGAGGTCTCGTCCTGCTCGTCGCCGTCGCCTTCGACGTCTATTCGAAATCGCAGGGTCGTCCGTCCCTGATCGGCGGGATGTTGAAGCAGTTCCAACGCAAGGACACCGAGCAGAACACGGTGGCCGCTCAGCAGCCGCGGTCCATCGAGGACCAGCCCGAGAAGGTCAACGTCCACTAACGCGTGGCGGGTGGCCGCTCCGGTGGCTGCTCGCACGATCCCCTCACCACACAGCTCCACTCCTCAACGAAGAGAAAGCAATCTCATGCACAAGAAGCTCATCGCCGGCGTCGGCATCGCGCTCATCGCGGGCCTCGCCCTCAGCGGCTGCTCGGCTCGCGACTCCTCCGGCGCTGCATCCAGCACGGCGATCAAGAAGGGCGACCTCATCGGTGTCGCGCTCCCGGCCAAGACCTCGCAGAACTGGGTGCTCGCGGGCGCCGCATTCGAGAAGTCGATCGAGAAAGCCGGCTTCAAGGCCGACATCCAGTACGCGAAGGCAGACGGCCCTGTCCCGGACCAGCAGGGACAGATCTCGACCATGCTCACCAAGGGCGCGAAGGTGATCATCATCGGCGCTGCTGACGGATCGCAGCTCGGCTCGCAGGTGAAGGCTGCCAAGGCGAAGGGCACCACCGTCATCGCCTGGGACCGCAACATCCTGAACACGAAGAACGTCGACTACTACGTCGCCTTCAACAACTACAAGGTCGGCCAGCTCCAGGCGAACGCGCTGCTGCAGGGTCTCAAGGAGAAGAAGGGCAGCGGGCCGTACAACGTCGAGCTCTTCGCCGGCTCGCCGGACGACGCGAATGCGAAGGTCTTCTTCAACGGTGCGATGAGCGTCCTCAAGCCGAAGATCGACGACGGAACGCTCAAGGTCGTTTCCGGCCAGACCACGTTCGGGAAGGTCAACACGCAAGGCTGGCTCGCGCAGAAGGCCCAGTCGCGGATGACCGACCTCCTGTCGCAGTACTACTCGGGTGACACCAAGCTCGACGGCGTCCTCTCGCCGAACGACACCCTCGCTCGCGCCATCCTCACCGCGACGAAGGCTGCCGGCAAGGACAACCCCGTCGTCACGGGTCAGGACTCGGAGACCGCATCGATCCCGCTGATCATGCAGGGCGAGCAGTACTCGACGATCTACAAGAACACCACCGAGGAGGCGCAGGCGGCCGTCGACCTCGTCACGACGCTCTCGAAGGGCGACAAGCCCGACACCAAGATGGACAAGACGAACAACTACAACGGCGTCAAGACAGTCCCGGCGATCGAGCTCACCCCGGTCCTCGTCACGAAGGACAACGCGGTCGAGGCCTACAAGGGCGACCAGACCCTCGAAGACCTGGCAAAGGCAGGTCAGTAGCTCCTGACCAAGAGCAAGCCCACCTCGATCGAGGTGGGCTTGCTCTTGTTGAGGGGGTACACGATCGGTGGGCCGAATCGTGGACTGCGCAGCGGCTCGTACTGGCCTACTTCTGCCCCAGATGAGTTCTCATCGAAAGATCAAAGGGGATCGACATGAAGTTGATGATCAAACTCGCGGCCGTGGCCGTAGCGACGGGGGCCATCCTGACGGTGGGTGCCATCCCGGCGCAAGCCGTCGGGGTGGGTGCGCAGACGTGCCCTGGCGGCTCTGCGGTCGGGCACTCTTCCACGAACGGCGGCGCAGACACGAACGCCCTGAACTGCCGGGGGGCACTCCGGGTCGAAGTTCGGCAGTGGTTCACGGCGAGCGGGGGGAAGGCGTACCCCACGCCTTGGAAGAGCAGCGGCAACTACGTGTTGACCGTGAAGCAAGCCAATCCTGGTTACCCGGTCTTCAAGGCCGAGCACCGTTGGCTGCCGAGCGTGACCGGAGCGGGTGGCGCGCCGGGCATCTTCACCAGCTGATGCGGAACTGAGGCTCGATCACGGTGGCCCTCGCCCTTCTGGCGGGGGTCGCCCCATGTCCCGGGATGGCACGGGAGGGTGTGCCCTGGCGCGAGAACCCGCGGAAGCGCAGCAGGGAACGAGAACCGCCGTCTGCTGGATGGGTAGGAGCGGCCGTCGGGACTGCTGACGGTCGGACGGGAGGCGCGTGGCGGGCCCGCCACGCCCCTCCCGTCCCTCAGTCGCCCCGGTGGGCGCGGTACGCGCGCAGCCGCTCGACGTCCGCTCGCAACCGCGGGACTTCGGTGCGTGCCGTCTCGACCCGGACGGCGGCCGACACCGCCGTGCCTCCGACGGTCACCCGGTCGCCGATGCGGGCGAGCCGCGCCCAGGGAATGTCCGACGTGGCTGGCCCCGCCGCGTGGCGGGCCCCGCCTACCCGGCGTAACGGAGGTCGGCCGCTGGGTCGTAGGTCGCTGCCCCGACCGCGTCGTCGGACACGGCCTGCGGGTGCTCGTCCTGCCACGTCGAGTCCAACTCGGTGAGCTCGGCCCACCGCAGCGGGCGTCGGCGTGCTCACCGGATGGTTCCCTCCGAGCGGTTGCGGATCTCGACGCCGCTCAGTCCCGGCGCTGCATCGCCGAGAGGCGCTCGTTGTAGGCGTGCAGCTCGGCGTCGCCGTCACGTTCGGCCTGGCGGTCCTTGCGCTTGGCGATCCGCTCGTCGGAGCGCACCCAGTTCCGCACGACGAGCAGCGCGACGAAGACCATCGGCAGCTCGGACGCCCCCCAGGCGACGCCACCGCCGACGTGCTGGTCGTCGAGCAGGGCGCGGTCGTTCGTCTGCCCGAGAGCGTGGAACCAGTCGATCGCGTACACCGACTGCGACGTCATCACCGCGACGCCGAAGAACGCGTGGAAGGCCAGCGTCGCGAGCAGGGCGATGATGAGGATCGGGTACTGCGGCCGCGCGGGCCCGGGGTCGATGCCGACGAAGACCCAGAAGAACAGGTAGCCGCTGAACACGAAGTGCACGACCATCACGACGTGCCACTCGTGCGACTGCATGGCGTACTCGAACGCCGGTGTGAAGTAGAACACCACGAGGGACCCGGCGAAGATGACGCCGGCCACCGCGGGCTTGCCGAGGAACTGCATCCACCGCGAGTGCACGAACAGCATCAGCCACTCGCGGGCACCGCGGGAGCCGTCGTTGCGGACCGGCAGGGTGCGGAGCGCCAGCAGCACCGGGCCGCCGAGGACCAGCGGCAGCGGGACGAACATCATGAGCAGCATGTGCTGGACCATGTGCGACGAGAAGTGGATCATGCCGTAGACCGCCGGGCCGCCCGAGGTCGTCCAGATGAACACCGCGCAGCCGAGCAGCCACGCGATCGTCCGGCCGACCGGCCACGAGTCACCGCGCTGCCGGAGCTTCCGGACGCTCCACAGGTACCAGCCGGCGCCGACCAGGGCGAGCGCGAGCCACATCCAGTCGATGTGCCACTGCGACAGGTACGTCTGCATGGTCTGGACGGGCGGGTAGGCGTAGCCGATGAGCCCTGAGCGGGTGTCCGCACCGGTCTCCGGCGTCTGCGGGATCGGCGGCTGGCTGCGGGACACCGCGACCGAGACGCCGATCGCGACGGCCATGAAGACGATCTCGGCCAGGGCGAACCGGACGAACAGGCGACGGTCGGTGGGTGCCCGGAGCAGGCCCGGCACGAGCTTCCGCCGCTGCACGACCCCGGCGACGCCGAGCAGCACCAGGATCGTGGCCTTGGTCGTGATGAGCCACCCGTACGGCGTCGTGAACAGGTCGAGCGGCCCGGTGAGCCGGAGCTGGGCGTTGACGATGCCGGAGAACGCGACCGCGCCGAACGCCCACCCGGCGAGCGTGGAGTAGCGGGCGACGACGCGTCCGGTGGCGCCCTTCATCCGGGTGCGGAGCAGCACGACGGCGACGAGACCGCCGGCCCACACGCACACGCCGACCAGGTGCACGGCGAGCGAGTTCACGGCGTTGGCGTGCTCGAGCGAGCCGGCGGCGTGGCCGGAGAGGGCCAGGGGCAGCAGGGCGAAGAGCGCGGCGACGGTCGCGAACGCCAGGGTGGTGGCGCGGGTGGCCAGTGCGGCGAGCACCGTCGCGATGAGGGCCGCGACGGCGGAGACGACGAGGGACTGGCCGATCTCGACCTGGAACGCGAAGAGCAGGAAGTTGCGGGCGAAGACGGGGCTCGTCAACGGGACGCCGAGGGTGTTCGCGCCGGTGAGCACGATGCCGACGACGGCGGCCAGGAACCAGATCGACCCGGAGACCGCGGCCCAGCGAGCGGCACGGTGCTGCACCGAGGACATCTGGCGGTGGTCGGCCTTCTGCGCCGGCAGGGCGAACGCGGCCACGATGAGCAGGCCGATCGTCAGCGCCGCGAGGCCGTCGTGCACGCCACGGGCGGCGACCAGGCCGAACTGCACCACGTCACCGGCGGACTCCAGCTGCTGGTTCGCGGTGAACGCCCCCGTGATCGTCATCCCGAGGACGGCGCACGCGACCACGAGGGGCAGGGCGATCACCAGGACGGTCGCGACGGTGGACGTGCGCGTGGTGACGGGCGCGTGTTCCGGTGCCGGGCCTCCCGTCCGGGTGGCGCGCTCCGGACGGTGGGCGCTGTCGGTCCCGGTGGCGCTGTCCGGTTGGGGCTGAGAAGACGTGACGGCCATACCTGTCTCGGGTCGGTTCCGTCCGCGGTCCGCGGACCCTCCATCGTAGACGCGCCGCTCTGGACCCACCATGTGGATCCACCCCGTGGTGCGCACCCGTCCAGCCACATCCCCCCCGGGTCGGCCAGTAGGCTGCTGCCGTGCTGCTCTCCGACCGCGACATCACCGCCCAGCTCGACCAGGGCCGGATCGCCCTCGACCCGTACGACCCCGCACTCGTGCAGCCGTCGAGCATCGACGTCCGGCTGGACAAGTACTTCCGGCTGTTCGACAACCACAAGTACCCGCACATCGACCCCGCGGTCGACCAGCCCGACCTGACCCGTCTGGTGGAGACCGACCCGGACGAGGCCTTCGTGCTGCACCCGGGCGAGTTCGTGCTCGGATCCACGTTCGAGGTCGTCTCGCTGCCGGACGACATCGCCGCCCGGCTCGAGGGCAAGAGTTCACTCGGTCGCCTGGGGCTGCTCACGCACTCGACCGCCGGGTTCATCGACCCGGGCTTCTCCGGCCACGTGACCCTCGAGCTGTCGAACGTGGCGACCCTGCCGATCAAGCTCTGGCCGGGGATGAAGATCGGCCAGCTCTGCTTCTTCCAGCTGTCGAGTCCGGCCGAGAAGCCCTACGGGTCGGCGGACTACCAGTCCCGCTACCAGGGGCAGCGCGGACCGACGGCGTCGCGGTCGGCACTGAACTTCCACCGGGCGGACGTGTCCCTGCCGCGCTGACGCGCCTCCGGTCCGTCGTGGGACCGTCTTCCACAGGGCCGGTCCGGAATACCAAATCCTGTGTATCGTGGCCCGCATGCCGCCAGGACACGCTCGTGCGTCGACGACGACGCTCACCGCAGCCGCGATCATCCGCGATGCCCGCCTGCGCGCAGACCTGACCCAGGTGCAGCTCGCCCGCCGGGCCGGCGTGACCCAGAGCGTCATCAGCACCTACGAGAACGGTCGACGCGAACCCTCACTGGCCGCGCTGCAACGCCTGCTGCTCGCCGCGGGCTTCCGCACCGCCATCGACCTGCAGCCCGTCGCCGAACCGCTCCCCCTGCGCGAGCTCGTCGCCCGGCACCGTGACGAACTCCGCGCGACGTTCGAACGCCACGGGGCCGTCCACGTCCGCCAGCTCGTCGATGCCGACGGGCCGCGCCGCGCGGACGACTGGCCGGCGGACGTCGAACTCGTCGTGGACCTGGCACCGCCCACCGGCATGTTCGCACTGATGCGGATGCAGGACGACGCGGAAGCACTGCTCGGCGTGCGCGTCGACGTCCTGGCCGCCGATGCCCTGTCCGACGAGCTGCTCGACCGGGCGGTCCCACTGTGACGCCGCCCGTCGAGCAGTCCCTGGACGACGTCATCGCATCCTGCGACCGGATCCGCGCCTACGTCTCGGACCCGGCGCTGCCCGAGGCGCTCGTGCACGACGCGGTCCGGATGCGCCTGGTCGACATCGCCGCCGCGGTGCAACGGCTGCCGCCGACGATGACCCGGCACGAGCCGGCCGTGCCGTGGGCGCAGGTGTCCGCACTCGCCGAACGGCTGACGCGACGACCGGCCGAGACCCCGGCGTCGGTGCTGCTCGGCACGGCGCGGACGGACGTCCCGGTCCTCTGCGCGGCGGCACGGCGGATGCGCGCCCGCTGCCCCTGACCGCGGGACCGGCGGAGCGTCCGGTCAGTCCCCGTGCACGATGCAGACGGCGTCGAGATCGAGCGACGCCTCGAGCGCCGCCGTCACCCCGCGCTCACCGTCGGCGTCGAAGGGCGTCACCGTGTCGACCCACCACAGCGGCACCGAGAGCACCGGGGCGTCGGGCAGCAGCCGGGTGACCTCGTCGAGCTCGTCGACACGACGCACCCCGAGCACCGTGATGACCGGGTGCGTGGCGTCCCGGCAGACCTGCATCATCGGACCGTCGTCGAGCGCCCGCACACCCCACGCGTCGTCGTGGAGCAGCAGTGCCTCTGCCACGTCGCGGACCTGCACCTCGCCGCGACACAGCAGGGTCACGTCACGCGGCACCCTGGGACCCCTGCCCGCCGTGCTGCATCGCGTGCGGTCCGAGAGCACCGTCGTCGTGCGCGGCGTCCAGGGGCGCACCGCCGACGAGCTGCAGGAAGCGGTCCTCGTCGATGCGGTCGAGGAACGACTCGAGCGCGGTCCAGCCGTCCTCGAACCGGACGACCAGGCCCTCGCCGACCTCGCCCGGGAAGGTGTCGGTGGTGGTGCGGACCGGCGGCCACTCGCCGCGGCGGTCCAGGAAACGGGTGGCCTCGGGTCCGACGATGACCGCGAGCGGCTCGGGTTCGCCGTAGCCGACCGCGCGGACCAGGTGGTCGGCGTCCCCGCGGCGCTGCATGACGACGCCGAAGACCGGCTCGACGTCGCTGGCGACCCGGTGCACCGCGTCGAGCAGGCGGGAGGCGAGCTGCGGGTCGGACCCGCCCTCGGGAACGGTCAGGACCGCGGACATCGTCTCGACGACGACCCCGCCGGTCAGGTGGGCGGTCATCGTCGCCGCGAAGCCGTCACCGATGGCGTAGGAGGTGCTGATGCCCGGTGACTCGTGCACGGCGTACTGCGTGACGACCCAGCGGTCCCAGGCCGACGTCAGCGGTTCCGAGGTGCCCCACCGCGTCGGGCAGGTGCCGACCGTCTCGCACAGGGCCTCGATGGCGGAACCGATGTCGACCGTCCGCTCGTCGTGGTGGCGCAGGGTCAGGTCGATGCTGATCTGCCGGACCGAACCGACGGCGTCGCGGTGCTCGGGCGCGGGGTCGCCGAGGAGTTCGGGGCCCTGGGTGACGAAGTCCTCCAGGCTGGCCGCGGCCACGCCGGTCCGGCCGTCGCGCAGCGAACCGTCGGACCCGCGGACCGCCCACGCAGCGCCGTGCGCACCCAGCGCGTGCCGCAGGGCGGGGGTGAGCGCAGCCTCCTGGCCGGTCCGCAGGACGACCGTGCGGCCGGCCGCCTCGGCGCGCCGCAGCAGGGAGTCGAGGGAGTCGGTGAGCCACACCACGGGGGCGCTGGAGTCCACCACGATGGCCGGGCCGACCACGTCGTCGATGAGGGGGTGTCGGACCATTCCGGTTCCTCCTCGGGTCGGTCGTGCGAGCTCGGTGATCCCCTCGGACGGTACACACGGCCCCCTGGCGGTGTCCGTCGGAGAGCGCGGCTCACAGCGGAGAGACAGGGGCGGACGGGAGGCGCGGCGTGCGTCCGCCACGGGCGTCCGGCTGGCATCCAGCGGAAGTTCCGCTAGGCTGGTGCGGTCCCGTTCGACGGGATGCGCGAGTGTAGTTCAATGGTAGAACTCCAGCTTCCCAAGCTGGTAGCGCGGGTTCGATTCCCGTCACTCGCTCCGATTCCTCTTCTGTCTCGGCTCCGGCATGGATTCCGAGCCGGACTCGAGCACCTCCGGTCGGCGGCTCCACGCGTCTGCGTCACCGGTCTCGCCCCGTGACGATCTGAACCCTGCGGGAAGCGGCGAGGTCGCGAGGACCAGCCACCCCGCACGAGGGTGCCCCTCGCACTGGAGATCTCCGCGCACCCACCCTCGTCCGCATCGAGTCCGAAACATCCTCACGACATCATCCTGAGGAGTTGGACCGCATGCCGACGACGACACTGCACGACACCAGGCCGGCCTCGACCGACGTGATCGTGCTCCCCACCCGGCAACGGATCCGTGCCGGGACGCAGCAGCCACACACCCCGGAGGCCCGGGTCGCACCGGCACCTCGGGCCGGGGTGGCGGACCAGGCGTTCGCGGCGATCGTGGCGCGCAACTCGGCGCTGCTCCGGGCCGTCGCGGTGCGGATCCTCCGTGGTTCCAGCGACGCGGACGACGTCGTGCAGGAGACCTTCATCGCCGCCTGGTCACACCTCGACGTGACCCAGGACGGGGACGCCGTCACCGCGTGGCTGGTGACCACGGTCCGACGCCGGAGCTTCGATCGGCTGCGGAGCGCCGCGGTGCGGTACCGGACGCAGCTCGACGACTCCGTTCCCGCCGCCACCGAAGACGCACCGGGTGCCGTCGCCGAACGGACCTCACTGGTCGCAGCGGCACAGCGGATCCTCGACGGCATGGCGCCGGTACAGCGCCGGTGCTGGGAGTTGCGCCACCTCGAGCACCGCTCCTACGCCGAGATCGCCGAAGCCCTGGACTTGCCGCAGTCGACGGTCCGCGGGCAGATCGCTCGTGCCCGATCCGTGATCGCGCACTCGCTCGTCCTCTGGCGCTGACGGGCACAGGTGCAGAGTCGGTTCGCGACGTGCCGTGACCGGTGGCGTCCGGACTGCACGAGGACCCGGTTCCCCGAGCTTGCAGCCCTCTCATGGCCGCCAGGCGCTGCCGGCCCTAGCCTCGACTGGCCAGACGATCGTCTGGCGAATCGAGTTCTGGGAAGGAACCCGTCCATGCGTCATGCTCCTCGCCCGCGCTGGTCCACAGCGTTGTTGATCACCGGTGGAGTCCTCACGGCTGCGTCGCTCGCCGTCGGGGCCGCCGGGCCGCTTCCGGCAGCACACGCCGACACCGGCACGTCGGTCGGGTCCGCTGTGGCCGCCTCCTCGTCGTCCCGTGGCCTGCACTACGTGGCGCTCGGGGACTCGTACGCCTCCGGGTTCGGCGTGGCGCCCTACGGTTCGGGTCCCGCGGCCGGCTGCGCGCAGTCCACGACCGACTACCCGCACCAGGTCGCGTCCTCCCTGGGACTCCGACTCGACGACCGGAGCTGCGCGGGCGCGACGACCGCCAACGTCACCCGGGTGCCGCAGCCGACCGGTGCGGGGAACGTCACCGCCGCCCCGCAGGTCGCTGCGCTGTCCGCGAGCACCGACGTCGTCACGATCTCGATCGGCGGCAACGACCTGGGCTTCACCGACGTCGTCACGAACTGCATCGCGCTCGGCCAGGACGGTCCCCTGTTCTCCGACATCAACGGCGTGAGCTACGACCACTGCAAGGACCACTACGCCCCGGTGGTCCACGGTGTCGAGCGTGACCGGCTCGCCGCACGCATCAAGAACACGGTCGCGCCGCGGCTCGCACAGACCTTCCGGACGATCGCGCAGCGCGCGCCGCGGGCGAAGGTGTTCGTCGTCGGGTACCCGATGATCGCGCCGGACGCGGCCCAGTCCCCGAAGGGCTGCTTCTCGAGCATCATCGGTGACTCCGGGCTCGAGCCGCCGTTCCCGCAGAACTCGTTCCCGTTCACCGGCACCGACACCGCGTACTTCCACAAGACCGAGGCGGAGCTCGACGGAGCGATCCAGTCAGCGGCGCAGGCTCGTGGGTTCACCTACGTCTCGACGTTCGACGGGTCGTCCGCCCACACCGCGTGCGCCTCGGCGGGCTCGGCCTGGATCGCCGGGCTCACCCTGACGGACCACCCGGACCCGGCGAACAGCACGAAGCTAGGTGACACGGGCTACGGCCTGCTCTTCGGCTCGCTGCACCCGAACGCTGCCGGTGTCGCGTACCTGCGCGACCAGACCGTCGCCGCGATCACCCGGGCACACGGTCACACGCACGGCTGATCGACCGGACGAGTGAGGCCGAGGTCCGCCGACGCGCTCTGCGTCGGCGGACCCGGTCATCTCCGACCACGGCGTGACGGTGTCCATCAGCGCTCGGCTCGGACCGGGTGCGGGTCGCCGAGCAGTCGCCGGGTCCAGTCCGCCAACGCCCCGTTCGCCCGCCGCGACACCGTGGCGTCGGGCACCATGCTCGTGAAGCCGTGGAAGGCCCCGGGCCACACGTGCAGCTCGGCATCGACGCCCGCTGCCCAGAGCGCGCTGGCGTAGGCGACCGTCTCGTCACGGAAGACCTCGGCGCTGCCGCAGTCGATGTAGGTCGACGGCAGGTCGGCCAGCGACCTCGCGCGCGCCGGGGCGGCGTACCGGGACACGTCCTCGGTGGCCCGGCGTGCACCGAGGTAGGCGTCCCACCCGGCCCGGGTCATCTGGCGGTCGGCGACACCGACACCGTCGATCTGCTGCGTCGACACGGTGCGGTCGCGGTCGTCGAGCATCGGTGAGACCAGGATCTGACCGAGGAGGGCCGGACCGCCCCGGTCGCGCATCAGGAGCGCGGTCCCGGCCGCGAGACCGGCGCCGGCGCTCTGCCCGGCGATGACGATGCGGTCCGGGTCGATGCCGAGTTCGTCGGCGTGCTCCGCGACCCAGACCAGGCCGGCGGCGCAGTCCTCCACCGGGTAGGGGTCCGGGTGCTCCGGGGCGAGGCGGTAGTCGACGCTGACGAGGACGACGTCGTGGTCGAGCAGCCAGTGGTCGTAGGAGTCCAGGTTGCCGAGGTGGTGGCCGAACATCATGCCGCCGCCGTGGATCGTGTAGACCCCGGTCGTCGGGCCGGTGCGGCCGATCCGCTGGATGACCGCCAGCTCGATCGGGTCGCCGAGGTACCCGGGCACGGTGATGCTCCGGCGTTCGAGGCCGCGCTCGTGCAGTCGGTCGTCGAGCGTCTCGAGGGGGACGTCGAGCTGGCGCATCCGGGGCAGCATCTCCGGCGTGATGCGGAACGGTCCGCGGGCGGCGAGCGCGTCGAGGAACGGCGCGAGCTCGGGGTCGAACGGCGGGCGGGTGATGACGTCAGACATCGGAGTCCTCCTTGGTGGTGGGAGTGGTGGGGGTTGCGGGGGCGGTGCGGGCGCGGAGCACCCCGACGAGGACCAGGACGGCGGCGAGGACGGTGACGACGACACCCGCGATCGCGACGGCACCGTCGAACGTGGCCGTCCGGTCCGGTGTCCAGGGCGTCGTGCCGAGACTGCCCGGCACGAGCGCGGCGAGGATCGTGCCCGTGGCGGCGATGCCGACGGCGGTGGCGACCTCGCTCGCGGTGTCGACGAGGGCTGCGCCGATCGACGTGCGGTCGGCGGGCAGCCCGTGCAGGACGTTGTTGCCGGCCACGGCACCGACGACGCGCATGCCCGCCGCGACGAGCACGAGGGCGACCAGGACACCGGGGTAGCCGAGCCGTGCGGTCAGGGCGAACACCGCGAGCCCGACGACGACCGCGGCGGCGCTGAGTCGCGCGGCCCGGTCGAGTCCGACGCGCTGGACGAACGGCCCGACGAAGCGGCCGCTGACCAGCAGGACGACCACCTGCGGCAGCGTCCCGACGGCGGCGAGCGCCGGGGGCCAGCCCCAGGCGAACTGCAGCTGCAGGGTGACGAGGTACGACAGGGCGGCCATGGCGAGCCCCGCGGCGGCCTTGTACGCGAGACCGCTCGCGACCAGGGGCCGGGCGAGCAAGCGCAGGTCGAGCAGGGGGTGGTGTGCGGTGCGCTCCCGCACGACGAAGCCGACGGCCACCAGGACGGTCGCCGTCCCGGCTGCCCACCCGGTCCAGGCGGCAGCGCCGCCGACGACGAGCGTCGGGGTGACGAGGACGCCGACGATGCTCGCGGTGCCGAGGACCGCCCCGACGACGTCGACGGGTTCGCGGTGCAGGTCGTCCGGACGATCGACGGCGATGCCGGCACGGATGCCGACGAAGGCGACGAGGGCGATCGGCACGTTCGCGACGAGCAGTACCTGCCACGGTGCGACAGCCAGGACGAACCCGCCGATGGTGGGTCCGACGGCGAGGCCGACGAGACCGGCGGTGGAGATCACCGTCAGTGCCCGGACGCGCAGGTCCTGGCTGGCGAAGAGCCGGAACGCCAGCGCCATGGACCCGGGGGTCGTCATCGCGGCGGCGATGCCCATGAGCGCCCGGACGACGATGAGCTGCTCCACCGAAGTGACGAACACGGTCGCCAGGCTCGCCACCGCCAGGAGGACCAGGCCGACGAGCATCGTGCGACGACGTCCGACCCGGTCGGCGACCGCACCGAAGAGCAGCATCAGACCGCCGAAGGCCACCGAGTAGGCACCGGACACCCACTGCAGCGCGGACGTCGTGGCGGTCAGGTCGCGGGCGATGGTGGGGAGGGCGACGGTGAGGACCGAGTTGTCGAGCATCTCGAACAGGAACACCGCGGACAGCCCGGCGAGTGGCAGCCAGGCGTCACGGAGTCCAGCGGATGGCGAGCCCGTCGTGGTCGCCAGTGAGGTTCGTACTGATGAGGTTCGTCCGTGCACGGGCGCACTCCTTCGATGAAGAAGTGGCGACTCCCGTGAGACGCGTACGCGGTTCCGCCTGCCGGAGCAGCGCGGGTTTTTTCCCTCTGCGTCGAACCCTAACCCATACGGTGTCGTCATGGCTGCTGTCCCCGCGTCCGACGGACCGTCCCTGCACGCGTTCGACCACGTCGTCATCGGCGCCGGGATCGTCGGCGCCGCCACCGCCCGGTCGTTGGCCGCCCGCGGCGAGCGCGTCCTGCTGCTCGAACAGCACGACCGCGGGCACGTGCACGGCTCCTCCCACGGGGGCAGCCGGATCTTCCGGATGGGCTACCCGGACGCCGACTACGTCGACCTGACGCTGCGGGCCTGGGACGCGTGGGCTGCGCTCGAGGTCGCGTCCGGTAGGACCCTGCTCGACCACACCGGCGCCGTGGACCACGGTCGCCCCGAGGTGGTCGACGCGATCGCCGCCGCACTCGACACCGCGGGGATCGCCACGGAGCGCCTGACCCCGGCCGAGGCCGCCGCCCGCTGGCCCGGCATCGCCTTCGAGGGGCACGTCCTGGCGCACGCGACCGCCGGCCGGATCCGTGCCGCGGACGCCCTGGAGGCGCTGCTCGACCTGGCAGCATCGGCCGGCGCCGACCTGCGCTTCGGTGCGCGGGTGACGGCGGTGCAGGACGACGGCGACACCGTGATGCTGACGCTCGCGGACGGCACGACGGTCCGCACCGGCGGTGTCGTCGCGGCCGTCGGTGCCTGGGCCCCCACGCTGGTGGGTGGGCTGCTCGCCGGGCGTGGGGCGAGCCTCCCGGCCATCCGCGTCACCCAGGAGCAACCCGCCCACTTCCCCAGCCACCTGCCGGACGAGGCGTGGCCGTCGTTCGTGCACCACCCGGCCGACGGCGGCGGTGTCTACGGGCTGCTGACGCCGGGCGAGGGCGTCAAGGTCGGGTTCCACGGCACCGGGCCGGTCGTCGACCCGGACGACCGCGACCGGACGCCCGACGCGGCCGAGGTTGCGCGGCTGCAGGCGTACGTCGAGCGGTTCGTGCCGGGCGTGGACGCGTCGCAACCGACGCTGATCAGCTGCCTGTACGACAACTCCCCCGACGAGGACTTCGTGCTCGACCGGCGTGGGCCGGTGACCGTCGCGACCGGGTCGTCGGGGCACGGGTTCAAGTTCGCGCCGCTCGTCGGGGAGATGCTGGCGGACCTCGCCACGGGCGGCGAGCCGCACCCGCGCTTCGCCCTCTGACCCCGGCTCGCCAGTAGCGTGTGCGGATGCGCGTCGTCATCGCACCGGACTCGTTCAAGGGGACCGCGTCGGCGGCCGAGGTCGCCGAGGCGGTCGCGAGCGGCTGGCTCGGTGAACGGCCGGACGACGACCTCGTCCTGCTGCCGATGGCGGACGGCGGCGAGGGCACCCTCGACGCCGTGGCCGCCGCGGTACCGGGCAGCGAACGGGTCCCGGTGACCGTGACGGGACCCGACGACCGGCCCGTCGAGACCGCCTGGCTGCGGCTGCCGGACGGCCGCGCCCTGGTCGAGCTCGCGGCGACGAGTGGCCTGACGCTCCTCGACGACCTCCGCCCGGACACGGCGCACACAACCGGGTTCGGGCAGGCGATCGCCGCGGCCCTCGACGCCGGCGCGACCGGGCTGCTCCTCGGGATCGGCGGCAGCGCCTCGACCGACGGCGGCGTCGGCGCACTGCAGGCGCTGGGCCTCGCGCTCGGGACGGCGGTGCCGGCGGGCGTGACCGGCGCTGCGGTGCTCGACCACGTGCCTCCCGTCGACGCGAGCACGCTCCGGGCCCTGCCACCGCTGGAGGCCGTGGTGCTGACCGACGTCACCTCGCCGCTCCTCGGTCCGGCGGGTGCCGCCGCCGTGTTCGGACCGCAGAAGGGCGTGACGCCCGACCGTGTCCCCGTGCACGAGGATCGGCTCACCCGCTGGGCCGCGTGCTTCCCCGACGTCGACCCGACCACACCGGGCGCCGGAGCCGCGGGCGGGACGGGCTTCGGACTCCTCGCCTGGGGTGCCGTCCTGGCGAGCGGCGCCACGACCGTCGCCGACGCGATCGGGCTGCCGGACGCCGTCGCCGGGGCCGACCTGGTGGTCACCGGCGAGGGCTGCTTCGACCTGCAGAGCGCCGCCGGCAAGGCGCCGACCGTGGTCCGGGCGCTCGCCGAGGCGCGCGGGATCCCCACGGCACTGGTCGCGGGGGTGGTGGAGGCGTCGGTCGACGGGTTCGCGCTGGCGGCCTCGCTCACGGTCATCGCGACGCAGACCACGGGCGAGCCCGACGACGCCCTCCGGGACCCGCTGCGCTTCGCCCGGATCGCGGGTGCCCGGTTCGCCCGCGCGCAGGACGCCTGACCGGCGGCACACGGCGCCCCCGACCGGCAGCACGACGCGCGCCACCGGCAGCACGCGCGGCACCACCGGCAGCATGCCACGCGCCCCCGGGCAACCCGAGGGGTGCCCCATCCGTACCTGTCACCTGTCGCGCAACGGGAGCAGGATCGTGGGCGGGCCGCACCCGGCCCGACATCCCCCACCCCACGAGGAGACCCTTGCGCACCGTCAACGCGTACGCGGCACCGTCCGCGACCGAACCGCTCGTCAAGACCACCATCGAGCGCCGCGACCTCCTGCCGGGCGACGTCATGATCGACATCGCCTACGCCGGCATCTGCCACTCCGACATCCACACCGTCCGCGGCGAGTGGGGCCCCATCCAGTACCCGCAGGTCGTCGGCCACGAGATCGTCGGCCACGTCACCGAGGTCGGCTCCGACGTCACGAAGTACGCCGTCGGCGACCTGGTCGGCGTCGGCTGCATGGTCAACTCCTGTGGCGAGTGCGAGCAGTGCCTCGCCGGCCAGGAGCAGTACTGCCTGAAGGGCAACATCGGCACCTACGCCAGCGTCGACCCCGCCGACGGCACCGTCACCCAGGGTGGCTACTCGCAGGCCGTCGTCGTGGACCAGGACTTCGTCCTCCGCGTGCCCGAGTCGCTCGACATCGAGAAGGTCGCCCCGCTGCTCTGCGCCGGCATCACGCTGTACTCGCCGCTGCACCACTGGAAGGCCGGCCCCGGCATGCAGGTCGCGATCGTCGGCCTCGGCGGCCTCGGTCACATGGGCGTGAAGATCGCCGCGGCGCTCGGCGCCGAGGTCACCGTCCTGTCGCAGACCACCTCGAAGCAGGAGGACTCGCTCCGCTTCGGCGCGACGGCCCACTACGCGACGAAGGACGCCGAGACGTTCGAGAAGCTCGCGAACTCGTTCGACCTCATCATCAACACGGTGTCGGCCAAGGTCGACATGGGCGCCTACCTCAACCTCCTCAAGGTCGACGGCACCATGGTCAACGTCGGTGCGCCGTCCGAGCCCCTCGAGGTCCCGGCCTTCGCCCTGATCCCGGGTCGCCGCAGCTGGGCGGGTTCCGCGATCGGCGGCATCCAGGAGACCCAGGAGATGCTCGACTTCTGCGCCGAGCACGGCATCCTGCCGGAGACCGAGCTCATCAGCGCCGACCAGGTGAACGAGGCCTACGAGCGCGTCCTCGCCTCGGACGTCCGCTACCGCTTCGTCATCGACGCCGCGACGCTGGCGTAACGACCCGCGTCGCCGACGTCACGCACGTCGGCAGCCGGTCCACTCCACGAACGGGAGGCCCGTCACCAGCTGGTGACGGGCCTCCCGTTCGTGGTCCACCCGTTGGGACGCCTTGTCCCCCGATCCGGCCGCGAACCTGGCCGCGACCTCGACATCCGCGTGGGACGGTCCGCGGAACGCCGTCCCGGAGGCGGCGGGCGGCGGCGGGGCTCGCGCGACGATCCGGAGCGAGAGATGGTGGAGTCATGACGAACCCGGAGAACTCGGCACCGAACGGCGCCATCGTCGCCGTGTCGGGCACCGACACCGGCGGCGCCGTCCAGGACCTCGCCGGCATGTACGCGGGACGGACGTGGTACTCCTCGCCCGTCGACCACGACTACTGGTACAAGTACGTCGGCGTCGGCGACGACCGCATGAGCATCCGCCGCTCGCAGATGCACGGGTACCTGCGCGGCGACGTGGCCGTCGAGGGCGAGGTCGTCGTCCAGTGGCTCGACGCCGGCCGGGCCCGGGTCGACGTCGGCCACGACGAGGTGCGGATGGCGCCGGGCGTCCCGACGATGTTCCCCCTCGGGCGACGGTTCGAGATGGAGTACGAGAACTGGGACCAGCGGCTGGTGCACCTGGACCGCGACCTGGTCCTGGACGTCGCGCGCGAGCGGTACATCGTCGACGGCACGCTCGCGTTCGACCGGTCCACACCGCCGAGTGCCGCGGCCGTCGGAACCTGGCGCGGGTCCGTCGCCGGTGCCGTCCGCGCCCTCCGGACCCAGGGGCAGCAGTCCCTCGCCTGGCACGAGGCGCAGCGTGACGTCGTCCGCTCCCTGTTCGGGCTGTACCGGCTGCAGGCCGAGGTCCAGCCGGAGGGCTTCGGCGAGCGCCGCAACACCCGCCTGCGGACGGCCGTCGAGTTCCTGCACGAGCACGCCGGCGAGCCGTTGACCGTGACGGACATCGCCCGGGCGGCGGACCTCAGCGTCCGTGCGCTGCAGGAGTCGTTCCAACGGACGCTCGACCGCACGCCGATGAACTACCTGCGCGAGGTGCGGCTGCGCCAGGTGCGGTCCGACCTGCTGGCGGCGGAACCGGGGACCACCTCGGTGGCGGAGGTCGCCTCACGGTGGGGCTTCTCGCACATGGGCCGGTTCTCCGGCGAGTACCTGCGGCGCTTCGGGGAGTACCCGCGCCGGACGCTGCGCCAGTAGCGGCGACGGCCGCTGCGAGCGCGGCGACCGCGCTCAGCCGACCTCGTCGCCCGTCGGCAGGGCGGTGCACCAGTCGATCGCCGTGCCGGCCAGGGACGCCTCGAGCGCGCCCGACGTGGCGTCGACCACCGTGACGAGTGCGCCGTCGGCGGAGCGCGTCGCGAGCGCGACGAACTGGCCGTTCGGCGACGGGCAGACGGCGGTGACGCTGGCGTCGTCGGGGATGGTCACCGCCAGCCGGGAGGCCCGTGACCCGTCCACCCGCACGATGCGGGCCGCCAGGGTGCCGTCCGCGCGGGTCGAGCCGACGAGTCGCAGGTACTGCCCCTCGGCGAGCGGGGCGATGCGCCCGAGGTAGGGCTGGTCGGTGCTCGCGGCCGGGGTGGGCAGCGCGGTCCGGCGGCCGTTCGTCAGGTCGAGCTGCACGATGCCGGTGCCGGTCTCGACGACGGCGGTCGTGCCGGAGTCGACGAACCCGTGCAGGTACGTCGCGGAGCCGAGTCGGACGGCCTTGCTCCGGCCGCCCATGTCGACGAGCACCAGGTCGTCGGTGCCGGTCCGGACCAGGGCGCTCTCGGTGCGCGGCACGTAGGCCCACTGGGCGACCGGGAGCGGTGTCGCGCCGATCGCCGGCTTGCCGTCCGCCCCGACCGGCTCCGGCTGGTGCGTCCCGGTCAGGTCGACGTCGTACAGACCGACGTCCTCGGAGCGGCCGGACGAGGTGTCGGCGTAGACGAACCCGAACGAGGCGCCGTCGTCGGCGGCGTGCAGGGCCTTCGCCGTGCCGACCGCGCTCGGCATCGACAGGCGTTCGACCGGGACCTCGGGGTCCTGCACCCCGCCGGCGAGCGGCACGATGTCGATCGCCGAGTGGCCCGACGAGTCGTTCCGGAGCACGACCAGGGAGCGGGCGAGGACCGCGTACTCGGCGATGCCCGACGCGCGGTACACGGTCCGGGTGCCGGCGGCGCCGAGGTCCCGACGGACGATCCGGTCGGCTGCACCGTTCCGCCCCGGGACCACGGCGAGGACGTCGGTGCTGCCGGTCCGGATCGTGGTCCGGAGCTCCGACGCGGCCGCCTGCCCCGGAGCGCGGACGCCACGGAGGGTCAGTGTGTAGTCGCGGTCGTAGCCGAGCGGGCCGGCGAACTCGACGGCGACGGTGTTGCCGCTCGAGGTGACCGAGAACGCGGCCGCGGGGCTGACCCGCACCGCGGAGGCCGGGACGCGCTGCACGGCCTGGTTCGCGGTGAGGATGACACGCTGCGCCGGCCGGGTGACCAGGTCGCTGGCGTCGTAGGACACCGACCGCAGCCGGGGGCCCTGCTGCGACCCGGCCACGGCGGCGAGCGCGGCGACGACGGCCAGGACGACCACGACGGCCGTGAAGCGTCGGCGGAAGCGGTGGGTGACCGGGCGCCGCGGGCGGACCGCACCCCGCTCGGTGTCAGTACTCATACGGGTCCGAGGGCTGGCTGACCCGGGTGACGGTCGCCGCGCGGATGACCAGGCGTGCGTCGGAGGCGGTGTCCGGGTTCGCGGCGAGGGCACCCTCGACCCGGACCCACTGGTTCTCCGGCGGCAGCGTGCCGTCGGTCGTGACCCCGATGCCGACCGGCTGGGCGTCCACCGCGCAGCAACTGACGACGAAGCGGGTCAGGGTGAACGTGCCGTCCGACCCGGGCACGACGAACCCGGTGAGGGTGAGCTTGCGGCCGACGAGCGCCGTCGTGTCGGTGCTCTGCCGGATGAGCGCTGCCCAGTCCTTCACGCCGTAGCCGGACGTGTCCACCGACTCGCTGCCGAGGAGCGACACCGGCGCACCGGCACCCGTCGCGTCGGACAGTGACGCGGACCCGACGCTCCGCTGCTGGGCGGTCCGGGCGGACAGGGTCGTCGGGGGCAGGACGAGCATCGCGACGACGGTGCCGATCGTGACGAGCGCCGCGACGGAGCCGAGGACGACGTGCAGGAGGCGACCACCGCCTCCCGGCCGGGGTTCCGGGTCACCGTTGTGGGCGTGGCTGCCGTGGCGGGCGACGACGACGAGCCCGGCGACCGAGGCGGGCACCGCGACGGCGGCGAGGACCAGCGTGAACACGGCGTAGCGGGGGTTGATGTAGAGGTCGAGGTGGTCGGCGAGCCCGAGCCACAGGGTGCCGAGGGCGACGGCCAGGACGGAGCCGAGGCCGAGCAGGGCGCGGCGCGCGGCGGTGCGGTCGGCGCGGCCGGCGGTGCTGCCGGCTCCGTGGCCGTGCCCGTGGTCGTCGTGCTCGATCGGGTTCTGCTCAGACGAGGACATTCATCACCAATCCGACGGTCGCGGCGAACAGGACGCAGACGACGGCGAGCAGCACCAGGAAGCGTGCGCGGAACGTCGTGCGGAGCAGGGCGATCATCTTCACGTCGATGATCGGCCCGATGATCAGGAACGCGGTGATCGACCCCGGCAGGAACGTCGACGCGAAGGACAGCGCGAAGAACGCGTCCACGTTCGAGCAGAGCGACACCGTCATCGCCAGGAGCATCATCGCGACGACCGACAGCACCGGGTTCGACCCGACCGCGACGAGGGCGCTCCGCGGCACCGCGACCTGGATCGCGGCGGCCAGGCCGGCGCCGACGAACAGCGCCGGCATCATCGTCGCGGTCTCGCCGCCGAAGTGCGACGCGCTCTCCCGCCACTTGTCGCGGACCGGCGGGGCGCCGACGGCTGCGCGGCAGCGGGCCTCGAACGCGGGCAGGAGCAGGTCGGCCGGACGACGGTGCGCGTCGACGATCCAGCCGACCAGGTTCGCGACGACGAAGCCGCCGACGATGCGGGCGGGCAGGATCCACCCGGACCAGCCGAAGGCCTGCGCGGTGCTGATGATGACGAGCGGGTTGAGGATCGGTGCGGCGACGAGGAACGTGACCGCCTCGGCCGGGGTGAACCCGCGGAGCATGAGCCCGCGGGCGAGCGGGACGTTGCCGCACTCGCAGACCGGGAACAGCATGCCGATGAGCGAGATGACCGCGCGCCGGGGCATCGGTCTGGTCGGCAGGATCCGCTCGAGGACGCCGTGCGGCACCCAGACCTCGACGACGATCGACAGCACGATGCCCAGGACCACGAACGGCAGCGACTCGACGACGACGCTGATCGCGAGCGTCAGGAAGTCCTGCACCACGTCGGGCAGGCCCGCGGTCCCGACGGCCGGCGAGAGCACGCGGACGGCGAGGAGCGCCACGACGGCGGCGAGGACCAGACCGGGGCCGGTCAGGCTGCGCGGGCGCGTCGCGACGGGGCGGGCGGGGGTGCTCGTCACCGGGACAGGATAGAGCCCGTCCGGGGCGTCGACCTGGAGGCTCGTCCCAGGCCCGGCAGACCGCTGCGGGTCCGGTCAGGACCGGGCGACCCCGTCGACGTGGCGCTCGAGGACGTCGATCGCCCAGTCCCCCGATTCCCCGGGTGCGAGCCGGGCAACGTGCATCGCGAGCCCGTCGAGGAGGGCGTGCAGCCGGCAGGCCTCGTACTCGCGGTCTGCCTCGGGCACCCCGAGCACCTCGAGCACCCGCTCACACCACCGGCGCACGTCGTCGACGACCCGGTCGAGCGTCGGCCGGAGCTCGGCGTCCGTCAGCGCGGCGTTGCCCAGGGCCAGGTACACGTCGAGCTCGACCACCCGCTCGTCGTCGAGGGGCAGCAGTTCGACGAGGACCCGCCGCACCCACTCGCGCGTCGGCAGGTCGCCCGGGATCGCGTCGATGCGCTCGCGGGTCCGGTCGAACACCGAGGCGATCGCGTGCTCACGGACGCTCGCCTGGGTCGGGAATGCGTACCGGACGGTGCTCGGGGGCAGCCCGGCCTCGGCGGCGACGTTCCGGACGGACAGGGCACCGAGGCCGTCCCGGGCGAGGACCTGGCAGGCCGCCGCCGACACGGTGCGGCGGCGTTCCTCGAGGTCGATGCTGCGCGACATCCGGCAATTGTCGCACGACCGTACGAGTTCGTGCTAGAACTGGTCTCCGGGAAGTCGCACAGTCGTACGACTTCGGAACGGAGGAACACCATGGCATGGGTCATCCTGGTGCTGTCGGGCGTGCTCGAAGCCGTCTGGGCCACGGCACTCGGCGCGTCGAACGGGTTCAGGCGGGTGGTGCCGACGATCGTCTTCGTCGCCGGCATGGGCCTGAGCATGGTCGGTCTCGCGTTCGCGATGCAGGAGATCCCGGTCGGCACCGCCTACGCCGTGTGGGTCGGCATCGGCGCCTCGCTGACGGTCGTCGTCGCGGTCCTGCGTCGGCAGGAGGCGGCGTCCCTCGCCCGCATCGGCCTGGTCCTCGGCCTGGTCGCGTGCGTCGTCGGTCTCAAGGTGGTCAGCTGATGGCCTGGGTCGTGCTGTTCGTCAGCGCCGCGTTCGAGACCGTCTGGGCCACCGCCCTCGGAGCCAGCGACGGGTTCACCCGCCCGGGGCCGACGCTCGTCTTCCTCGTCACCATCGTGCTGAGCCTCGGCGCGTTCGGGTACGTGGTCAAGCACATCCCGATCAGCACCGCCTACGCCGTGTGGACCGGCACCGGGGCAGCGCTCACGGTGCTCTGGGGCATGGCGACGGGCGCGGAGCCCGTCACGCTCCTCCGCCTGCTGTTCATCGCGGGCATCGTCGGCTGCGTCTTCGGCCTGAAGCTGGTCCCCGCCCGCCCAGCAGCGCTGCGCGCCGCGCGCAGCGCCGGCAGCGCCGGCAGCGCCGGCAGCGCCGGCAGCGCCGGCAGCGCCGGCAGCGCCGGCAGCGCCGGCAGCGCCGGCAGCGCCGGCAGCGCCGGCAGCGCCGGCGGCGGCGGCGCCGGCAGCGGCGGCAGCGCCGGCAGCGCTGGCCGAGCCTCGGCTGGGCGGACATCTTCGCCCGACCGCGAGGCGGATTCCGTCCGCTGAGCCGAGGCTCGGGACGCGGGCGGGACGCGCGCCGAGACGGACGGGAGGCCCGGTGCCAGCTGGCACCGGGCCTCCCGTCCGTCAGGTGCGCGCGATCAGACCGACGCGCCGGTCCACTCGTCGACCGCGACGACGTGGTCCGCACCGGCCGTGCCGGCCGCGTGCGCGGCGGCGACGCGCTCCAGGTGCGTCGGCGGGTTCGACGGCACGTGCGCCGGCCGGTCGGACTCGTTGATGCGGCGGAGCTCCGGCACGATGTCCTCGGCCAGGATGTCGATCTGCTCGAGCACCGTCTTCAGCGGCAGGCCGGCGTGGTCGATGAGGAACAGCTGGCGCTGGTAGTGCCCGACGTGGTCCTTCATCGCGGCGTACCGGTCGATGACCTGCTGCGGCGACCCGACGGTGAGCGGGGTCTGGGTGGTGAAGTCCTCCATGGACGGGCCGTGGCCGTAGACCGGGGCGTTGTCGAAGTACGGACGGAACTCGTCGACCGCGTCCTGCGAGTTCTTCCGCGCGAAGAACTGGCCGCCCAGGCCGACGATCGCCTGGTCACCACGGCCGTGCCCGTGGTGCTCGTAGCGCTGACGGTAGAGGCCGACCATCTGCTCGGTGTGCTGGATGGGCCAGAAGATGTTGTTGTGGAAGAACCCGTCGCCGTAGTAGGCGGCCTGCTCGGCGATCTCGGGCGTGCGGATCGAGCCGTGCCAGACGAAGGGCGCGACGCCGTCGAGCGGACGCGGGGTCGAGGTGAAGCCCTGCAGCGGCGTGCGGAACTGCCCCTGCCAGTTGACGACCTCGTTCTCCCAGAGCTGGCGGATCAGCGCGTAGTTCTCGACCGCCAGGTTCAGGCCCTGCCGGATGTCCTTGCCGAACCAGGGGTAGACCGGGCCCGTGTTGCCGCGGCCCATCATCAGGTCCATGCGGCCGTCGGAGACGACCTGGAGCATCGCGTACTCCTCGGCGATGCGCACCGGGTCGTTCGTGGTGACCAGGGTCGTCGACGTCGAGAGGGTGATGTCCTTCGTGACGCCGGCCAGGTAGCCGAGCATCGTGGTCGGGCTCGAGGCGACGAACGGCGGGTTGTGGTGCTCCCCGGTGGCGAAGACGTCGAGGCCGGCCTGGTCCGCGTGCTGCGCGATCGTCAGGATGTCCCGGACGCGCTGGGTGTCGTCCGGCGTGGTCCCGGTGGTGGGGTCGGTCGTGACGTCACTGACCGTGAAGATCCCGAACTGCATGATGTGCCGCCTCGTCTGTCGCTGGCTCGTTCCGGTTCCATGCGTTTGCATCGAACTGACGAGTACAACGTAGCGCAGGCGAGAGCATTCCCGCCACCGTCGGTGCGGCGGTCGGCGGTCAGCCGCCCTGCAGTCGCGGCTGCTGCCGCTGTCAGCGGCGGACGGGAGGCGCGGCCGCGCTGGTCGTCGGCGGCGAGTGGTGCATGCCGTCGGCCAGCCACACCGCCGTGATCACCGCGAGGACGCTGGCGGACGAGGCGAGCCGCCCCGCCAGCAGCATCGCGCCGTGGTCACCGCCGAGGGTCCCGACCAGGAGCGCGACGACCCCGACCAGCAGCGCCGCAGCCACAGCGACGAGCAGCACCGCCGTCACCGCCCGTCGCGGTCCCCGTCGGCCGTCACGGTCGCCCCGGACACCGCGGTCCACCTGCGGCCCCACGGCCCGGACCAGTCCGAGCCAGAACAGCGCCACCGCGCAGGCGCCGATGATGTCGCTCACCCGGTGCCACCCGTAGACGACGGTCTGGTTCGCGACGAACACCGCGTAGGCGGTCCCCGCGAGCAGCACCAGCGGCCGGAACCGACGCGGTGTCACCATCAGCACGGCGAACAGCGCCGCGAGGGCGATCGTCGCGTGCCCGGACGGGAACGAGTTCGGCGTCGTCGACTGGGCGATCTCCGGGCGCTCGGCGATACGCTTGAGCCACGTCGAGGTGGCCGCGGACGCCAGCACCACGAAACCCGCTCCGAGCCCCACGGCGAGCCGCCCGCGTGCGAACGCGACGGCGGCGATCACGACGACCAACAGCAGGATCACCGGCACCGAGATGACGTTGAGGGCGGTGTCCGACCCGAACAGGTCGGACTCGCGGACCCCGCCGAGCGCGGCGTCCTCCACCCGCTGCCCCAACGGCGTCAACACGGCGACCGCGTAGACGGAAGGCACGATCACGAACCCCAGAGCCGCGAGCAGAGCCCACCGGAGCCTCCGGGAGACGCTCGGTCCACGCCCCTCGCCGAAGGACTCGGGAGCGGTGCGCTCGGGCGTCCGCGTCACGGGCATCGTCCTCCTCGGGGTCATCGTGGTCGGCGTCGTCTTCCGCCTGCTGAGCGGGAAGCGATTCGGTCGGTCGGGGTCCGACACGATACCGTTGGGGCGCCCGTCGGGAGCTGGGAACGCAGGCCTCCGCAGCAAGGCCACGGCCGTCCTGCAGCAGGTCTCCGGACAGCGTGACACAGGTCGGTCCGGCACCGGGACGACTGCCGCTGACAGTGTGCGTGAGCGGCGCGACGACGGGCAGTCGTACAACGCGATCGTCGCGCAGGATGAGGAGACCCAAGTGGCCGTCAAGGAACCGAGCATCACCGCCTCGCCGAACCGTGGACTGGCGATGACCGCCGGCATGCTGTTCGCGATCTGGGGCATCCTGGGCTTCTTCTTCGCCCAGGACGGCGGCGGCGCGTTCTTCAGCCGCTCCGGTGGGTTCCTGTGGAACTCGTTCGGGCTGAACCCGGCGCTCTGCGGGCTGTGGACGATCCTCGCCGCGGCGTTCTTCATCGTGGGCCTCGGCAACACGATCGGGTCCCGCACGGTGAACCTGGTCATCGGTGTCGTCCTGCTCGTGCTCGCCGTCTACGGGTTCGTCTTCTCGAACACCTCGGCGAACGTCTTCGCGCTGAACACGACCGACAACGTCTTCCACGTCATCGTCGCCGTCGTCCTGCTGCTCACCGCGCTCGGTGCCGACAAGGAGAACATCCGCGCACTGCGGGCGGCGGGCGCCCGCGCCTGACCTGCGCTCCCCTCGACGCCCGTCTGCCGCTCCGGTAGGCGGGCGTCGTCGTTCGTGGGGAGGAGACACGGCCGGGCTTCCTCGGGGTCGCACAGCGTGCCGGCCATCAGCGTCGGGCAGGCCGGGCGTCGTGCAGCTCAGGCGCGGGGCAGGTCAGGCGCCGGGCAGGTCAGGTGCCGGGCAGGTCAGGCGTCGGGCGCGTCAGCGGACTCGGACTCGGCCGCGGGCTTCGGGGCCTCGAGCTGGGTCGCGACGACCCGGGGTGACTCGGACATGAAGCGCCGGACGTCGAGGTCCACGATGATGTCCGCCGGCCGCAGAGGACGCGTCAGGTACAGCCCGTCGAGAGAGGTCAACCGCGACAGCGCCACGTACGTCTGCCCTGCGCTGAACACCCGGTTGCCCAGGTCGACGACGGCCCGGTCGTAGGTGCTGCCCTGTGACTTGTGGATCGTCACCGCCCAGGCCAGGCGCAGGGGGAACTGCTGGAACTCCCCCACGGTGTCCTTCTTCAGTTCCTTCTTGTCCGGGTCGTAGGAGTACTTGAACTTCTCCCACACCGACGGCTGGACCTCGAAGTCCTCACCGTCGACACTGACCCACACGGTGTCGCGGATGCTCCGGACGATGCCGAGCGTGCCGTTCACCCAGCGCTGGTCCGGGTCGTTGCGCAGGAACATGACGTGTGCGCCGGGCTTCAGCTCGAGGGCCTCGTCCGCCGGGTAGTTCCGCCCGCCGAAGTCACCGTTGACGTCGGCCTTGGCGGTCTTCAGCTTGCCGGGCAGTCGTTCGAGTGCGGCCTTGTTGATGCGCGAGACGGTGTCGTTCCGGGTGGCGAGGGTGATCGCGTCGTCCGGCGCGGGTCGGGCTCCGGCGGCGTTGAGCTGCTGCGCCACGTCGGCGGTGACACGACCGTGGCGGACGGCGGTGAGCATCGCGGCGAAGGCGTCGTCCCGCTGCCGGTGCACGGTCGCGAGCTCGATGATGTGCAGCTGGGCCTCGAGCCACACCTTGGCGTCGAAGAACCACATCGACCGGTAGTGGTCGGTGAAGTAGGCACGCTCGTCACCGTCGCCCGGCACCGGGGGCAGCTGGTACGGGTCCCCGAACATGACGACCTGGACGCCGCCGAACGGTTCGAGCTGCCGCCCGCGGGCCTTGCGCAACGAGCGGTCCATCGCGTCGAGCAGGTCGGCGTTGACCATCGAGACCTCGTCGATGACCAGGGTGTCGATGGTGTTGAGGAGCTTCCGGGTGTCCGGACCCTGTCGGATCTCGGCGTCCGCGATGAGCCCGATCGGCAGCCGGAACAGCGAGTGGATCGTCTGGCCGCCGACGTTCAGCGCGGCGACGCCGGTCGGGGCGCAGATGACGACCTGCTTCTCGGTGTTCCACGACAGGTGGTTGAGGAGCGTCGACTTGCCGGTGCCGGCCCGTCCGGTGATGAAGACGTGGTCGCGCGTCGACTCGACGTACTCGAAGACCGCCCGCTGTTCGGCGGAGAGCTCAACACTCACCGTGCGCTCGATCCATCCGCGGGGCCACCGGCGACGCCGGTCGCGACGCTGGTGTCACCCATCGGTGTCCCGGTGACGTCCGGGAGGCCCGTGGCCGCGTCCGACGTCGGAGCCCCGCTGGGTCGGGCCGGCTGGTCCCGGACCGCGCCGACCGAGGCCCCGGGTCGCATCCGGACGAGCCCGACGGCGACGACCGCGACGACGACGAGCACGCCCGCGACGATCAGCACCGTGCCCGCGCGGGCCTGGTCGACGAGCGGGTCCGGCCCCCAGGTGCGTCCCATCGCCCCGAACCAGGACGCCTGCAGCAGCCCGAGCGGCCCCTGCATCGCGACGCCGAGCGAGACGGTGCCCGCGGCGACGACGACCGCCCCGACGGCACGCACCAGGAACGCCGCGGTCGAGGGACGCCGTGCACCGAGGGCGATGGGCGTGAGCAGCGTCGGCAGCGCGAGCAGCCCGACGAGCAGGAAGAGCAGGTCGATCACCGTGCGGCCCATGGCGTCGCTGACGGACCAGCGCAGCACGTCGGTGGCGTAGAGCGCCCACCAGGTGCCGGCGAGCAGCAGGAACGCCGGGAACGGCTGGACCAGGTACCGCACGACGGCGTTGTCGACGAAGACCGCGGTCCACTCGGCGACGCCGGCACTGTCGTCGGTGCGGGGGTGCACGGCGGCCCGGATGAGCTGCACGGGCGCCGCGGCCCAGACCAGGGCGGGGACGACGAGCCCGAGCAGCACGTGTGCGCCGACGTTCGCCGACACCAGGTACCGGTCGTAGGTGTGCAGCGAGCCCGACGTCGCCAGGACGAGTGACACGACCGCGATGCCGGCGGCCACGGAACGACGGACCGGCCAGGACCGGCCCTGTCGGCGCAGACGGACGACCCCGGCGGCGTAGGCGGCGACGAGCAGCACCGCGGCCATCAGCCAGAACAGGTCGATGTTCCAGTTCGTCAGCCAGCCCCACGAGCCCGGCGCCGCCGGCAGGGGGTCGTCGGTCAGGACCTCGGCCGGGGTCGGGTCGCTGGTCTTGCTCAGCGCCAGCTGCCCGGCGGGGGTCGCGGTGCGGCCGAGTGCGGCGGCGAAGCCCGACGCCACACCCATCACAGCGAGCTCGACGACGACGAGCGTCCAGAACGGGCGGGCCACGGCGGGCGCCGCGGTCAGGGCCGAGATCACCCGACGCCGGTGCACCGCTCCGATGACGCCCATCGCGACGATGGCCCCCACCTTGACGAGCACGAGCACGCCGTACGGGCTGCCGAGTTCGGCCCAGGCACCGATCCGGATCTGGGCGGACACCACGCCGGAGACGCTGACGAGCACGAAGCACCCCAGCGCGACGCTGGAGTACCGGCCGACGACCGCCGCCAGTCGGGCTCCGGGGACGACGTCACGGATGAGGACGAGCATCACCAGCCCGCCGACCCAGAGCGCGGCGCCGACCAGGTGCAGTCCGAGTGCGGTGACCGCGGCGTCGTGGCTGGCGGTGCCGGCCGCGTGGCCCTGCTGGGTCAGCGGGACGAGGCCGATCAGCGCGACGCCGGTCGTCAGCGCGACCATGCCGCGCGAGCGCACCGCGAAGCAGAGGACCGTCACGGCCGCGGCGACGAGCACCGTGGTGAGCCAGGCGAGCCCGAGGTCCGTGCCGGTGAGGAAGACGCCCATCGACTGGCCGAACTGCGCGTCGAGACTGACCGAACCACCGGCGACGCTGAGGTACGTGAAGAAGGTCGTGACCGCCGAGGTCACCGTCCAGACACCGGCCGCCGCGGCCGCGACGTCGATGGCCCGGTCCCACTCCGGCGCCGTGCGGGACAGCCCGATGGTCGCCAGGGCGAGCCCACCGATCGTCGCTGCGGCGGACAGGTCGACGAGCATCCGCGCGATGGGGAGCCCGAACCGGACGACCGCACCGGGGTCCGCGATGAGCGCGGCGTCGGCACCACCGCCGAGGACGAGCGCCACGAGCAGGGACACGAACGCCGCGAGCAGCAGGACGCCGGGGCCGGCGATGCGCGCGATGCGGTTCACCCGTCAAGCCTAGGCGCTGCCCAGCGCGCCACCGCCACCGCGCGGGCCGACCTGTGGAGAGGGGACGGGCCTCCCGGGAACGACGGAAGGGACGGCGCGGACGCCGTCCCTTCCGTGGAGCTCCGTGGTCTTACTTGACCGACGCCTTGAGCTTGCTGCCGGCGCTGACCTTGACCGAGTCGCTCGCGGCGATCTCGATGGCCTCACCCGTCTGCGGGTTGCGGCCGGTGCGCGCGGCGCGGTGGGTCTTCTCGAAGGCGATCCAGCCCGGGATCGTGACCTTGGTGTCGTCCGCGACGGACTTGCCGACGACGGCGAAGAGCGCGTCGACGACGCCGTTGACGGTGGCCTGGCTCTGGCCGGACTCGGCGGCGACGGCAGCGACGAGCTCGGTGCGGTTCAGTGACTTGTCAGCCATTGGATGTCCTCCTCGGACTTCTTGCGTATGGGTCGGACGTGGAACGTCCGGATGCTGCGGGACGGTTGCCCCGAGCGGTGGACCCGGTCGGGCCGAGGGCCCGGGGAACCGCTGATGAACCTACCAGCCGGTTCCGGGGTTTCCGGTCGACTCGCCCGGTTTTCCGGGCCTCCTGAGATGCGGGAGTGGCTGGAGTGACGGATGTGACGACCGTGGTGCCGCCCGGAGTCGGCGGATGACGTCCCTCGGACAACGACGACGCCCCCACGACCTCGACAGGTCGCGGGGGCGTCGGCAGGACTGGTGCTTACCAGGAGCTCTTCGTGATGCCGGGGAGCTCGCCACGGTGGGCCATGTCGCGGAAGCGGACACGGCTGATGCCGAACTCACCGAGGTGGCCACGGGGGCGACCGTCGATGGCGTCACGGTTGCGGTAGCGGACCGGCGACGCGTCGCGGGGCAGCTTCTGCAGGCCGACGCGGGCCGCTTCGCGGGACTCGTCGGTGCCGTTCGGGTCCACGAGGGCCTTCTTCAGCTCGAGGCGACGCTCGGCGTAGCGCTCGATGATGACGGCGCGCTGGTTGTTCTTCGCGATCTTGCTCTTCTTCGCCATGGCCTAGCGCTCCTCACGGAAGTCGACGTGCTTGCGGACCACCGGGTCGTACTTCTTCAGCACGAGACGGTCGGGGTTGTTCCGGCGGTTCTTCTTGGTCACGTAGGTGAACCCAGTGCCCGCAGTGGAACGGAGCTTGATGATCGGACGGATGTCCTGACCGCGCTTCGCCATCAGATCTTCTCCCCACGGGCGAGGATGCCCGCCACGACGGACTCGATACCGCGAGCATCGATGACCTTGATGCCCTTGGCGCTGACGTTGAGCGTCACGTTACGACGCAGCGACGGCACGTAGTAGGTCTTCTTCTGCACGTTCGGGTCGAAGCGACGCTTCGTCCGGCGGTGCGAGTGCGAGATGTTGTGTCCGAAGCCGGGAACGGCGCCGGTCACCTGGCACACTGCAGCCATGGTTTCCTCCTGATGAATACCGTGCAGCCGATCGGCTGCACCCAAGGTCACTTGCCTGGTGCACACGCGCTGGGCAGTCGGACCCGGACGTCGGAACGTCCGGAGCGAGGAGCCCGGCGAGGGGGTGTGCGCACCGCCCAGACCGGCGGCGGTCCGGGTCGACGGGGTCGACCTGGGTCAGCACATCCGGGCCAGGAGGCTCGGATCCGGTACCACGCGACCGCGGCGTTCGCGACGATCGGAGGGCAGAACAACGGGCACTCCGCGCAGGCGCGGAGAACCAGCGGCCCACGTTACGCGACGGCCGGGCGCGTCGCAAGCCGGGCCTCCCGTCCGGGCGGGGTGCCGTGCGGCGCGACGGGAGGCGGGAGCGGTCGCCGACCAGCCCTGCCGGGCCCACGAGCAGCCCGGCGCAGCCCACGAGCAGCACGGTCGAGCCCACGCGGCGACCCGCACCCGCGCCGTCGCTGGGACTACGCGCCACTCCGGACGGCGGCACGGGCGGTGCACTCGGCGCACTCGCCGAACACGTCGACGACGTGGCTGGCGTTCGAGAACCCGTTCGCGGCGGCGGTGGCGCGAGCCCACTCCTCGACCGGGTCGGCCTGGATCTCGACGGTCCGGCCGCAGACCCGGCAGATCAGGTGGTGGTGGTGCTTGTCGGTCGTGCACGCCCGGTACAGGGACTCACCGTCCTGCTGCAGCGAGTCGGCGTCGCCCTCGGTGGCCAGGTCGGACAGCGCCCGGTAGACGGTCGCCAGGCCGATGGTGGAGCCGCCGTCGCGCAGGTGCGCGTGCAGAGCCTGCGCGCTGACGAACCCCTCGGTCTCCGAGAGGGCCCCGCGCACCGCTTCGCGCTGCCAGGTGTTGCGGCGTGGCTTCTGGACGGCGTTCATGCTGCGACTCCTTGCTTCGGGACTGCCGGGAGGCCCGACCCACCGTCGACCTGCTGCTCCCGCGCCGACACGCGGTCGCGCCCACGGCGCTCCTTGCGGGCACCGACCACCCGGCAGACGACCCAGATGAGGAACGAGATGGTGGTCACGTACGGGCTGATCGGCAGTCCGCCACCGAGGGCCAGGAGGATCCCGCCGACGACCGAGGTCACCGCGAAGACGACGGAGAGCACCGGCACGAGGACCGGGTTCACCGTCACCCGCAGTGCGGCGGCGGCCGGGGTGACGAGCAGCGAGAGCACCAGCAGCGCCCCGACGATCTGCACCGACACCGCGGTGGCCAGCCCGAGCGCGACCATGAACACCAGGCCGAGCGTGCGGACCGGGACACCAGCGGCCGCGGCGACGTCCGGGTCGACCGAGGCGAACATCAGCGGACGCCAGATGACCACGAGGATGAGGACCACGACGGCGGCGATCGCCACGAGCATGCCGAGCTGCGGGTTGTCGACCGAGACGATCTGGCCGGTGAGCAGCCCGAACTTGTTCGCGGCCCGGCCCTTGTACAGCGCCAGGCAGAGGATGCCGAGGCCCAGCCCGAACGGCATGAGCACGGCGATGATCGAGTTGCGGTCGCGGGCACGGCTGCCGAGCAGCCCGATGAGCACCGCGGCGACCAGGGACCCGACGACCGAGCCGCTGACCACGTTGACGCCGAGGAGCAGCGAGGCGCTGGCACCCGCGAAGGACAACTCGCTGATGCCGTGGACGGCGAACGGCATGTTCCGGGCGACGACGAACGGCCCGATGAGCCCGCCGACGACGCCGAGCACCGCGCCCGCGATGATCGAGTTGCGGACCAGGACGAGCAGTTCGCCGTAGTCCTGGAACGAGAAGACGGTCGACCAGATGTCCATCAGATCCGTCCTTCGTCCGGGGTGGTGGTGAGCGGCCCGGGTTCGCAGTGGTGGTGTCCGTCGCCCGCGGTGTCGTGGGCGTCGCTCGCACCGACGATGACGATGCGGCCCATGGTGCGGACGACGTCGACGGGCGTGCCGTACAGGTCGCTGAGGACGTCGGCGCGCAGGACGTCGTCGGGGGCGCCGATCCGGAAGCGTCCGCCGGCGATGTAGAGGACTCGGTCGACGACGTCGAGGATCGGGTTCACGTCGTGGGTGACGAAGAGCACCGCGGCACCCTGCTGTCGACGCTGCCGGTCGATGAGCTCGGTGACACCGCGCTGGTGCCGGAGGTCGAGCGAGATGAGGGGTTCGTCGCAGAGCAGCAGGGCGGGGTCGGCGGCGATGGCCTGTCCGACGCGGGTGCGCTGTTGCTCGCCGCCGGAGAGCTCGGCGACGGGGGCGTCGGCGAACGCGGTGGCGCCGACCTCGTCGACGATGCGGTCGATGCGCTCGCGTTCGGCACGACGCTCGGGCCGGATCCCCCAGCGGTGCCCGGTGACGCCCTGCGCGATCATGTCGCGGGCGCGCAGCGGGGTGCCGGAGTCCATCAGCCGCTGCTGCGGGATGTAGCCGATCCGCCGGTGTCCGCGGCGGACCGGACGGCCGAGGAACGACATCGACCCGCTCGTCAGCCGCTGCTGGCCGAGGACGGTGCGGAGCAGGGAGGTCTTGCCGGCGCCGTTCGGACCGAGCACGGCGACGAACTCGCCGGGCTGGACGTCCAGGTCGAGCCCGTCCCACAGCCGACGGCTGCCGTACGCGAGCCCGGCGTCCCGGAGTGCGAGCACGGCGGAACCGCCACTGCGCTCGGCAGTGGCGGTCCGGTCCGGGTCCTGGAGGGTCGTCACTTCTGGAGTGCCGCCGTCACCGCGTCGATGTTCGCCTGCTGCCACGAGACGTAATCCTCCCCCTTCGGGAGCGTCTCCGTGACACCGACGACCGGGATGCCCGCCTTCTTGGCTGCCTTCTCGACCTGCTCGGTCTCGGCGCTCGAGGTCTGCTCGTTGTACGCGAGCAGCTTCGCCTCACCGCTCGAGAAGAGCTTGAGGGTGTCGTTGAGTGCGGCCGGCGGGACGTCGTCGCCCTCCTCGATCGCCTCGGAGAAGGCCGCCGGCGTGACGTTGTCGAGACCCATCGCGTCGAAGAGGTACCCGGGCACCGGCTCGGTGTACGCCACCTTGTCCCCGTCGACGGTCTTCTCGACCGAGGCGGTCTGCGACTCGAGCTCCTGCAGCTTGCCGGTGAGGGTCTTCGCGTTGGCCTGGAAGGTGCTGGCGTCCGCCTTGTCGAGCTTGCCCAGGCGCTCGGAGACGTCCGCGACGAGCTTCACCATGGTCGGGTAGCTGTAGAACACGTGCTCGTTGAACTCGGTGTCGCCGGCCTTCTGCAGCCCGGAGAGCTGCACGACGTTGATCGTCGGCACCTTGTCGTCGGCAGCCTTCGACAGCGTCGTCATGAAGTCGTCGTACCCGCCGCCGTTCTCGATGAGCAGGTCGGCCTTCGAGACCGCGAGCTGCGTCTTCGCGCTCGACTCGAACGAGTGCGGGTCCTGCGACGGGTCCTCGAGGATGCTCGTGACGTCGACGTGGTCGCCGCCGATGCTCTGCACGATCGAGCCGTAGACGTTCGTCGAGGCGACGACGCGGACCTTGCCGTCGCCGGAGTCGGACGATGCAGGTGAGGTCGCGCACCCGGTCAGGGCGAGCGCGGCGGCGCCGGCGACGAGCGGCAGGGCGAGGAGTCGGGAGTGCATGTCGACGACGCTAGCGCCACATGATAACGATTGTCAAAACCGTTACCCCGGAACGACGGGAGGCCCGGTGCCAGCTGGCACCGGGCCTCCCGTCCCGCGCTGATCGCGCGATTTGCGCGGAGACGCGTCGCGTCGCGACTACGCCTTGGTGAGGTCGTCGACCGAGGCCGCGGCGATCTCGTCCTCCGGCTCGCGACCCGGCGTCCGCAGGTTCCACTTCTTGATCACGAAACTGAAGAGGAAGTAGTAGACCGCCGCGTACGCCAGACCGATCGGGATGAGCCAGATCGCCCCCTTCGCCTTGCCGAAGTTCAGCACGTAGTCGATCGCGCCCGCCGAGAACGAGAAGCCGTCGTGGATCCCGAGTGCGTTGACCAGCGCCAGCGAGGTGCCGGTGAGCACGGCGTGGATGACGTAGAGCGGCCAGGCCACGAACATGAACGAGTACTCGAGCGGCTCGGTGATGCCGGTGACGAAGGACGTCAGCGCGGCGGAGAGCATGATGCCGCCGACGAGCTTGCGCTGCGAGGGGCGGGCGTTGCGCCAGATCGCCAGGGCACCGGCGGGCAGGGCGAACATCATGATCGGGAAGAAGCCGGTCTGGAAGATGCCGGCCGTGGGGTCGCCCGCCAGGAAGCGCGGGATGTCACCGGAGACGACACCGTTCGGGCCGTTGAAGCTGCCGAGCTGGAACCAGGGGAAGAAGTTGAGCAGCTGGTGCAGGCCGACCGGGATGAGCATGCGGTTCGCGAACCCGAAGATCCCACCACCGACGACCGGCTGCGACGTGACCTGCTCGCCGACCCAGGTCAGGCCGATGTCGAAGTAGCGGTAGACGAAGGACATCAGCACGGCGATGACCAGGCCGGCCGCCGCGGTGAGGATCGGCACGAGACGGCGACCCGAGAAGAACCCGAGGAAGTCGGGCATCTTCGTGCGGTGGAACTTCTGCCAGAGCCCGGCGGCCACGAGACCCATCACGATGCCGCCGAGGACACCGAAGTTGATCGTGGCCTGCTCGCCGTTCGCGTCCTTCACGCCCGCCAGGACGATCGGCGACATGGTCTTGAAGACCTCGTACATGACCATGTAGCCGACGACCGCGGCCAGTGCCGTCGTGCCGTCCGACTTCTTGGCCCAGCCGATGGCGATGCCGACCGCGAAGAGCAGCGGCAGCCAGGTGAAGATCGCGTTGCCGGCGGAGCCGATGACGCTCGCGCCGGTCTCGAAGCCGGGGATCGCACCGAGCAGGTCGGGCTGCCCGATGCGGTTGAGGATGCCCGCGGCCGGCATGACCGCGATGGGGAGCAGCAGGCTCCGGCCCAGCCGTTGGGCGTTCGCGAAGAAGCGGGACTGCTTCTTCGGCGTCTTCTTCTCCGGCACGTCCGTCGTTGCAGCGGTGCTCATCGGAGTTCCTCTCGTCATCGGGTGGAGCTGTTCGGGGTGAGTTGAGTCGCGTGGACGGCACAGGTACCCTCGGCAGTGTCGCCAGGTCCGGTCCTGTCCGGTCATGACCAGTTCGTAGTGTCGATGACCGTGGACTGCATGTCAACCTGTGAGCGAACCCGTAACGAGGAGGAAACAGATGGCTGACATCAAGGCTGCCGACATCATCGCCGCACTCGGCGGAACCGACAACATCGACGAGGTCGAGGGCTGCATCACGCGCCTCCGCGTCGAGGTCGAGGACGGCGACCTCGTCGACAAGGACGCCCTCAAGGCCGCCGGCGCCCAGGCCGTCGTCGGTGGCGGCACCGGCTGGCAGGTCATCGTCGGACCCATCGCCGACAACCTGGCGCAGGACATCCAGGACGAACTGTGACGGTCGTCCGCACGCCGTTCGCCGGCCCGGTCGTCGGGCTCTCCGACGTCCCGGACCCGGTGTTCGCCGAGCAGCTCGTCGGTGCGGGGGTCGCTGTCGACCCGACCGGTACCACCGGTGAGGTCACCGCGGTCGCCCCGGTCGACGGCACCATCGTCAAGCTGCACCCGCACGCGTTCGCGCTGCAGGGCACCGCGGGCACCGACGTCCTCGTGCACGTGGGCATCGACACCGTGAAGCTCAAGGGCGAGGGGTTCACGCTGCTGGCGAAGGAGGGCGACACTGTCACCGCGGGCGACCCCGTCGTGCGCTTCACCCCGACCGCCATCACGGCAGCGGGGTACTCCCCCGTCGTCCCCGTGGTCGTGCTCGGGTCGACGCCGGACTCGGTCCCCCAGGACACCGTCGGCACCACCGTCGCCGAGGGTGACGCGCTCTTCGAGGTCTGAACGACCGACCACCACGACGACCGGACGGGCCGGGAGTGAGCAGCCGCTCGCTCCCGGCCCGTCCGTTCTGGTCTGGCCTGGTCTGGTCTGGTCTGGTCTGGTCTGGTCTGGTCTGGTCTGGTCTGGTCTGGCTCGGACGTCAGACCCGTGCCGGACTGGAGGCCGTGACCTCCATCTGCACCCGGTAGCGGTCCGACCGGTACCAGCTGCGGGCGTGTTCGACCTCGCGCGGCCCCGAGTAGGACACCCGGTCGAACTCGAGCAGCGGGGCCCCGGTCTTCGTGCCGAGCAGCGTCGCGATGTCGTCGGACGCCGGGTTGGCGGCCACGGTCTGCCGCGCCCGGTCGATCGGGTGCCCGTACACCTCGGCCGCGATCGAGTACATCGAGCCGGACAGGTCGTGCTCGAGCAGGCCCGGGAACACGTCAGCGGCGAGCCAGGCGTCATCGACCGACACCGGCGCGCCGTCGGCCATCCGCAGCCGCTTGAGGTGCAGCGCGGTCTCGCCGTCCCCGAGGTGCAGGGCGGCGACCGTCGCGGCGGGTGGGACCCGTTCCTCCCGGACGAGCACGACCGTCGTCGGGACGTGCCCCATCGCCCGCATCTCCTCGGTGAACGAGGCCAGGTGCAGCGTGGACTGCATCGGACGGTTCGCGACGAAGGTGCCCTTGCCGCGGACGCGCTCGAGGTGTCCCTCGTTCACCAGCTGGCCCAGGGCCTCCCGCACGGTGATGCGCGAGACGCCGTACTCGGCGATGAGCTGCCGCTCCGAGGGGATCGCCGCACCGGGGGCGAGCCGCGTCGTGATGAGGTCGAGCAGGATCCGCCGCAGCTGCTGGTGCTTCGGTTCAGCACCCTCGGTGATGCGGCTCGGCAAGCGGACTCCTCGTGTGGATCAGGTGGTCCTGTGCGGACATGACCAGTTCACCCACAGTACCGGCCGCGTCCGCACGTGCAACCGCACGACGATGGCCGGCCGGGTCAGGCGTTGGCGACGAGCCAGTCCAGCTGCGCCGAGGTCAGCGTGCGGTCGGTCCACGCCTGGCACTCGACACCCTCGGGCACGGCGGACCGGCTCGACCCCTGCCACACCTGGGTCAGCCCCACCCGGGCGAGCACCCGCGCGGACGCCGGGTTGTTCGTCAGCACCCGACCGGTGACCGGGACGTCCGGGCTCAGGGCGTGTGCTGCGTCCACCGCCGCGCGGGCGACCTCGGTCGCGTAGCCGTGCCCGTGGTGTTCCGGAGCCAGGCGGTAGCCGAGGTTCCAGACGCCGCCGGCGGTGCGGTCGACGCCGCCGATGCCGAGGAACACGCCGGAGTCCGCCGCCCGGATCGTCCACGAGCCGAGCCCGTGCCGGACCCGGCCGCCGATCTTCCGCTGCACCATGTCCTGCGTCTCGGCACGCGAGACGTGCCGGCCGCTGGGCAGGTGCGTCCAGGTCCGGGCGTCGGAGAAGAGCTCGTGGACCAGGTCGATGTCCGCGGGGGTCACCGGTGTGAGCACCAGGCGACCCGTCCGGATCTCCTGCTGCGGGACGAGCAGCTGGTGGACCATGCCCTGATCATCCCCCGCGCCGCCGACATCGGCGTGAACGGCACACCAAGTCCGCGCGACCCGGACGGATGACGGAGGGCGCCCCGACCCCCGACGGACCCGGGACGGTGCGCCGCGGACCGCTCAGTCGAGCAGGAGCGCCGGCTCCTCGATGACCGAGGCGACGTCGTGCACGAAGCGCGAGGCCACGTCCCCGTCGACGACCCGGTGGTCGAACGAGGCGCCGATCGTGGTCACCATGCGCGAGCGGACGTCGCCGTCGACGACCCACGGCTTCGGCTTGATCGTGCCCATGGCGACGATCGCGACCTGGCCCGGGTTGAGGATCGGGGTGCCGGTGTCCATGCCGAAGACACCGATGTTCGTGACGGTGATCGTGCCGTCGGCCATCTGCGCGGGGCTCGTCTTGCCGTCGCGGGCGGTGATGGTCATCTCCTCGAGGGCCTTCGCCAGCTCGAGCAGCGACATGTCCTGCGCGTCCTTGATGTTCGGCACGATCAGACCGCGCGGGGTCGCCGCCGCGATGCCCAGGTTCACGAAGTGGTGGACGATGATCTCGCGGTCGGTCCACGACGAGTTCACCGAGCGGTTCCGGCGGACGGCCCAGATCACGGCCTTCGCCATGATGAGCAGCGGGCTGACCTTCACCCCGGCGAACGTCGGCGACTCCTTGAGTCGCTTGACGAACTCCATCGTGCGGGTCGCGTCGACGTCCACGAAGAGCGACACGTGCGGCGCGGTGAACGCCGACGTGGTCATGGCGGTCGCGATGGCCTTGCGGACGCCCTTGACCGGGATGGTCTCCTGGCGGACGTCGCCCCACTCCGGGGTCTCGATGTTGCGGAAGACGCTCGCCTGCTGGGCGTGCCGGATGACGTCGTCGCGCGTGACCTCGCCGGCCAGGCCGGTCGGCACGACCGTGGTCAGGTCGACGTCCAGGTCCTTCGCGAGCTTCCGGATCGGCGGCTTCGCCATGACCTGCAGCGCCGAGGCGCTCGGCATCGACGGCCGCGCGGGACGACGGCCCTGTGCGGCGACGGCGTCGGCGGTGGTCGCCTCGCCGTCGTCGGTCTCGAAGGACAGGTCGGCTTCCCGACTGGAGGCGCGGCTCGCCTCCGCAGCGGCGGCCGCGGCCCGGCGGGCACCCGGCTTCCGGCGGGAGGGCGCGGAGGTGGCGGAGCCGTACCCGACGAGCACGGCGCCGGAGCCCTCGTCGGCGCCGACGACACCGGCGTCCGCGGCGACCTGGGCCGGCTCGGGCGCAGCGGCCGCGGCTGGGGCAGCGGCCGGGGAAGCTGCCCGCGTGGGCGCTGCCGGCGCGGGGACGGGGGCCTGCGCGGCCGGGGCAGCGGCGGCCGGAGCCGGGGTTGCCGGGGCCTGCGCTGCCGGGGCCGGGGACTGCGTGACGGGAGCGGCGTCGGCGACGGGGGCCGTGCCTCCCGGCTGACCTGCGGTGGCGGAGTCGGACTCGACTCGGATGATCGGGCTGCCGACCTCGACCGTGTCACCCTCGGCGACGAGCAGGCCGGTGACGGTGCCGGCGAACGGCGACGGCAGCTCGACGAGCGACTTCGCGGTCTCGATCTCGACGAGCACCTGGTCCACGGCGATCTCGTCACCGGGGGCGACGCGCCACTGGACGATCTCGGCCTCGGTCAGGCCCTCCCCCACGTCGGGCAGGGGGAATTCGGCGACGGCCACGTCGGCTCCTTCAGCAGGGTTCGGTCGTACGGGAGTGGTGCGGGTCAGTAAGCGAGGGCGCGGTCGACGGCCTCGAGGACGCGGTCGGCGTCGGGCAGGTGGAAGTGCTCGAGCTTCGACTGCGGGAACGGGATGTCGAACCCGGACACCCGCAGCGGCGGCGCCTGCAGCGTGTAGAACGCCCGCTCGGCGACGGTCGCGGCGATCTCGCTGCCGACGCTGATGAAGCCCGAGTCCTCCTGCGCGATCACCATGCGGCCGGTCTTGCGCACCGAGGCGAGCAGTGGCTCCCAGTCGATCGGCGAGATCGAGCGGAGGTCGACGACCTCGCAGCTCGTGCCCTCGGCCTCGGCGATGTCGGCCGCCTGCATGAGCGTCGCGACCATCGCACCGTGGCCGACGAGGGTGACCTCGGTGCCGGTGCGGGCGACGCGGGTCGTGTGCATCGGCACGTGCCCGTCGACCAGGTCGACCTGACCCTTCGGCCAGTAGCGCGACTTCGGCTCGAAGAAGACCACCGGGTCCTTCGACGCGATCGCCTCCTGGATCATCCAGTAGGCGTCGTTCGGGGTGCTCGGGCTGACCACGCGGAGCCCCGGGGTGTGCGCGAAGTACGTCTCCGGGCTCTCCTGGTGGTGCTCGATCGCGCCGATGTGCCCGCCGTAGGGGATCCGGATGACGATCGGCAGCGACATGTGCGCCGGCAGTCGGTTCGCCATCTTCGCCAGCTGCGAGGTGATCTGGTTGAACGCCGGCCAGACGAAGCCGTCGAACTGGATCTCGATGACCGGCCGGTAGCCCCGGAGCGCCAGGCCGATCGCGGTGCCGACGATGCCGGACTCGGCGAGCGGGGTGTCCCGGACGCGGTCGGCGCCGAAGCGCTCCTGCAGGCCCTCGGTGATGCGGAAGACACCGCCGAGACGGCCGATGTCCTCGCCCATCAGCAGGACCTTGTCGTCGGACTCCATCGCCTTCGCCAGGCCGGCGTTGAGCGCCTTCGCCATCGGGAGGGTCGGGGTCGGGTCCTCGGGGACCTCGCCCGCACCGGGGTGCGAGCGCAGCGTGTAGTCGAAGAGCTGCTCGGTGGTGCTCATGCGTGGGCTCCTGCGTCCTGGCCGGCCTCGTAGTCCCGGAGCCACGCGCGCTGCTCGTCGATGCGCGGGTGCGGCTCGCGGTAGACGTTGTCGAACATCGCCTCCATCGGCGGGTCCTGGAGGGCGCTCGTGCGGGTCCGGATGTCGGCGGCGATCTGCTCGCCCTCGGCGTCGAACTCGGCGAACTGGGCGTCGGTGACGCCCTTGCTGCGGAGGTACGTCTCGGACCGGGTGATCGGGTCGCGGGCGACCCAGCCGGCGAGCTCGTCGTCGCCGCGGTACCGCGTCGGGTCGTCCGAGCTGGTGTGCGCGCCGATGCGGTAGGTCTCGGCCTCGACGAAGGCCGGGCCCTGCCCGCTGCGGGCGTGGTCGGTGGCGACGAGGCTCGCCGCGTACGAGGCCAGCACGTCGTTGCCGTCGACCTTGATGCTCGGGATGCCGAAGCCACGCGGACGGTCGACGAGCGGGGTCGGGGACTGCACCGACACCGGCACCGAGATCGCCCAGTGGTTGTTCTGCAGGAAGAAGACGACCGGGGCCCGGTGCGACGCGGCGAACACGTACGCCTCGTTCACGTCGCCCTGGCTGGTGGCGCCGTCGCCGAAGTAGACGATCGAGCACTCGTCGACGTCCGGGTCACCGGTGCCGACGACGCCGTCGAGCGCCTGGCCCATCGCGTAACCGGTGCCGTGCAGCGTCTGCGCGCCGATGACGAGCGTGTAGATGTGCGTGTTGCCGCGGGCGTCCGGGTCCCAGTTGCCGTGGGCCTGGCCGCGGAAGAGCGAGATGATCTCCATCGGCTCGACCCCGCGCTGCATCACGACGGCGTGCTCGCGGTACGACGGGAACAGGTGGTCCTGGGGGCGGAGCGCGAACGCGGAACCGACCTGGGCGGCCTCCTGCCCGTGACTCGGCGCCCAGAGGCCGAGCTGACCGGTGCGCTGCAGGTTGCCGGCAGCGTGGTCGAAGCGTCGGGTGAGCACCATCTGGCGGTGCATGGCGAGCAGGGTCTCATCGGGGAGAGCCCGTGCGACGGCGGCGAGTTCGGCGTTCTCGTCGGTCTCCACGAACCGGCCCTCGGGATCGAGGAGCTGGACGGGGGTCGTCGCAGGAGCCGCGGCGCGGAACAACATGATCGTCAGCGTACCGGCCGCTCAGGAGCCGTCGTTGTGAGACGTTCCACAACCGCTGCTGCCGTTTCGAGGAGCTTTGCGACAGCCTCGGGCTCGCCGATCGAGATCCGGATGCCCTCGGGGGCGAAGGCCCGGACGATCAGCCCGGCGTGCTCGAAGGCCTCGGCGGCGAACGCGGTGTGCTCCCCCGTGGGCAGCCAGACGAAGTTGCCCTGCGCCTCCGGGACGGCCCACCCCTGGTCGAGCAGTCCGGCGCGGATGCGGTCCCGGCGCTCGGCCAGCTCGGCGACCCGTTCGAGCAGCTCGCCCTCGCGCTCGAGACTGGCCAGCGCCGCCGCCTGCCCCTGGGCCGTGACGGACAGCGGGATGGCGCACGCGCGCACGGCGTCGAGGACGTATGCCGGTCCGAGCGCGTACCCGACGCGGAGGCCGGCCAGGCCGTACGCCTTCGAGAACGTCCGGAGCACCACCAGGTTCGGGTACCGCTCGAGCAGCGCCGGCCCCCGGACCGCGTCGACGTCGGTGACGAACTCGGCGTACGCCTCGTCCAGCACCACGAGCACCGAGGACGGCACCCGTGCCATGAAGGCGGCGAACTCGGCCCCGGTGACGATCGGCCCGGTCGGGTTGTTCGGCGTGCAGACCAGCACCATCCGGGTGCGCTCGGTGACCGCGTCGGCCATCGCGTCGAGGTCGTGACCGCCGTCGGGACGGTTCGGGACCTGCACGCTCGTGGCGCCGGCGACCGTGACGACGCCCGGGTAGGCCTCGAAGGACCGCCAGGCGTAGACCACCTCGTCGCCCGGGCCGGAGGTCGCCTTCGCCAGCTCGTGCAGGATCGCGACGCTGCCCGGGGCGACATGCACCTCGTCGACGGTCGTGCCGAACCGGTCCGCGAGCACCGCACGGACCGCGAGCGCGGTGGCGTCGGGGTAGCGGTTGAAGGCCGTCTGCGCCTGGACCGCCTCGACGACACCGGCGAGCGGCGGGAAGGGGTTCTCGTTGCTCGAGAGCTTCAGGGCGTCCGGAGCGGCCTGGCGTCCCTGCCGGTAGGGCGGCAGGACGGCGATCTCGGGACGGATGTGCACGGGCTGGTCGGTCACCGACTCAGCGTACCGGCGGCCCGTTCGCGGGGAGGGCGGGCATCATGGGGCCATGCGGTTCCTCGTCCGACTCATCGTCAACGCCGTCGCCCTCTGGCTGACCACGCTCCTGGTGACCGGTGTCACCGTCGACTCCTTCGGGGACGGTGGTCCGGTCGAGACCGTCCTGACCTACCTGCTCGTGGCGCTCGTCTTCGGCATCGTCAACGCCGTGATCGGCACCCTGATCCGGATCGTGGCGTTCCCCGTCTACATCCTGACGCTCGGGCTGATCTCGTTCGTCGTGAACGGGATCCTGCTGCTCATCGTCGCCGGGATCTCGACCGGGCTGGGCTTCGGCCTGGTGGTGGAGTCGTTCGGCTGGGGCATCGTCGGCGCCTTCGTGCTGGCGGTCTTCGCCTGGCTCGTCGGCCTGGTCGCCCGTCCGGTCCTGGGCGGCCGCGGTCGCGCCTGAGCGCCGGGCATCGCGTCCGGCTCGCCGCTGGGCCATGATGTCCCCATGACCATGGACGCCGGCGCCCCGTCGCCCTTCCGTGTCTCCTTCGTCTGCAGCGGCAACATCTGCCGGTCCCCGATGGCCGAGATCGTCTTCGCGCAGATCGCCGCCGACGCCGGCCTGGCGGACCGGTTCGTGGTCGAGTCCGCAGGCACCGGGGACTGGCACGTCGGTGAACCCGCCGACGAGCGCACGATCGCAGCCCTGGCGGCACGCGGATACGATGGCAGCAGGCATCGCGCCCGTCAGTTCGACCCGGACCGGTTCCCGGACCTCGACCTGGTGGTCGCACTCGACCGCTCCCACGAACGCATCCTGCGCTCGTGGGCCCCGACCATGGACGACGCCGCGAAGGTGACGCTCCTGTTGCGGTACGACGACGCCTGGCCTCAGCAGGCCGACGTGCCGGACCCGTACTACGCGGACCGGCACGAGTTCGACCGGGTCCTCAGCACGGTCGAACGGGCCTGCCGGGCACTCTTCCACCAGCTCGAGCCGGCAGTCCGCCAGGGAGCCCCATGACCCCCCTTCCCCCGCAGCCGATCAGCCCGCTCGACGGGCGCTACTACCCGATCGTGCACACGGTGGGCGAGCACCTGTCCGAGGCCGGGCTCAACCGTGCCCGGATCCGGGTCGAGGTCGAGTGGCTCGTCTTCCTCACCGACCACGCGATGTTCACCACCTCACCGCTGTCCGTCGACGACAAGGCCGCACTGCGTGCCCTGGTCGACGACTTCGGCCAGGACCAGATCGCCGAGCTCGCCGCGATCGAGGCGACGACGCGGCACGACGTGAAGGCGGTCGAGTACTTCGTCCGCCGCCGCCTCAGCGACCTGGGCCTCGACGCCGTCGCCGAGCTCACGCACTTCGCCGCCACCAGCGAGGACGTCAACAACCTCTCCTACGCGCTGACCGTCCGCGACGCCGTCGAGCACGTCTGGCTGCCGTCCGCACGCGCGGTCGTGGAGCGCCTGCGGGAGATGGCCACGAGCCTCCGGGCCGTCCCGATGCTCTCGCACACCCACGGCCAGCCCGCGACGCCGACCACCCTCGGCAAGGAGATCGCGGTCGTCGTCTACCGGCTCGAGCGGATCCTGTCGCAGGTCGAGCGCGGCGAGTACCTCGGCAAGTTCTCCGGCGCGACCGGCACCTTCTCCGCGCACCTGGCGGCGGACCCGGAGGCCGACTGGCCCGCGCTGTCGAAGGAGTTCGTCGAGGGCCTCGGCCTGACGTGGAACCCGCTGACGACGCAGATCGAGTCGCACGACTGGCAGGCCGAGCTGTACGACCGGGTGCGGCACGCGAACCGCGTCCTGCACAACCTGGCGACGGACGTGTGGACCTACATCTCGATGGGGTACTTCACGCAGATCCCGGTCGCCGGTGCCACCGGGTCGTCGACGATGCCGCACAAGATCAACCCGATCCGGTTCGAGAACGCCGAGGCGAACCTCGAGATCTCGTCCGCGCTGTTCTCCACGCTGTCCGAGACCCTCGTCACGAGCCGGCTGCAGCGCGACCTGACCGACTCGTCCACGCAGCGCAACATCGGCGTCGCGTTCGGGCACTCGCTGCTCGCGCTAGACAACCTGCGCCGCGGCCTGGGCGAGATCGCGGTGAACGAGCCCCGGCTGGCCGAGGACCTCGACCGCAACTGGGAGGTCCTGGCCGAGGCGATCCAGACCGTCATCCGCGCCGAGGTCACGGCCGGGCAGTCGGACATCGAGGACCCCTACGCGATGCTCAAGGAGCTCACCCGGGGCAAGCGCATCGGGCGGCAGGAGCTCGTCGCGTTCGTGAACGGGCTCGACGTCTCCGACGCGGCGAAGGCACGGCTGACGAACCTCACCCCGGCGACGTACACCGGGCTGGCGGACGAGCTCGTCGACCACCTCGAAGTCTGAGCCCTTGCACGGCCGGACCGCGTGGTCCGGCCGTGTCCCGTCAGGCGAGCCAGCCGGTGACCTTCCGCACCCAGCGGTGCCGGAAGGCCCGGGCGAGGGTCGTCTCGCCGCGGCAGAACCGGATGAAGTAGCCGCGGCCGAACGGCGTCTTCGAGATCAGGAAGTGGAAGCCGGCCGGGAACCGCGTGAAGACGCGGAGCAGCTGCGCACCGGCGTCGATCTCGGGCACCAGTTCCGCCCGCACCCGGGACTCGTACCCGTCGAGCGCCGTGCGGTCGCCGCCCGTGTAGGCGGCAGCGGCGGTGCCCGCCCACTCCCCCGACCGCAGCGCGAACGAGATCCCCTCGCGCGTCCACGGCTCCAGGAGGCCCGCGGTCTCGCCCGCCAGCACGACGGTGCCGCGGCGGAGCGGTGAGTCCCCGGTGCGCCACTGGGTGAGGTGGCCGCTGCTGCGGTCCTGGTCGGTGGGGTGCAGGCCGAGGCGTTCGATCCAGTCGTCGAGGTAGCGACGGGTCTGGTCGGCGTGGCCCTTCTGCTCGATGACCCCGACCGTCAGGGTCTCGGCCTTCGGGAAGACCCACGCGTAGGTGCCCGGGTGCGGCCCCCAGTCGAGGAGCACACCGGTGGCGGCGTCCTCGGGGCGACGGGGGACCTCCACCTCGAGCCCGAGGTCCGTGACGGCCATCACGGCGCCGACGTGGCGGCCGACCCGACCCCCGGAACCGTCGGCGCCGATCACGACGCGGGCGACGAGTTCGTCCCCGTCGGCGAGCGTCAGGCGGGTGTGGCCGTCCTGGTCGGTGAGCGCGCGGACGTTGGCGCCGTCGCGGAAGACGACCCCGGCCTCCTTCGCGGCGTCGACGTTGGCCTGGTCGAAGCGCTCACGGTCGACCATGGCGACGAAGGGGGCCTCGGTGCGGACCCGGGTCACGCGACCCATGCGGTGCGAGAAACCGACCTCGGGCAGGTCGGCCTCGATCGTGGCGAGGGCGCGGTCGTTGAGCCGCCGGCGGGACTGGCCGATGATGCCGCCGCCGCACGTCTTGTAGCGGGGGAAGACCGCCTTGTCGAGGAGCAGGACCCGGGCACCGCCGAGCGCGGCGTGGCGGGCCGCGGTGGCACCGGCGGGGCCGGCGCCGACGACCACGACGTCCCAGGGCTGATCGGCGTTCGTGTCCTGCATGGGGCCAGAGCTTACCGGCGCAGCGCATCCCGGCGTCGAACGGCTACGCTGACCGCGTCGGGCATGCAGGCTGCCCCGCTGGGGCCAGGAACGGGGAGCGGAATCCGTGTCGAGGGACGTGAACCGCAACACCGCCGTGCAGATCGTGGACGACCACGGGCTGCCGGGCGCGGTGCCGATGACCGCGATCCGCCGACTCGTGCGCGAGGTGACGGGGCGCGAGGTCACCTACCGGCTGGTCCGCGGGCTCGCACACCAGGACGTGCACGGGCTCTGGGCCGGGTACGACGACGGCACCGCGGTCGTCTCCTACCCACCGGCACCCTCCGGCACGCAGCTCGTGGTGATCAACCACGAGCACGGCCACATGCTCATCAGCCCGGACGGACCGGCCGAGTCGCACGGCATCGACCCCCGGTTCGCGCGGTTCGTCGAGGACAAGGTCGCCGGCTTCATGCCGGGCAACCGCCTCGTCCGGTCCGGGGAGACGCTGGAGCAGGAGTACACGCCCGACCTCGAGTTCCTCTACGGCCACACGGACTTCTCCGAGGACGAGGAACGCCTGGCGGAGCTCGTCGGGGTGGAACTGAGCGTCCGGGTGATGCGCCACGCGCGTGCCCGCGGCCGGGACGTGCGGTTCGGGCGGGTGTTCGGCGGATGAACGTGCTGGACGACTGGGTCTTCGTGGCGGGTGTGGTGACGGTGGTGTCCGTCGGCCTCGCCGCGCTGTCGATGCTCTCCCCGAACGTGCGCCAGCCGCTGCCGGCGCACCCGGACGCCGCGGACCAGACCGGTCCACGCTCGATGCTCGTCCCCGGGGTGCTCGTCTGGGCGCTGGGCTGCACGCTGCAGGCCCCGTTCGTCTACCTGTGGGTCGACGGCCTGCTCGGCGGCCACAACGTCACGAACCTGCTCTACCGCTCCGCCGTCATCATCGCGCTCGGCTGCCTGCAGGTGATGGTCATCCGGGCCGAGCACGGCGAGCGCCGCCCGGTCCGCGAGCGTCTCACCTGGGGCCTGGTCCTGGTGGCCGTCGCCGTCCAGGTCGCCCTCTTCGCGATGAGCGACTGGGCCGTCCCGGACCCGTTCCTCGGCCGCTACACCGGTGAGCCGACCCGCGAGCTGTTCGCCGCCGTGCTGCCGATCTGCGTCGGGCTGTACGGCGTGCAGGTCGCCGCGGTGGCGTTCCGGGGGCTGCCCCTCTACGGCGAGTGGACGACGCGGTGGGGCGTCTGGCTGATCGGCATCGCCGCACTCGTCGACCTCGTCTGGATCACCGAGAGCCTGGCGGCCGGTGCGGTGCGGCTGTTCGTCGACCGCGAGTTCGCCATGGCCGGCATCGTCGACCCGCTGTGGGAAGTGGCCGTCGTGTCGATGGCCAGCCTGACCGCAGCCGGGGTCGTGTTCGCGGCCGCCCGCCCGGTCGTGGTGCCGGTCTGGCGTCGCCTGCTGCTGCTGGTCAGCCTGCCGATCACCGACCGGGCGATGGAGGCGCACCCCGAGTTCAGCGTCTACCCGCGGAGCGTCCGTCGTGCGCATGCGTTCCGGAGCCGCGGCGAAGAGGCCGAGGTCGCGCTCTACCAGCGCTGGGCGGAGCTCGAGGACAACATCCGCCTGCGCCAGTTCCGGCCCCGCTGGCACGAGCGCGGCGTCATCCGCCTGATGGGCGTCGCCGCCACGACCGGCGTCACCGACTCGCTGATCGACGACCTCAGCCTGCCGGACGACGAGCACACCGCACGAGACCCGGAACGGATCGAGTCCACCCCATGAGTCACGAGAAGCTCACCGAGGCGCAGCAGACCCAGCGCGCCGAGCTCGCCCGCAAGCTGCACCTGCTGTGCAGCACGATCACCGCGCCCGACGGCGGCGCGGTGACGTACCCGAAGATCCGCGACTGGCTGGCGGACCGGGACGTCAAGCTCAGCCGGTCCCGGTGGGAGTACATGCGCCTGGGCAACCGCTACGTCGTCGACGACGAGCGGCTGCTGCGTGCGATCGCGGAGTACTTCGAGATCGACCCGACGTACCTGACCGGTCCGGAGAGCCAGCTCACGGAGACGATCGACGCCGCGCTGCGGTTCACGCTCGCGGAGCGGACCAGCCCGGTCAGTCTCTACGCGGCGCGGACACTCAACCAGGACGTGACTGCTGAGCACCTGGACCGCCTGACGGCGCTCCTGCGGGAGATCGAGGAGGCGCGCGGCCGGTCCTGAGACGCCGATCGGCCCCGTCGTGGGCACGGCGAGCTGCGGACACGGACGGGCGGGCGCCGACAGGCCGGTCGTGGGCACGGCCCGACGGAGAGGCGCCGACGGACGGGCGCGCTCGTGCCGGAAGGGCGGGGCGGGCCGGTCGTCGCGTCGTTCGCGCGATCGGGCTGACGATGCAGCCCGATCACCCGACCCCCTCAACCACGCTCGGACGACCGGTCGCCCCGTAACACCCCCCGTGCTACGCCTGAAGCGTAGCGGCTCCTGGCGAACAGGGCAATACGCATCATGCGTAGCGATGTGGTTCGGGCCGGGCCGTCTCAGGAGGTGAGGGCGGTGGCCTCGGCGACCAGTGCCTCCAGGACGACCCGGACCGCGGGACGGACCGCACGGTCGGGGCGGACGAGGGCCTCGATCCGCCGCCCGGCGCGCACGTCGGCCAGGGTCGCCAGTCGGAACCGGCCGGGCGCCCGCGTCCGCGAGGTGTACCGCGGCACGAGTGCGATGCCGTGCCCGGCCGCCACCAGGTTCTCGATCACGGGCAGGTGGATCGTGCGGAAGGCCACCTCGGGTGGCGCGTCCGTCGCCGCCGCCACGGCGGTGAGCACCCGGTCGATCGGGTAGTCCTCCGGGACACCGATCCAGGTCGCGCCGACGACGTCCTCGATGCCGACGCGCTGCCGGTCCGCCAGCGGGTGGTCGAGCGGCAGGGCGACGTCGAGCGGTTCCCGGAGCAGCGGGACGGTCTCGACGCTCCGACGGTCGGCGCCCCGGGCACCGTCCGACCGGTGGCCGATCACGACGTCGTGGTCGGCGGTGAGCGGGGCGAACTCGCCCTCGCTGACGTCGACGTCGGAGAGCTGCAGCGCGATCCCGGGGTGCGCGCGCATCCGTGTGAGCAGGCCCGGCAGTAGCAGTTCGGCGGCGGATGGGAACACCGCCAGGTCGACCGTGCCGGTGGCCCCGTCGAGATGCTCGCGCCACGCTGACTCGACGGTCGCCAACGCGGTGGCGACGCCGGTGGCGAGCCCGGCGAGGACCCGGCCGTGCTCGGTGAGCCGGACGCCGCGGCCGACGCGTTCGACGAGCGGGACCCCGGCCTGCCGCTGGAGGGTCCGGAGCTGCTGGGACACGGCGCTCGGCGTCCGGTGCGTGGCCGTCGCGACCGCGGTGACGCTGCCCCGTTCGGCGAGTTCGCGGAGGACCGGCAGCAGGGCGATGTCGAAGCCAACCATGCAGGAACCCTACAACGACGCTGTCGGAACGTTCGCTGGTGCTACCGCGTCCGGTGCGGGACGATCATCCGGTGCTGCTCCGCGACCGCATCCTGGCCCTCGTCGCCGCCGTCGCCTGGGGCCTGAACTTCCCCGCGACGGCGATCGCGCTCGAGCACTACCCACCGTTCCTGCTCGCCGCGCTCCGGTTCACCCTGCTCGCCGTCCCGACGCTGCTCTTCGTGCCGCGGCCGCCGATCCCGTTCCGCTGGATCGTGCTGGTCGGCGCGACGCTCGGGGTGCTGCAGTTCGCGTTCCTCTACCTGGGGATGGCAGCCGGCATGCCCTCGGGCCTGGCGTCGCTCGTCGTGCAGGCCTCGGCGCCGTTCACCGTGCTGCTCGCCGGGGTCCTGCTCCGCGAACGCCTGAGCGCCCGGCAGGTCGTCGGCGTCAGCATCGCCGTGGCCGCCCTCGCCGTGATCGCCGTGCACCGGGCCCAGACCGCCGCGCTGCTGCCCGTCGTGCTCGTGCTCTGCGGTGCCCTCGGCTGGGCGATCGGCAACGTCGCGACCCGCAGGGCCGGACCGGTGAACCCGCTGCACCTGACGCTGTGGTGGGCCGTGGTGCCGCCGATCCCGATGGCGGTCCTGTCGTTCCTGGTCGAGGGACCGGACCGGATCGGGCAGGCACTCGGCACCGCGTTCACCGCCGACGCGCTGCCCGCGGACCTGGCCGTGCTCTACATCGTGCTGGCGGCGAGCGTCGTCGGGTACGGCATCTGGTCGCGGCTGATGGGCCGGTACCCGTCGAGCACGGTCGCACCGTTCTCGATGCTCGTGCCGGTCGTCGGGGTGCTGGCGTCCTGGGTGGCGTTCGGTGAGGTCCCGGACCTGGTCGAGGTGCTCGCGGGCGCGGTCGTCGTGGGGGCGGTGCTGTGGTCGTCGCGGCCGGCGCGTGCTGCGGGCGGCACTGGTGCTGCCGCCGCCGCTGGTGCCGCCGCAGGCGCGTCCGGTGCGGCCACCGCAGCCGAGACGCCTCCGAGTGCCCGAGACGCCGCGAGATCCGGCGGCGTCTCGGGGACACCAGGGCGTCGCGCGGAGACGGGGGCGTCCCACGAGCCCCCGCACGCCACGCTCGGGCCGCAGGTCGACCCGCCCGTCGCCGAGCTCAGCCCCGGTGCTGACGCCGCTCCGCGATGATCGTGGCGAGCGCCCCGCGCAGCTTCGGGTACCGGAACACGTAGCCGGCCTCGGTCAACCGCGTCGGCACCACCCACCGGCTCTTCAGCACGAGTTCGGTCTCGGTCCGGATCGCGAAGGACCCGAGCTCGAGCATCCACCGCCAGGTCGGCAGCCCGAACCGACGACCGACGGCGTCCCGCAGCGTCGCCATCACCGTGCGGTTGTCGGAGGGCTCCGGGCTCGTGACGTTCACCGGGCCGTCGATGTCCTCGTGGTCGCGGATGAACCGGATCGCCCCGAGGACGTCCTCGATGTGCACCCAGCTGAACCGCTGCCGCCCGTGGGTGCCCCGGTCGTGGTGGTACGTGCCGGCGGCCAGGCGCGCCCGGGTCGGGATCCACGGGCCGTCGTACTGGGGGCCGCCGAGCCCGGCCTGCGCCAGTCGCAGGAGCGGGAGCAGCGCACTGCCGTCACCGAACACGATCGCCATCCGCAGCGCCACACGCCGGGTGCCGGGCAGGTCCGCGGTGAACAGGGCGTCCTCCCACGCGCGGGCGACGGAGACCGAGAAGTCCTCGCCGAGTTCCCCGGTCGCCTCGTCCTGCGGGCGGTCGTCGGCGTGCCGGTAGATCGTCGCGGTCGAGGCGTTCATCCACAGCGGCGGCGGGTGCTCGGCCGTGCGGATCGCCTCGGCGAGCTCGAGCGTGGTGTCGACCCGGGAGCGCAGGATCTCGGCCCGGTTCCGCCGTCCGTACCGGCAGTTCACGCTCTTGCCGGCCATGTTCACGACCAGGTCGGCGCCGTCCACGAGCTCGCGGATCCGCAGGGTGTTGCCCCACACCGCGTCGCCGGTGCGACCGACCGTGACGACCTGGTAGCCCTCGGCCCGGAAGGCGTCCTGCAGGTACCGGCCGACGAATCCGCTCGCCCCCGCCACCACCACGCGTCGCTGCTGCTGCTCGTCCATGCTGTCCTCTCGGTGCCGGTCACACGTCGTCGGGCACGACGGCGTACCGGAACGCCCCCTCGTACCGGTACAGCGTGCCGAGCACCGGCGCCCGGAGCGTCAGGGACACGCGCTGCACGTCGGCTTCGTCATCGAATCGTTCCGTCAGCAGCACGCGCGGCGACAGGGCGGACGGGAGGCGCCACTCCCGACCCAGCGCATGCACCGACACCCGCGTGGAGACCAGGCGGAGCGCTCCGGCGTCGGGTCCGGTCCTCGGGACCGTCACCGCGAGGAGCGTGCTGACCCGGCCGTGCCGGCCGAGGTGGTCGACGAGCCCCTCGGGCTCCGCGGTGATCGCGTCGACCATGGTGCGGTCACCGCTCGCGAAGTGGAAGGTGCGGTGCGCGCGGACGGCGGGACGGGCCTCCCGGTCGGTGTGCGGTCCGGACCGTCCGCGCCGGACGTGGACCGGGCGGTTCTCGACCGTGAACGGGACGTCGTGCTCCCAGACCGGGAACACCACCGCGTCCCGCGCGAGGACGCGCAGCACGGGCCAGAGCCAGCGCCGCGGGGTGCCGACGACGGTGAAGACCCCGTTCCCCCGGCCGACGTGCCCCGGCGGCACGGCACCGAAGTAGGTGCGGAGCCTGGGGTGGAGGCCCGCGAGGACGCCCTCCGACGCGCTCAGCTGGTAGGGCGACCGGATCACGCTCCCGATCCTGGCACGTCGTCGGACGCGGCTCCTACGATGGAGGGCATGGGACACGACCACGGCCACGCGCACGGCCACGCGTCCGAGCGGGCGCTGCTGATCGCGTTCTGCATCTCGGCGGGCATCCTGCTGGCCGAGGTCGTCGGCGCGGTCGTCACCGGCTCACTCGCCCTGCTCGTCGACGCCGGACACATGGTCGTCGACACCGGCGGGCTCGGCATCGGCCTGGTCGCCACCCGGCTGGCGCGCCGCACCCCGACCGCCCGGCGGACCTGGGGGTACCAGCGGGCCGAGGTCCTGGGTGCCACCGCACAGGCCGCGATCCTGCTGGCGGTCGGCGTCTACGTCGTGATCTCCGCCGTGCAGCGCCTGTTCGTGCCGGAGCAGATCGAGGCCGGGCCGCTCCTGGTCTTCGGCTTCGTCGGGCTGATCGGCAACCTCGTCGCGTTCGCGGTGCTCGTGCGTGCCTCGGGTGAGGGCTTCACCTCGCGGGCCGCCCGACTCGAGGTCCTCAACGACACCCTCGGCTCGGTCGCCGTCATCGCCGCGGCGGTCGTGCTGTTCCTGACCGGGTGGGAGCGGGCCGACTCGGTCGCCGCACTGCTGATCGGCCTGCTCATCATGCCCCGCGCCGTCAAGCTCCTCCGCGAGACCGCCGACGTCCTGCTCGAGGCGACACCGCGCGGCCTCGACCTGGACGCCGTCCGCGGACACATCCTGCAGCTCGACCACGTCATCGCCGTGCACGACCTGCACGCGACGCTGGTGTCCACCGGGGTCCCGAACCTGACCGCGCACGTCGTGGTGGACGACCACTGCTTCACGACCGCGCACGCACCGGCGATCCTCGACGAACTGCAGCAGTGCGTCGCCGAGCACTTCGACGTGCCGGTCGAGCACTCCACGTTCCAGCTCGAACCCGCCTCGCACCAGCGACACGAGCACGAGGTGCACGTCTGACCGGTGCCAGTGCTTGCGTTTGTGCTCGTGCTCGTGCTCGTGCTCGTGCTCGTCAGCAGTCGGAGTCGCGCGTCGGGTAGGCCGTGATCACCCGGTCGGTCGTCGCGGACACGATGACCTTGACGAAGCCGTCCGGGCTCGGCGCGCTGCCGTCATCGAAGCGCACGGGAGCGGCGTAGCAGACCTTGCCGTCGCCGGCGTCGACGGGCAGCCCCTTCTGCGGGTTCGTCAGCGCCGTCCGCACCGCCGTGAGCATGGCGTCGTCCCAGTCCCGCTGCGTCGTGTGCCCGGACAGGACGCCCTGCCAGTCGCGGGTGTGCCGGACGCGGATGTGCTCGTAGCCCTGCGCCGAGGTGCCGCACTGCAGCACGACGTCGCCGAGCGCTGCCGTGTCGTAGCGCGCGACCGAGGCGCGGCCGTCCGACCCGCACCGGTCGAGGACCGGGGCGCCGGGCAGGTCCGGGCCCTGCCGTGCGATGACCGCGACGCTGGTGCCGGTGTCCGTGCCGGTGCTGGTGCTGGTGCCGTCGGCCGTGTCCGTGCCCGCGCCGGTGCCTGTTCCGGTTCCGGTTCCGTCGTGGTCGGCCGTGTCGGTCGCGGTGGCCGAGGGTGCGGCAGAGAGGACGGCGTCGTCACCCTCCCGGGCGTTCGTCAGCGCGAAGCCGCCGATCACGACGACGGCGGCGACCGCCGCGGCGACGCCGGTCAGGGTGGAACGGGAGCGCTTCGCGGGCATGCGGCCAGTATGCCGGAGGGGGTGTGGGCCTCCCGGCCGGCTGCGTGACGGGCGGGTGCCGCGTGATGTGCTGCTGGCCGGGAGGGGGCGGCGGAGTCCCGACGCCGTGTGGGTACGACGTCGCCGGGTGCGCGAGACGCCGCCGAACTCTGGGGCGTCTCGCGCGGAACGCGGCGCCTCACGCAGACGGGGCCGTCCCGCGCAGACGGGCCCGTGCGCGTCGGCGGTGCCGTTCGGGTACGACACCGCCGGATGCGCACGACGCCGCCGAATACCGCGGCGTCTTGCGCAGAAGGCGGCGTCTCACACAGACGGGCCCGTCTCACGCAGACGGGCCCGTCTCGGCCGGGAGGCGCGTGCCGGTCAGGCGCGCGCGGCCAGACGCGCTCCGGCGAAGACCGCGAGCGCGGCGACGAGCACCACGTACCCGATGAGGACCGGCAGCGTGGGCAGCACGAGCAGCGCCGCACCGACCGCGACGACCGGGACGGTGAGCCCGGCGTAGGCGATGAGGAAGGTGGCGGCGAGGACTCCGCCGCGTTCCTCGGGGCCGACGAGGGCACCGGCACTACCGATCGAGGCACGGAAGAGGAGCCCGACGCCGGCACCGGCGACGACGCCACCGCCGACGAAGCCGCCGACCCGGAGGACCACCGCCGACACCGCGAGGACGGCCAGGCCGCCGACGAGCAGGACGACGCCCAGGCGGATCTGGGTGCGCGGCGGCAGCTTCGCGAACACCACCTGGGACAGGGCGCTCGCGGCGAAGACACCGAAGGTCGTCGCACCGGCCGCCAGCCGGTCGGTCACGTGGAAGGTGGTGCCGAGGAACGTTGGCGCGACCGAGGTGAAGAGCCCCTGCACGGCGAGGGCGGCGAAGGCACCGGTCCCGGCGGCCCAGAACGCGGCGCTCTGTCCCTCGGGGGCGCGCAGCCGCTGCGGGTGGTACGGCACGGGCTCGGTCGGACGGTCGACGGTCTCGGGGACGGCGAGGACGACGACGAACGCGATCGCGAGGGCGACGACGAAGACCACGTACGGCACCATCAGCGGCCGCCCGACGAACTCGGCCAGGGCGCCACCGATGAGGGCGCCGAGGGACAGCCCGCCGAGGTTGACGACGCCCGCGGCGACGCTCGCACCCTTGGCGGAGGCCTCGTCACCGGTCGCCCGGACCCTGAGCTCCCCGAGGTGGGCGGTCGCGGTGGCGGTGAGGGTGCCGACGCCGAGACCGGTGACGAGTCGGGCGACGATGAGACCGCTGACGTCGTTCCAGACGAGGAACAGGACGGCGGCGACGAGCTCGAGGGCGATCGAGACGAGGATGAGCGGCCGACGACCGTGCACGTCACTGAGGTGTCCGGCGAGCCACAGGGACCCGACGACACCGAGGCCGTAGGCGGCGAAGACGACGGTCGTCGTGAAGGTCGGGAAGCCGTCGCGCGCCTGGTAGATGACGTAGAGCGGCGCGGGGACGGTCGCGAAGGCCATCACCGAGGTGAACGCGAAGGCGACGGCCCAGAAGCCGAAGCCGTGACGCCGGCGGGTGTGCGCGCGACGGCCGCGAGGGGCCGGTGCGGTGGCCGTGGAGCCGGTCGCCGGGGAGTCGATGACGGATGACATGCTCCGATGCTCCCGCGCCGTACCCATCGGGTCAAACGGATCATCTTGATGTGCGCCATCGATCCGGTCGATGATGGGTGCATGGAGACCCGGCTGCTCGAACAGTTCGTCACCGTCGCCGC